>CAIWOY010000411.1 GCA_903914415.1 uncultured Phycisphaerales bacterium | reverse complement strand
TCCGCAGCCTGGGGCTGCGGGTCATGACCGAGCTCTGGGCCGCGCTCCAACCCGTCCTCGAGCGCGTCACCCCCAGCGACGTCAAGGGGTTCTTTCGCCACTGTGGTTATGCAACGGAGAAAAAGTGAAACCGCTCTAGAACCGCCGAGGCGCCGTGGCAGTCGTATCTCAGGTCACGAAATAGCGTTGTAGTACCCAGAACGCGTGGATTAATCGGCACGCCCGCGCGGAGCCCCGGCGTATGCCGCCCAATCGTTACAAGTCAGTTCTTTGACTCGGGCGGAACGATCGACACCAGCCGGCCGCGGAATTCGACCACCCCGTCGGCCAGGGCGAACAGGGTGTCGTCGCGGCCGCGGCCGACGTTGCGGCCGGGCTTGAAGGGCGTGCCGCACTGTCGGACGATGATCGCACCGACGCGGGCGAGCTGCCCGCCGCCGAGCTTTACGCCGCGGAACTGCGGATTGCTGTCGCGTCCGTTGCGCGTCGAGCCTTGACCTTTTTTGTGAGCCATAACGACCTACCTCTGCTGACGCAGCATTGTGGACAGCGCCGCGCGTGCCGCGGGGACAATCAGCGCATAACCCAACGGGTGTCGCCCCGCTCTGGGACGGCCTCGAAGCCCGTTTGGGGCGAGCCAGGGAGAGTATAGCGGATCTCGAGGGTTTTGCGAAGCGTGAAGTGCTTGGGATTGACCAGCACGTCGCGCTCACGGCCGTCCGGCCCGGCGATCTTGCGCATTTCGGCCTGGTCGGGCTTGTAGACGGGGTTGCGGACGAGTTGGGTCTCGCCGCTGAGCCCGGCGACGTAAATCGTGAAGTCATTTAGGGTTAGGTCAACCTGCCGCCAGATGGCCACCGACTCGCGGGCGTTGTCGTCCCCCGTGAGCAGTGCGCCCCAGGCCTTGACGGGATCGACGAGGTAGGGGTGCGTGACGTGATGCCGCTCCGCAATCGCGTCGAACACCAGCGGGCTGATGCCCATGTCCGTATCGAGTACGCGCAGGTCCGCGGTGACGATCTGGAACAGCGGTGCGAAGCGCTGGCTGCGCCCGGTGTTGTTGATCACCGTGTACACCACGTACCAGTACACCACGGGTCGGTCCGACCCGGGGAGCTGCAATTCGATCCGCTTCGGGTCCAGAAACTTGAGGTCGAACTCCCACGAGAGCGGCGTGGCCGACGGCTGCGGCCCCGCGCCGACCTTCGTGTCCGCCGAAGGCGCGAGCGCCAGCCACAGGACCCAAGGTGCCAACGCGTGAAACATGCGACGCTCCTACCCGCGGTACTGATCGCGGATGATCTGGCTCGCCGGTGCGCCGGGGAGATTCAGCACCCCCAGCGTCCGGGACGCGGCCTCGCGAATCGTCAGGTCGGCGTCGCCCTCGGCCGTGTCCACGATCTTCTTGACGGCGGCGGCCCCGAGCAGGTTGCCCCGGCGTTTGGCGGCCTCGGCCAGTGCCGTGAACATCTTCACCCGCGTGTCCTGCGGCTCGTTCGTGTCGAACGCCAGGGCCGCGATCGCCTCCTGCGCCTTCGTGGACCCGAGATACCCCAGGACCTCGACGATGGTCTGCCGCAGATCGGCGTCTTTTGTCGCCAGCGACGTCAGCAACGCCGGCTCGGCGTCGGCGACGTTGAAGAGCGGGTTGTTCGTCAGAGCCAGCAGCCGCAGGACCTCCGCTGCTTCCTGGGCCAGCTTGGCCCCGACCTCCGGCGTGACGGCCTTGGCGCCGACCGCCTGCGAGACGGCCGCGACGGCCTTGGAGAGCTGGGCGGCGGCGGGTTGGTCGGAGACCTCGCCCAGGCGGTAATCCGCCCGGACCAGATCGCGAACCGTGTCCGCGGCACCCGGCTTGGTGACGAGGATCACAGGGGTGGAGCGGAAGCGGAATTCGGAGCGGAGCGCGGTCAGCGCATCGGTCAGCGCCGGCTGCTGCACGTTGGATGCGAGACAGATCACGTCCAGGCCGGGCAACTGCGTCCGCACCTTCTCGAGGCCGGGATACAGTTGCGCATCGACCAGGACCTCGTACCCCTCGTCGCGCAGGGCCGCCGCCGCGACGTTCGCCGACGCCGCATCCGGATCGACCACCAACGCGTTCCGCCCGCCGGCGTAGAGCATTAACGCCTCGGACAGCACCGGCATCAGGTTCTGATAATTCTGGAACGGCCGCTCGGGGCGAGCCAGCCCCAGCGTGAGGCCGGCGCGGATTCGCACCATGCGGTTCGCGAACGACAGCGCCTCGGCCAGCGGGAGGCGCCCGGACGCGTCGCCAACCAGGCTGGCCGGTCCGGCCGTCTGCCGCAGGGCCTCGACGGCGCCGAGGGCCACCGCCGGGTCGGACGTATCCACCGCGCGCGCCAGGGCCATCAGGCAGTACTCAGCGCCCGCGGACTGTGCGAAGTACGCCGCCGGCGGGTAGTTCGGCGGGCGGGTCTGATCGGTCAGGCCGGCCGGGAGCTGGGCCTCGCGGCGGAAGTTGGCCGCCAGCCACAGCGCCAGCGCGGGCTTCAAGCCCGGGTCCAGCCGCAGGGCCTCCTCGCAGCAGCGCATGGCCATGATCTCGTTGAAGATCGCCGTCGGGACCTCGATGTTCTGGAGGAGGTCGTCGCGCCAGTACCACACGTTCGCGTTGTCGAGGCGCGGGTCGGCGGCCAGCGACGCCTTGTCCGCGTAGTAGTCCTCGGCCAGCGCATAGAACGCCAGCGCCGCCGGCAGGTCGCGATCGAAGGCGGTGCCGCGGGCCTGGATGCCGTCCAGCGCGGCTGCAACGGCCGCGCGGACCGTCGGCGTCGCGTTGGGGTCCTGTGCCAACTGAAGCAGGTACGGGACGGCCTGGAGGTATCCGATCTTCCCCAGGGCCGCGATGGCGTAGCCCTTGGTGACGTCATCGTGGACGCGCACGGCCATGACCAGGGGATTGAGGCCGGGATGGTCGATTTGCGGCAGGCAGCGGAGGATCGGCTGGAGCAGGTCCCGCTGCGCGGGGTCGCGCAGCGCCTGGATCACGAATGGAATCGCGTATTCGCCGGAGTCCTTCAGCGCGTCGACCGCGTTCTCGAACGCGCGCGGCGTGCCGCCGAGCCGCCCGATGTTCTCCTTGATGCGGGTCGGGTCGGCCTTGATGTCGCGTTCGCCGCGATCAAGCAGCCGGAGCATGTCCTTGGCCACGTCGCCGACGATCGGATTGTTGAGCAACTGAATGAGGATGTCGCGGCGCTTGGGGACGCGATCGACGAACTCGAGCAGGGCGACGGGGTCGACGTTGGAGTCCAGCAGCTTGCGGAAATTGGCGTACGCGACGTCGAAGCGGCCGAGCTGGCAGAAGTAGAAGCCGTCGTCGGCCTCATTCATCTGCTCGCGGCCGTCGATGAGGAGCTGGGCGACCTCCTTGGCCTGCAGTCCGAGCGCGGCGCTCTTCAGGTCTTCCTCGAAGAGCAGCACCGCGCCGCCGATCGCGGTCTTCCGCACGGTGTAATCGGAGAGCAGCGCGACACGGAAGGGCGAGGGCTTGAGCGCCAGCAGCTCGCCGAACGCGGCCTCGGATTTTTTCTGGTCGCGCACGAGGATCGCCTGCATGGCGGCTCCCCAGTGCTGCCAGGCCTCGGCGGCGGGGCCCGTGATGAAGCCCCGGGTGGAGGGCCGGGCCTCGTCGGCCGCGTGGATCGTCAGCACGAAAAACAGTCCGACGAGCAAGGCCCCAACGCATAGATACCCAGTGCGTTTCAACATAGCCACCTCCGCGTGGCGCAACCGGTCGGGCAGGGTTGCTGGGTTGCGGGACGACCACAAAATCAGGCCGCGATTATAGCGCCAGGGGGTACGCTGTCAAACCGCGCGGACCGGCCACGGATACGGCCTGGACCCCGCGCCGGGCCCGCCGCACGCCACAAGCCCACGGGTTCCGGTTGACCGTGCGGCGGGGCTCGTGCTAGCCTAGCTTTATGACGACGAGTGCTGCCGAGAGCGTGCCGGTCTGGACCGCCTGGCTGACGCGCGTGCGGGTCGTGCTGGCGACCGCGGCCGTGTGGGCGGGCTTGCATTACCTCGCGGGCGGGCACGTCTTGCCGCCCGGCCTGGATCGGCCCCTCGTCCTGGCCGGCGCACCACACGGCCTAGCGGCCGGCCTGCTGGTCATCGGCGTGCTCTGGATCGGTGCGGCCGTGGCGTGCCTGCTGGGCGGTGTGGGCGACGGGCGGCGGCCGCTGATGATCCTCGGCGCGGCCCTGGCGCTGTGGGCCTGTGAGGGCGGTACGCGGGGCGGAACCATGGACGCCTGGCTCCTGCTGTGCCATGAGCGCCCGGGCCCGCCGACCAGTGCGCCGTATTGGTGGCTGCTGCCGGACTACCTGTGCTACCTCGTCGCGATCGGCGGCGCCGCCGTCATCAGCGCGCTGCTCGCCGGACAGGGCGGTCGCGGCGCGGCCTTGCGCCAGACGTTCGGTGGCGGGGTGTCCGGGCGTGTGTCGGCCGCTGGCCCGCTGGCCCTGCTGGTAACGACACTCGTGACCGGCGTCGCGGTGTTCTTCCTGACCGGTCCGCCCGAGGGCGCCACGCTGCGCGGCCAGGTGTACTTCGCCGTCGGGCTGGGCTCCATCGCGGGCGTGTACGCGGCCCGCAAGCTGGTGAAAACGAGCAACCCGATCTGGTATTGGCCCGCGCCGTTCCTCGTCGGCGTCGTGGGCCTCTTGGTCGCGGCGCTGAATCCGGCCCTGACATTGCCCCCCGCGTATCGCCAGCTCGACACAATCCCGTCCTGGGGGCTGGCCCGCCCACTGCCGGTGGAAATGGTCGGTGTCGGATTGCTGGCGTGCTTGTGGATGCTGCGCGGCGAGGCGGCCGAACCGACGGTGACGGCGAGCCGCGCATAGAGTCAGTCATGCGTTTTCGGCGGCCCAAACGGCTCGAGGACCTGTGGGAGGAGCTGCGGGCGCGGATGATCGCCGAGACGTCCGTCTGGCTTACGGATGCCCTGGCGCATCCCGAGCGCGCCGTGCGGATTCCGACCATTATGGCGGACTCGGGCCGGTTCCCGCCCTCCTTGGCGCGGGCTTTCTGGGAGCCGTTGCTCGCGGAGTAGAAAAACGGTGTCAGGAGCCGTTTTCACGAAAGGCGTCGCAAGCACGCCGCACTTTCAAGGAGGCAGCTCGTGAGCACAACCGAACTAAGCGCCGTGCCGACGCTGACGCCGCCGCCAACCCAGCGCCTCATCGCGCTCGACGCGTTTCGCGGGATCACCATCGCCGGCATGATCCTCGTCAACAACCCCGGCAGTTGGAAGTACGTCTACGGTCCGCTGCGGCACGCCGACTGGAACGGCTGGACGCCCACCGACCTCGTGTTCCCCTTCTTCCTCTTCATCGTCGGCGTGGCGCTGGCGTTTTCGTTCAAACGGCGGTTTGAGCAGGGTGTCGCCCGCACGAAGCTGTTCGCCCAGGTCGTCCGGCGAAGCCTCATTCTGATTCTGCTCGGCGTGATCATGGCGGCGTTCCCGGATTATGACCTGCTCAACGCCGTGCGGGACGGCAAGTCGAATGCTTCGCCGGTGCTCGTGGCGTTGTCGCTCTTCCGGCTGGCGGCGCCCTACCTCCTGTTCATCGTCGGCCTGCTGTTCCTGTACGCCGATGAGCCGCTGTTCCGCTTCGCTCCCTCGCGGGCGGTGCTGGTGCGCAAGATCGTCGCGCTGGCCCTCTTCATCGGCGCCATCGTGTATTTCTGGCTGGACTACACGTATTTCGAGAACCGCAAGCTGCGCGTCCCCGGCGTCCTGCAACGCATCGGCCTGTGCTACTTCTTCGCCGCGCTGATCGTTATGTGGTGCAACACCTGGGGCCGCGCGGCGATCGGGGTGCTCCTTTTGATCGGCTACTGGGTGCTGGTGACGTGCGTCCAGACGCCCGATTGGTATCACCCGTCGGTCAAGGACCCCATCGGCCTGCTCCACGATTGGATCGACACGCGAGTTCTCGGCGTGCACCTGTACAGCGAGCGCCCGGACCCCGAGGGCCTGCTCAGCACGCTGCCTGCAATCGCGACCGTGCTCGCCGGCGTCCTCACGGGCCACTGGCTCCAGAGCCAGCGTGAGAAGATCAACAAGTTGATCGGCCTGTTCGTCGCCGCCAACGTCGTGCTCCTCATCGGCCTCTGGGTCGGCTGCTTCTTCCCGATTAACAAGAAGATCTGGACCCCCTCCTACGTCCTCGCGACCGCCGGCGTCGCCCTGAACTGCCTTGCCTTCTGCTACTGGCTGATCGACCTCAAGGGCCACCGCAAATGGGCCTGGCCCTTCGTTGTCTTTGGCAGCAACGCAATCGTCGTCTACGTCGCCGCCAGCATGACGGCCAAAATCCTGGCGATCACCAAGCTCGCCGACGGCCAGACGACCGTGAAAGGCTGGCTCTACGAGCACCTCTGCGTGAGCTGGGCCGGGCCGTTCAACCAGCCGCTGCCAGCTACGCTGAAGTGGTATTACGATAACCTCTTCGCGCCGTGGGGCGGACCGCCGCTCGGCTCGCTGGCCTACCCGATCCTCCTCAACCTGTTCTGGCTCATCCCGATGTACGTCCTGTACCGCCTGAAGATCTTCGTGAAGATCTGAGCCGTGGTGCGCGGTTTCGCAGTTCGTCGCCCCCTGTGCTGCCTCGCCTGCGCCTGCGCGCTCGTCGCCGGGTGCGTTAACGGCGAATCCTCGCGCCGTACCCAAGTCGAGCCCGACCCGCGCTGGGCCTACGACCACGCCGGCATCGTCCGCGGCGACACCGCCACGAAGCAGGTTGCCCTCATCTTCACCGGCGGCGACTACGGCGAGGGCGCCCCGCACATCCTCGACGTACTCAGCGCGCACGACATCAAAGCCTCGTTTTTCGCCACCGGGCAGTTCCTGGCCGATCCGGACCGCCGCGCGTTCGTCCGCCGCATGGTCGCCGAGGGCCATTACGTCGGCCCGCACTCCGACGCCCACCTCCTCTATTGCCCCTGGGAGGACCGCGACCGTACGCTCGTCACCGCAGACGCCTTCCGCCGCGACCTCGAAAAGAACATCGCCGAGCTCCGCGGGCTCGGCGCGTTGCCGGGCCCGCCGCCCGTGTACTTCATCCCGCCGTACGAGTGGTTCAACGCCGACCAGGTTTGCTGGGCGCGCGACCTGGACGTCGTGCTCTTCAACTTCACGCCCGGCAGCGGCTCCAACCGCGATTGGATCCCGGAGGGCCAGCCCGGCTTCGTGCCGTCCACGACAATCCTGGCGGACATTCTCGCGTACGAGCAAAAGGACCCCCGCGGCCTCAACGGCTTCCTGCTCCTCCTGCACCTCGGCTCGCTGCGGCAGGACAAGATGCATCTCCAGCTTGAGCCGCTGCTTACCGAGCTGACGCAGCGCGGCTACGCCTTCGTCCGCGTCGATGAGCTGCTGCGGCCCTCTGCCGCGGCCCGGCGTGCGGGATCGACCGTGAGACGGTAGCCGCCCGCCTTGGCAGGTGCCCCCGCCCGCGCTACAATGCCCCCGTCTCCTTCGTGGGCAACGTGTGGCGCCGGGTCAGGAGGCGAGCATCATGTTCAGCATCATCCCCCGGAACATGGCCTTCTTCGACTTGTTCGACAAAGCCGCCGCCATCGCGGTGCGCGCGGCCGAAGCCTATGCCGCGCTCGGACACGACTATGCGAACCGGGAGGAGCACGTCGCCCGCATCCGCCAGGCCGAGCATGACGGCGACGAGGTTGCCCATCGCGGCTACGACCGCCTCGACCAGAGCTTCATCACCCCCTTCGATCGCGAAGACATCGAAAGCCTCATGCGGCGTATGGACGACGTGATCGACGAGATCGACGCCGCGGCCAAGCGCATGATGCTGTACAAGATCCCCGAGACCACGCCGGCCTTCACCAAGCAGACCGACGTGCTGCTCAAAGCCTGCCGGTTGATGGAGGAGGCCGTCGCGCGCCTGCGCAACCTGAAGAAGCCGAACGGGCTGCACGACAAGTTGGTCGAGATCCACTTTCTGGAGAACGTGGGCGACGACATCAACCACGCCGCGCTGGCGGAGCTTTTCGAGCAGGGCGGCAACCCGCTGCTCGTGATGAAGTGGAAGGAAATCTACGACATGACCGAGCGCGCCATCGACCGCTGTGAGGACATCGCCAACACGATCCGCGGCATCATGCTCAAGAACGCCTGATCCACACACTCAATGGTCACCTACACCCTTCTCATCGTCGTCGTCGCCCTCGTGTTCGATTTCTTCAACGGGGTCAAGGATGCGGCCAACTCCGTCGCCACGATCGTCAGCACCCGCGTGCTCTCGCCGCGCAAAGCCGTGCTGTGGGCGGCGTTCTTCAATTTCATCGCCGCGTTCGGCTTCGAGCAGAACGTGGCCCGCACGATCGGCACGGGGCTCGTACAGCCGCACGTCGTCACGCCGCACCTGGTCTTGGCGGCGCTGTTGGCGGCGATTTTCTGGACGATTCTCTGCCTGCGGCGCGGCCTGCCCATCAGCGTTTCGCATGCGCTGATCGGGGCGCTCGCGGGGGCCGCGTTAGTGCGGGGCGGGCTGAGCGCACTCATCTGGAGCAAGATCGGCGTCGTCGCGGCCTTCATTGTCCTGTCGTCGCTGATCGGTCTGGTGCTGGGGATGGCGATCATGGTCGCCACGTTCTGGATTTGCCGCAACCAGGCGCCGCGCAACGTGGATCGCACGTTTCGCATCCTGCAACTCATGTCCGCGGCGGCGTACAGCTTGGGCCACGGGCTCAATGACGCCCAGAAGACGATGGGCATCATCTTCGTGCTCCTGCTCAGCCAGCCTGCATTGCAGTCCTGGGCCACGCACGATGGCGACCCGAACTCCAAGCACCTCGCCTGGTGGATCATCCTGACCTGCCATGCCTCGATCTCCCTTGGGACCTACATGGGCGGCTGGAAGGTGGTCCACACGCTCGGCCACCGCGTCGCCCGCCTCCGCCCGGTCGACGGCTTCTGCGCCGAGACCGGCGGCGCCGTCACGCTGCTCGTGCTCTCGCACTTCGGCATCCCCGTCAGCACCACGCACACGATTACCGGCGCGATCTTCGGCGTCGGGTCCGTGCGGCGCTGGTCGGCTGTCCGCTGGGGCGTAGGGTACGAGATCGCCACCGCGTGGGTGCTGACCTTGCCCGTCTCCGCGGTGCTTGCCGCGGGTCTCTTCGCGCTGATCTCGCGCTTCGTGCAGACCTGACGACGAGCCGCGCTGCTACTGCTTGACCGCCCCCCGGGTGCGGCCGTGGATGAACTCCCGCTGCAGCGCCAGGAACAACAGGATGACCGGCGCGTGGGAGAAGCGTGCCCCCGTCGGGCGCGAAAAGCGCTTGGCGCTGTCCAATGGCCCGCCGCCGCCCGGCTACGGAGTCGGGCAAGGTCATCTGGGAAATGTCGGTTCAAACGCCGTGGCCGACTGGCGGCGGCCTATCTACCATAACCTCTGGACGCCTGGCGACGGGCCGGGCCACTGGGTCGGCGTCGAGGAGGCAGGTCATGTGGATCGTTACCATAGTTCTCCTGATGGCGGGCGGCTTGCTGGGCGCAGCGAACTTGATCGCCGCCCGGAAACCAGACGCCCGGGCGCTGATCGAGAAGCTCAGGCCGTTTCAAGGGTGGATTGGAATCCTGCTCGTTCTGTGGGGTCTCCGGGATGCGATTAACGTCCTTCGATCCATGACGGTTTTGAGCGCCGCCCCCTTCTGGTGGCTGGTCTCTCTGCTCACGACCCTGACCGAGTTGGCGCTGGGCTTCCTGCTCGGTTACGGCCTGATCACGAAGTATGTGCTGAGCGGCCGCCCGCAGGCGCTGGAGAAGGGCCAGCAGCTACAGGGGCAATTGGCGAAGTACCAGGGCCCGCTCGGCGTGACGGCGATCGCGCTCGCCATCCTGTTCGTGCTGCTAAGGCTGATGCGCTAAACGGCCGCGCCCAGGCAGGACGCTCGGAAACCTCCGTCTAACGGTACGCCCTGGCCAAGCAGGTTCGTAATCGTCGCGGCGGAGAACCCCGTTCATCCGGGTGCCAGCTTGGAGAGCCCACGACTATGGAATTGACCACGTATTTTGCCTACGGCTCGAACATCAACGTCTCGTACCTGAAGCACTATCTGGAGGCATGCAAGACCTCTCCCGCCGGCGTCCAGAATGAGCAACGCGCCATCCTGCACGGCTGGCGCTTGAGAACCAACTGCGTCACCGAGTCTTCCGGCGGGGCGGCGAACATCGAGCCGCAGCGCGGCTCGAGCGTCGAAGGCGTCGCGATGGAAATCTCGCCGGCGGTGCACAAGGTACTGCGGGCCAAGGAGGACTGGCCGGACGGCTACAAAGAGGTCGCCGTGTCCCTGGAGCTGCCCGGTCCGCCCAAGACCGAACGCACGGCCGTGACGTACGTCGTTACGGAGAAGTACGCGCTCCCGTTCGATGAGCCCGTCTCCGTCGAATACCGGCACCTCATTCTGACGGGCGCGCACCGGCTTGGCTTCAGCGCCGCCTATCAGCAGTACCTGCGCACGCTGCTGGTTCCCTTTGTCCAGCACAAGAAGATCCGGCTGATGAAGGGCTGAAGTGCGGCCCACCGCCCACTGCGGTCCGGCGGCCTCCAGCCGCCGCGACTTCGCCGCCGGCGCTCGGCGGCGGGTCCGACACCGACTGAAGACCAAGGGCTACGCACTCAGCCAGCGCGTGCGGATGCGGATCGAGGGCCTGATCGGCTGGTGCCGGACGGTCGGCCGGCCGGCACCCGGAGCGTGAAACCCGCGCCCGCCGCCCGCCGGCGCGGCCGACGACACCAGCGAAAGACACACCCGAACGCCACAACACGACCGAAACCACCCACGCCGAACGCCGAAACGTCAGAATCCCCGCGGATATCACGCGGTCCTTGGCGACCTGCTAGGTGGTATTGCCCATTGTCCGGCTTCATCGGAGCCCCGATAGGGTGTGCTGGCGGCGACCCTGTGCACACCGCCCAGAGAGGCCAACGCCATCGCTCAGGCGCGAGCCCGTGCGCACGGCGAATGCGCCCGGCGTGACGGCGCAGCGGGGGCGCGCCCGACCCGGCGGCCGGGGTCGCGTCGGTCGAGTTGGCAGACGTTACGTCGCGGGCTGCGAGGGCAGAAGGCGCGATGTCAGATCATCCGAATGATCCCGACGCAGAGCGGCTTCCGTTCCGACGATGCCGGCGCATACTCTGCGCCCAGCGCGGAACACGGGGCGTTCCCCGGGCCCTCGGGACGTACTCAGGCCGTCGGAAGGTCTCCGACCGGCCTCGTTCTGCGCATGACACTCGGGAACAGCACGAAAACGTCCGGCGCGACAAGCGTTTGGCGCTGTACAACGGCTCTGCACGGCCCGGCAGCGGAGCCGGGCGAAGTCATCTGGGGAATCTCAGCCAAGGGAGAATCAAGAACATGCGCAATCGGACTTTTGGGCTTTTCAGTTTGATCTTTGCCCTCATGCCCCAATTACAACTCGCTGGATGTGGATGGGTCACTCCGATAGACCCGCAGCCCGCAGGATGGCCGATCGCCAAAGATGTTTTCACGACCGCCCAACAGCAGCTCCTCCCCGTCGCGATACCCGCGAGCACGCCGCCGCTGAACCCGGCCGATGTGCCGCTGTATGAGCCGTTCGGTTACAGCGCGTGGCACGTAGGGGCCGGCACCAATTACAGCGCGGATCCCAACAATCCGCGCCCGTACGACAAGCGGACCGACCTCGCGCCCGGCTACACGAATGCACCCAATGCTGCGCGTCTCCTGTCATTTTTCTCCATGAGCGATATTCACATCGCCGACAAGGAATCCCCGGCTCAGCCGATCGGCGTCGGCTGGAGCGCACCGTATGGCCCCGCTTCGGCCGGCCTGGCGTCGGCTTATTCCCCGATCATCCTCTCGACGACCCAGGTCCTCGATGCCGCCATCCAGACGATCAACGCTCTACACCAAAAATCGCCGTTCGATTTCGGTATCTCCCTCGGCGATGACATCAACAACAACCAGTACAACGAGTTGCGGTGGTTCATCGACGTCCTGGATGGCCAGGTCATCACCCCCAGCTCCGGCGCTCATGTCGGAGCGGACACCATCGATTATCAGATGCCCTACAAGGCCGCTGGGCTCAACCGGGCGATCCCCTGGTTTCAGGTCCTTGGCAACCACGATCAGTTCTGGATGGGCTCCGCCTATGAGGACGTCAAGACCCGGCAGACCCATATCGGGCCTTTCATCCTCGACATGGCAATCAGCGCGGATTCCGCGTCGGATGCCGTAGATGAGACCGGCTACTATATGGGCGTGGTCGACGGCTCGACTTCTTACGGCGATATCTATGGCGTTGGGCCGGAGGCGTACTTTGCTACACCGCCGACGGTCGTGGCCGACGCGGATCGCCGCGCCCTTGCGACCAACGCTTCCAGCAGCCTGAATTGGATGGGCGAGTTCTTCAACACCACTTCGAGCCCCGTCGGTCACGGTTTCACCGCGACCAACCTGGCCGACGACTTTGCCTGCTATTCCTTCGAGCCGAAGTCGGACATACCGATCAAGGTCATCGTGCTCGACGATACCTGTAAGGGAGTGGGGCAGCCCAACTATGCCCGCGCGTGTCTCGACCAGCCCCGGCTCGACTGGCTCGAAGCCGAACTCCAGGACGGCCAGGACCATGACAGGCTCATGATCATCGCGGCCCACATCCCGCTTTACCCCCAACAGACGCTGGATCCGAACTCAGGGAACTACTCCCTGTTCTCCACCACCTCTCTCGTCAGCGATCTTTCGTTGCTTGCCATTCTCCACAACTACCCCAATCTCATCCTATGGATTTCCGGACATCGGCACGTCAACGTGGTTACCCCTCAACCGTCCGCGGATCCCATCAACCACCCGGAGGAGAGCTTCTGGGAGGTCGAGACTTCATCGCTCCGGGACTTTCCCCAGGAGTTTCGGACGTGTGATATCCGCCGCAACAGCGACAACACTATTTCAATTATTGTGACCGACGTCGATCCCGCGGTGGCCGAAGGGTCGCCCGCGGCCAAGTCGCGCGGCTATGCCATCGGCGCCGCACGGATCTTCGGTGCCACGCCCGCCGTCCTCGCGGATACCACGTCCCATGCGTACAACGCCGAGCTC
>CAIWOY010000410.1 GCA_903914415.1 uncultured Phycisphaerales bacterium | reverse complement strand
TGGACGAGGCGGTGCGGATCATGGTCGCGCACATCGAGAAGAAGCGCGACGCGCTGGGGATCAATCGCAAGACCGAGCGGAAGCTCTACGACATGAAGGATCGGAGAGAGTTGGATGTCTAGGGCGATCTGCACGGATGCAATCGTGGGGGCGCGGGAGACGGTCGCGCGGGCGCGGCAGATGCTGGCCGCGGCCATCCGTGCGAAAGGCCGCGATCATGCCGTCGGCTTTCCCAACACCGCGTACTACCTGCCGGTGATCTACGCGATGACGGGCGAGAAGGTCGAGCGGCTGGGTGATCTCGAACGTGTGCTCGACCGGTGTGAGCGGTTGCTGCCGGAGCCGCCGGCGGAGGCGGTGTGGCTGCCGTACCTGGGGGATGCGCTCGATGCCGGCATGGCGACGCTGTTCGCGTTCGAGACGATCGAGGCGTGCAAGACCGTAACCGGGCCGTCGCCGGTGAATGGAATCTGGTTGGGGGCGGCCAGCGACGTGATCATGCGGGAGCGCGGGGTGGAGTTCGTGGACGGCACAGCGCCGGGGTTCGCCGCGGTCGTCGGGGCGGCGCCGGATTCAGCGACCGCGGTCCGCATCGCGCGGCAGTTGCAGGAGAAGAACCTGTACGTGTTCATGTCGGGCAGTGTGAACGGGACGACGTTTGCGGAGCAGCTTCACGCGGAGGGGGTGCAGCTTGGGTGGGAGACGCGGCTGGTGCCGTACGGACGGGACGTGTCGGCGACGATCTACGCGCTGGGGTTCGCGAGCCGGGCGGCGTTGTCGTTCGGCGGCGTGGCGCCGGGCGACTTCGTGCGCAACTTGCGCTACAACAAGAACCGCATCTTCGCGTTCGTGCTGGCGCTGGGCGCGGTGGATCGCGAGAAATACGCGGCCGCGGCTGGCGCGATCAACTACGGCTTCCCGACCATCGCGGACACGGACATTCCGCAGATTCTCCCCACCGGCGTGTGCACGTACGAGCACGTCGTGAGCAATGTGCCGCTCGACACGATCGTCGATCGGGCGCTGGAGGTGCGCGGCTGCAAGGTGAAAGTCGCCAAGGTGCCGATCCCCGTCGCATACGGGCCGGCGTTCGAGGGCGAGCGCATCCGGAAGGCCGAGACACACGCGGAGTTCGGCGGGAACATCACGCCCGCGTTCGAGTTCGTGACGATGGCGGAGATGGACGAGATTGAGGACGGGCAGATTGAGCTGCTCGGGCCGGACGTGGACTCCGCGCAGCCCACCGACGCGGGGCCGATCGCGCTGCCGCTGGCGATTTGGGTGCGGGTGGCCGGGCGGAAGATGCAGCCGGACTTCGAGCCGATCCTCGAACGCCAGATCCATCACCTGATTAACGGCGCCGAAGGCATCTGGCACATGGGGCAGCGCGACATCGTCTGGACGCGGATCAGCAAGCAGGCGTTCGCGCGCGGCGTGCGGCTGCGGCACTACGGCGAGATTCTGCACGCGCGGCTGCTCGACCGATACCCCGCGATCGTCGACAAGGTGAAGGTCACGCTGATTACCGACCGCGCGGAGGTCGAGCGCCGCATGGCCGTGGCGCGCAAGGTGTACATCGAGCGCAACCGGCGGCTGGCGTCCATGACGGACGAATCGGTCGAGACGTTCTACAGTTGCCTGCTGTGCCAGTCGTTCGCGCCGAACCACGTTTGCATCATCACGCCGCAGCGGCTGGGCCTGTGCGGGGCGTACAACTGGCTGGACGGGAAGGCGGCGTTTGAGATTGACGAGACGGGGCCGAACCAGCCGGTGGCGAAGGGGCACTGCCTCGACCCGGTGCGCGGCATCTGGGAGGGCGTGAACGAGTACGTGCGGAAGAACTCGCACGGCACGGTCGCATCCATCAGCATGTACAGCATCCTGGACCGGCCGATGACGTCGTGCGGGTGCTTCGAGTCGATCGTCGCGTATGTGCCCGAATGCAACGGCGTGATGATCGTCAACCGGGAGTTCATCGCCGACACGCCGGTGGGGATGCCGTTCAGCTCGCTGGCGGGGTCGGTGGGGGGTGGGAACCAGACGCCGGGGTTCATGGGGATTGGGAAGGCGTTCATCGCGAGCCCGAAGTTCCTGTCGGCGGACGGCGGGCTGCCGCGGTTGATCTGGATGACGGGCGATTTGAAGCGGGCGGTGGGCGAGGATGTCGCGCGGCGGGCGGCGGAGCTTGGGTTCCCTGGCCTGCTCGATCAGATCGCGGACGAGACCGTCGCGACCGATCCGCACGCGATTCGCGCGCATCTGGAGAAGGTGAAGCACCCGGCGCTGGGGCTGCCGGAGATGGGGTCGCTGTGGAGCGAAACGCGGGAGGCGCCGCGGAAAGAGCCCGCGGCGGTGAAGACGGAGCCGGCTGGGCAGCCGGCGGAGGTGCCGCAACGTGACGAGGCACCGGTGGCACCCGCGGCAATTGACCGCGCGGCGCTGAAGGCTGAACTGAAGGCTGAGCTGCGGCGCGAGGTGGTCAGCGAGATCATCGGGACGATTCAGGGGAAGGCGCTCGGGTCGCGGGAGGCGGTGGAGGCGCTGTCGGCGCTGCTGCACGAGCCGCGGACAGACTCGCGGGTGCCTGCTGAACCGCCGGCCGTCAGCGGTGCGCCGGCACGCTGGGCGGCGGAGAAACTGCGGGAAATCACGGCATTTGAGGTCCCGAAAGAGCGGCCGGTCGAGAGCATTCAAGTCGTGACCCTTGGCGCGACTCACGAGCAGGGCGGCACACGCGGGCGAACCGTCACGGTCGGCGGGGAGAACTGCCTGCCGTTCCATTTCTTTGAGGGCGACATCCCGCGCGGGCCGGCGTTCGCGCTGGAGGTGTTCGACACCGTGAGCGCGAAGTGCTCGCCGGTGCTGCGGAAGGCGTGGGGCGACCTGCTGGACCGGCCGGCGGAGATGGCGCGGAAGGCGGTGTCGGCGTACGGGGCGGAGTTGATCTCCGTGCGGCTGGAGGGGACGCATCCGGAAAAAGGCGGGCGGAGTCCCGACGCGGCGCTGGCCCTGGTCAAAGAGGTGCTCGCGGCGGTGGACGTGCCGGTCATTGTCACCGCCCACAGCCACTTCGAGTCGGCCAACGAGGTCATGAAGAAGGTTGCGGCCGGGTGTGCGGGCGAGCGGCTGCTGCTGAACTGGGTGGTGGGCGAGAACTACCGCACGATCGCCGGCGTGGCGCTGGCGTACGGGCACTGCGTGGTGGCGCAGAGCCCGATCGACGTGAATATGGCCAAGCAGCTCAACATCCTGCTCGGCAACATGGACCTGCCGCGCGACCGCATCATCATGGACCCGCTGGCGGGGGCGCTGGGGTATGGCCTGGAGTACGTGTATTCCGTGATGGAGCGCATCCGCGTGACCGGGCTGACCGGGGATCGGGCGCTGACGTTCCCGATGATCGCGTGCGTCGGGCAGGAGGCGTGGAAGGTCAAGGAGGCGAGCGCGCCGCAGGCGGCGTTCCCGGCATGGGGCGACCTGGCGCGGCGGGCCGTGCGGTGGGAGATTCAGACGGCGATGCCGCTCGTGCTGGCCGGCGCAGACCTGGTCGTGCTGTATCACCCGGAATCGCTGGCGGCGGTGCGGCGGAACGTCGAACGGCTAGGGGGGCACTGCTCAAGAGCAGTGGCACGCCGGGACACAGTGAGTTAGCTATGGCGCTGACCGGACTGCAAATTCAGAAGCTCCTGCCGAAGACGAACTGCAAGGAATGCGGCTGCAACACGTGCCTGGCGTTCGCGATGAAGCTGGCGGCGAAGAAGGCGGCGCTTTCTGAGTGCCCGTACGCGTCGGACGAGGCGAAGGCGATTCTCGGGGCTGCAGCGGAGCCGCCGATTCGCACCGTGGAGGTGGGGGCGGGCGAGGTGCTGCTGAAGGCGGGCGGGGAGACCGTGCTGTTTCGTCACGACAAGACCTTCGTGAACCAGACGGGGCTCGGGCTGGCGGTCGATGACACGCTGGAGGACGCGGAGATCGAGCGGCGGGTTGTCGCGCTGCGCGAGTATCACCTGGAGCGCGCGGGGCAGACGCTGCGGCCGGATTTGGTCAGCGTGGGGTTCAAAAGCGGCGCGCGGGCGCGGTTTTTCGCGGTGTTGGAGCGGGTCGCGGCGTTGTGGCCGCAGCCGCTTGCCGTGCGGACCGATGACGCGAAGATTTTGTGTGCGGCGGCCGAGAAGCTGCGCGGGCGGCGTCCGCTGCTGGCTTCGGCGACGGTGGCGACCGTGGACGAGCTTGGAAAGGTGGCGCAGGCGACCGGCGCGGCGCTCGCGCTGGCGGCCGGGGATTTCAATGAGCTGGTTGTGATGGTCAATCGGGTAACAGGTGGGGCAACCGGCGGAGGCACTGCTCAAGAGCAGTGGCACACCAACGGGGAGGCGGCGTTTCGGGACATCTTCCTGGAGCTGCGAGCCGACAGCCTGTGCGAGCACTATCAGAACAACGCCATTATTCGCCGCGGGGCGTTGAAAGCCGGGCTCAAGGTCCTGGGGTATCCCATCCTGCGTTACGTCGAGACGGGCGATCCGCTGGACGACGCGGTCGAGGCGGGGATCGCGATCGCCAAGTACACCAGTCTGGTTGTACTGCCGGCGCTCGAGCCCGCGGACCTCACCCCGCTGCTGACGCTGCGGCAGAACATCTTCACCGATCCGCAGAAGCCGATTCAGGTCGAGCCGAAGGTGTACCCGATCGGCGAGCCAGACGAGAACAGCCCCGTCTTCGTGACCACCAACTTCTCGCTGACATATTTCATCGTCTCGGGCGAGATCGAGAACGCGGGCATCTCCGCGTGGCTCGTCGTGCCGGAGTGCGAGGGGCTGAGCGTGCTGACGGCATGGGCCGCGGGCAAATTCGGCGGGGCGAAGATCGGGGCGTTCGTGAAGGAGACCGGGATCGAGCAACGCATCAAGTGCCGCAAGATCGTGATCCCGGGCTACGTGTCGCAGATCTCCGGTGAGCTGGAGGAGGCGTTGCCGGGCTGGGAGGTCATCGTCGGGCCCCAGGAAGCCGGCGACATCGAGAGTTTCGTCAAGAACGTGTTTCGCTAACGTAGCGGCCGGCGCCCCTGCCGGCCGTTCGATGCGTGAGTGCCATGCCCGTCGTCACGTTTCTACCGGCCGGCCGATCCGCTGCCGTGGCCAGCGGAACGTCGTTGCTGGACGCGGCGGGCGCGGCGGGGATTACGCTGGCAGCGCCGTGCGGCGGCGAGGGAGTCTGCGGCGAGTGCCGCACCCGAATCGCGTCCGGCGCGGTGGAGCGCGTTGCGCGCGGCGGGCTTTCGCCGGATGAGATTGCCCAGGGGTGGGTTCTGGCATGCAGCAGCCGCGTGACGGGGGATGTCACGGTTCACGTGCCCGAGGACGTATCGGGCGGGGCTGCGCAGTTCGTGACGGCCGGCGTCGAGCGTGTGCCGGCCGCGGTCGCCGAGCCGCTGGCGGTCAAGCGGGTGCTTAGAGTCCCCGCGCCGGTGCTCGGGCATTCGCTGAGCGATTTCGAGCGTCTTGAGCGTGCGCTGCGCGACGCCGGAGGTCCGGAGCACGTCACAGCCGGTCTCGACGTGCTTCGTGAATTGGCCGGCGCCCTGCGCGCGAGCGACGGTCAGGTCACGGTTGCGATCATCCCGGCGGATGCCGCCGGTCCGGCCGAGATCGTCGGCATCGAGCCCGGCGACATGGCCAGCGCGCAGGTGGGGCTCGCGATCGACGTGGGCACGACGACGTGCGCCGTGAGCCTCGTCGATCTGGCGCGCCGCCACGTGCTCGGAACGGCCGCCGACTACAACGGCCAGCTCGCGCGCGGCGCGGATGTCATCAGCCGCATCAATTATGCTCGCACGCCGGAGCGGATGGCCGAGCTGCGGCGGCTGGTGCTGGAGACGGCCAACAAGCTGATCGCGGAGCTGTGCGCGCGGCACGCGATTGGGGCCGAGCGGATCGACAACGCGGTCGTGGCCGGCAACACGACGATGATGCACCTGCTGCTCGGGCTGAACCCCGACTTCATCCGCCTGGAGCCGTACACGCCGACGGTCAATCGCGTGCCCCGGCTGCGCGGGCACGAGGTGGGCCTGGCGATGAACCCGGCCGGCTGCGTGCTCTTTGCGCCTGGCGTTGGCAGCTATGTCGGCGGGGACATCACCGCCGGTTTGCTCACGACGGCGCTGGCGCACCCTGGCCACGAAGTTCGCCTGTTCCTGGACATCGGCACGAACGGGGAAGTCGTCGTGGGCAACGGCGAATGGCTGATGGCGTGCGCGGCGTCGGCCGGACCGGCGTTCGAAGGGAGCGGCGTGCGCTGCGGTCTGCGCGCGAGCCCCGGCGCGATCGAGCGCGTGCGGATCGACGCGGCGACGGGCGAGGTCGCCGTAAACGTGATCGGCGGCGGTCGGCCGCGCGGCATCTGCGGTTCGGGCATGATTGACCTGCTGGCCGAGCTGTGGGGCGCGGGGCTGCTCGACCCGTCCGGCAAGCTCGATCCGTCGCGCGGCGGTGGCCGTGTTCGCCCAGCCGGGAGCAGCAGCCGCAACCTGGCGTACACGGTTGTGCCCGCCGAAAACTCTGAGACAGGGGCGGCGATTACGCTCGACGAGCGCGACATCCAGAATCTGCTGCGCACGAAGGCCGCGGTGTACAGCGCCTGCGCGATCATGCTGAAGTCCGTGGGGCTCGACTTCAATGCGCTGGCGGAGGTCTATGTAGCGGGCGGGTTCGGGCGGTTTCTTGACCTGGAGAAGTCGATTCGGATTGGCATGTTGCCGGATCTGCCGCTCGACCGCTTCACGTACCTGGGCAACTCGGCGCTGAGCGGTGCGCAGGCGATGCTCTGCCAGGCCGCAGCGCGGCAGGACGTGGTTCGGCTCGCTGGCCGGGTCACGTATCTCGAGCTTAATGTCGATCCTGCGTACATGAACGAGTACACCGCCGCCCTGTTTTTGCCGCACACCGATCTGGGCCGCTTTCCGACGGTGCGGGCGGCCCGCGCGACCGAGCCGGGCCGGTGATGCGAGGAGTGAGCGCATGAATCCGCCGCGCTGCCCGGGCCAGGACACGCGTTACTGGAAGCCGGACGACATCTTCTTCGCCAAGTGCCCGTTCTGCGGCGCGGAGATCGAGTTCTGGAAGGACGAGCCGGTCCGTCCGTGCCCGTCGTGCGGGCGCGAAGTTCCCAATCCGAAGATCGACGCCGGCTGTGCCAAGTGGTGCGAGCACGGCGACGAATGCGTTCGCCCGCCGGGCAATGCGCCGGCGACCGAGTAGCGCAGCGCCTCAGAATCGGGGCGTTACATGGGGAGTCCGGGGCGGCACCGGGATGGCATCCGCGCGTCCGACAGGAGTTATCAGACTGGTTTGAACCGGGCCGGGCATACGGGCGCGGTTGCTCGCGCCCACGTTGCGCTCCAGCCTCCCTACGCATGGGTGATCCCCAGTTGGCCGATGAAGGTGACAGTGGGACCGTGCGCACACGGTCCTGCGTGTGCTTGTCGAGCAGAGGGCGTGATGATGGGCGGCTCCGAAACTGGGCGACTCATCAAGGCCGTCGTCGTGTCGAAGGACCGGCTGCGCGCCCACGTCCGGCTCAGTGGGGCGGGGGCGCCGGGCCAACAGCCGCTGTCCGCCGACGAGGTACTGGCGGCTCTTCAGGCGTCGCGGGTGCAGATCACGGACGCGGTGCGGGCGCGCGTGGCCGAGCTGGTGGCGCTGTGCGAGAAAGTTGCCGCTGCGCCGAATGACCCTGCGTCGGTGCAGCTTGCGGAGCCGTTTCTGGTCGCCGAGGGACAGCCGGCGGTCGAAGGCGAGGACGGTCAGTTCGTCTGGGCGCCGGAGCTGAACACGCACCCGCCGGCGGCGGACGAGGGCGCACAGATCGACCACTTCGCGTTGACGGCGATCCGGAGCGTGACGGCGGGCGCGGTTGTCGGGCATCTGGCGTTGCCGAAGGACGGTCAGCCGGGAGTGGACGTGCACGGCGCGGAGATTCCGCCGCGGAAGCTCAAGGGGGCCCCGGTGCGACTGGGGCCGGGCCTGCGTCCGGCGGGGACGGCCGGTACCGACGTGGTTGCGGAGACCGGCGGGCGTCTGGCGGAGGAGAACGGCACGATCCGCATCTACGACGTGCTGGAGATTCGCGGCGACGTGGATTTCAACTCCGGTAGCATCGAGACGGTCGTGGACGTGAAGGTCCACGGGACGGTGCGCGCGAACTTCCACGTCCGTACGACGGGCGCGCTGACGGTTGACCGCCTGATCGAAGCCGCCGCCGTGGAGGTTGGGGGAAGCGTGGCGGTGCGCGGGGGTATCGTGGGGCGCGAGGGCCGCGGCCACGTGCGCGCCGGCGGGAACGTATCCGCGAGCTTCATCAACGAGACGCGGATCGAGGCGGGCGGAGACGTCCTGTTTCAGAAGGAGATCCTGAACAGCCAGCTCCGTGCGGACGGCCGCTTGGCGGGCGAGCACGGCACGATCATCGGCGGGAGCGTGCATGCGCGGGAGGGCGTCCACGCGCGCGTTCTGGGCAGCGAGGCCGGCGTTACCACGGTGATCGCGTGCGGCACGGACGTTCGCGTGCTGTCCCGGGCGCGCCGGATGGAGCAGCAGGTGCGCGACCTCCAGAAGGCCGCGGACCAGGTGCGGCAGACGATTCAGCCGTTGATGGCGAACCTCAAGCGCCTGCTGCCCGCGCAGCGCGAGCAGGTGACGGAGCTGATGTGCAAGGCGGATGAGATCGAGCTGCAGGTGGGGCAAATCCAGGAGTTGCGAGAGAAGATGCTGGCCGACGCGACTCCGCGGGGCAATCCGTCGATCATCGCCGACGAGGTGATCTATCCGGGCGTGCGTTTGCGGATCGGTGCGCGGCAGGTCAACGTCGGCCGCCTGCTGCACGGGCCGCTGAAGATCGAAGTGCGCAAGGTCGACGATGTAACCGAAATCGTGATGGTGAACCGGCGGACGGCATCGGTGACGGTCCTGCCCAGCCAGGAAATCGACGTCGAGACCGTCCCAACAGACGATAAGCGAGGGTCCCGTGAGCATGAAACCAACGAGTCCGCCGTCAGCCGCCCCGTCGGCTGATCTGACCACCGTCCTTAGCGACGTGCTCGGAAACCTGGCGTTCATGATCGGCGAGGAAGGGCGGGCCGAACTGCCTGCGGGCACAGTGTGGCTCCAGGGCGAGGTGGAGTACTGTGGACCCGTGCACGGCCTGCTGCGCTGCTGGTGCACGCGGGCCCTGGCGATTCAGCTTGCTGCCAACCTGCTGGGGATCGAGCCGGAAGCGGGTCAGGCCCAGCTTTCGGCGGAGGACGCCCTGGGCGAGTTCCTGAACGTGCTCGGCGGGCAGCTTGTGACCGCGCGCTACGGGTCCGAACCGGTCATCGCGCTGTCCATCCCGACGGTGCGCGAATGCGTCGACGCGCCGGCGCTGAGCGGGCACGCTGCGGGCGAGATGTGCCGGTGGTTCGTGGGCGGGGAGCCGTTCGTCTGCACGCACGAGCGCGGGTTGTGAATCGTCCGCGTGGCGGGGGGAGGGTCGAGGCGCGACTGCCGTGCTGATCGAAACTGTTCGCGACCTGACGGCGAAGGAGTACGAGCTCTTTCGCCGGCTGGTCTACGAGAAGAGCGGGATCAACCTGGGCGAGCAGAAGCAGCAGCTTGTGCGGGCCCGGCTCGGTAAGCGCCTGCGGGCGGGGAAATTCAGCTCCTACCGGGCGTATTACGAGTACGTGAAGGACGATGCGACGGGCCGGGAGCTGTCCGCGCTGCTCGACGCGATCTCGACCAACACGACGCATCTGTTTCGCGAGCGGCAGCACTTCGAGTTCCTGGCCGAGACGGTGCGGCGCTGGGCGAGCGACCGCGCGTGGCGCGCCCGCCACGACGCGCTGCGGATCTGGAGCGCCGGGTGCTCGAGCGGCGAGGAGCCGTACTCGCTCGCGATGACCGTCGACGACGTGCTGTGCACGTTGGGCGGCGTGGACTGGCGGATCCTGGCCACCGACATCTCGACGCGCGTGCTCGACCGCGCCCGCGCCGGGACGTACGAGACGCACCGCCTGGGGACGGTGGCCGAGGGCTACCGGCGCCGGTACTTCGTGCACGGACCGGACGGGGACGAAGCCAGCGTGCAGGTTTGTCCCGAGCTGCGCCGGCGGATCACATTCGCCCACTTCAACCTCATGACCGAGCGTTTTCCGTTCCGGCACGGGTTTCACTTCATCTTCTGCCGCAACGTGATGATCTACTTCGACCGGCCGACGCAGGAGGCGCTGGTCGGCCGCTTCGCCCAGCAGCTCCGGCCGGACGGCTACCTCGTCATCGGCCACTCCGAAAGCCTGAACGCGATCCAACATCCGCTGACGTACGTCCGGCCGACGATCTACCAGAAGGGAGCGACGGGATGAGGTTCCGGCACGGGGCGGCCGACATCTTCCTCGCCCCGGGCGAACTCGTCGTGTGCCGCGCAGCGGTCCACATCCGAACGATCCTCGGAAGCTGCATCGCCGTCTGCCTGTGGGACCGTCGGCGACGCGTGGGCGGCGTGAACCATTACCTGCTGCCGCGTCCGGCCGACGGCGAAACGTGCGACAACCGCTTCGGCTCCGTCGCCATTCCGCGGCTGATTGCCGGGGTCTGCAGAGCAGGTGGAGCGCCGGCCGACCTGGAGGCCGCGGTCATCGGCGGGGGCCGCCCGATGGCGGGCATCACCATCGGTGCCGCCGGAGACGCCAATACCGCCGTGGCGCTCGAATTGCTCGGCGACCGGGGCATTCCGGTGGTTCGACAGGAGACCGGCGGCGATCACGGGCGCAAGCTGCTCTTCAACCCGCACACCGGCGAGCTGACAGTCCACCGCGTCCGCGGCTGGGCGGAGCTGGCAGCGGAGGGCCGCTTGCGATGACGCCGGGCGACTTCCTCCGCGTGCTGGTGATCGACGACGACCCGCTCTTCGGCCGGAGCCTGGCTGCCGCGCTGAGCGCCTTCGCCGACGTGCGCGGGGTCGCGTGTAGCGGAGAAACCGCGCAGGTTCGCGAGCAGCTTCTACGGCACCATCCGGACGTGATCGTCCTGGACCTCGGGCTGCGAAAGACGGGCGCGCTGGTCATGCTCCGCAAGCTGCGGTTGAACTACCCGGTGCCCGTCATCGTGCGCGCCGCGCCGGGGGCCGAATCCACCGATCGCGCGGCCCAGGCCGTTGTGCTGGGGGCCGTGGATGTGCTGCGCATCGGCCGCGACGGCCGTCCGGCCGCCGTGCGCGCCGCCGCCGGTCAACTCGCGGTGCGGATTCGCGCCGTCGCCGCCGGTGTTGGCCCGGGGGCGCGACCGGCGGCTGGAGCAGGCGGGGCGGGGTCGTTCCGCGCGCAGGGGGTTGACCCGAATCGATACGTGATCGCGATCGGCGCGTCGACCGGCGGAACGGAGGCGCTGGCAACGGTGTTGGCGCGCCTGCCGGCGGATAGCCCACCGGTGGTGATCGTCCAGCACATGCCGGCCGCCTTTACGGGGCCGTTCGCGGCGCGTCTCGACGGCCTGAGCGTGGTGCGGGTCAGCGAGGCCGCCGACGGCGAACGGCTGCGGGCCGGCTGTGCGCTGCTGGCGCGCGGGGACACGCATCTGGTCGTGCGGCGCGCGGGCAACGGATGGGTGGCCCGCTACACGCATCAGGAGCCGGTCAATCGGCACTGCCCGAGCGTGGACGTGCTCTTCGACGCGGTCGCCGCCGTGGCCGGCGCGCAGGCGGTCGGTATTCTGCTGACGGGGATGGGGGCGGACGGGGCGCGGGGCTTGCTGCGGCTGCATCAGGCGGGCGCCGTCACGATCGCGCAGAACGAAAGCTCGTGCGTGGTGTATGGCATGCCGAAGCAAGCGGTGGCGCTGGGCGCGGCGCAGTACACGGCGGCGCCGGCGGAAGTGCCGGGACTGGTGCTGCGCGCTTTGCAGGCCCGCGGGCGCGGATGCGAGGAAGCCGTCGCGCGGTACGAATAGCGGCGCGTCCGCGGTGCGGGGATGGTCAGACTTCGCGGATGGCCCACGCCAGGTGCCCGCTCGGGACCGGCAGAATCTCCGTGCGACCAAATCCGACCTTCGCAAACAGGGCGATGATCTCGCGGCGGCGGTAGAAATGAGTCAGGCAGCCGCGCAGCGCGTAGCGGATCTTCCGCAGCGGCGAGCGAATCAGCGTCCAGCCGGGGAAGCTACCGTAAATGACGCGATTCGCGAAGCGGGCCATGTGGGCGAGGAACTCGTCCGCACGTTCGACATAGTCGAACACGCCGCAGGCAACAATGCTGTCGAATTTCTGCTCGGCGGACATGCGCAGGAAGTCGGCGTGCATGAAGTCACAGTGCTGGCGGACGCCCGCGCGGTCGGCGAGTTGCTCGGCGAGGCGGATCATCTCGGGCGCGATGTCGATGCCCAGGACGTGCGCGACGCCGTGGCGCACGAAGTAGACCGTGTTCTGTCCGCTGCCGCAGCCGACGTCGAGCATGGTTCGGCAGTCGGTGTCGAGCGTGACCTTCAGGGCCTGGTCGCGGCGCAGGTAGACCGCTTTGCGGAAGACGCGGTTAAAGGCCCGCCAGAACGGGGAGGGCGGGTCGTAGAACGCGTCGTAGTCCGCGACGCGGCCGTCAAAGTAGTCCCGCACCTGGATCGTGTGGCGGGAGTCTTCCTGGGTCACGGAGATACTCCTCGGCGGGAGCGAACCGGTGGACGGATAAGATAGCGTCGAGCTTGTCGCACATCGAACGGCGGTTGAGGTTCTGCTTGAACTGGTGCTTGAGGCTGCGCAACGACCACCCGGCGGCCATCGTGGCGGACAACGGCTGCGAATCGAACTCGTACGGGTGCAAATAGGTGACCATTGGGCAGCCGGCGCGATTCAGGCGCGCGATGATCCGACGGATCACCCAGGCCGGCAAGACCCGCCAGTAGCCGCCGCCGGCGACCGGGTAGCGCCGGCCGCGCCACATGATCGTTGACAGGGGGATCTCCACGGGCCGCCGTCCGCCGCCGTCCTGGATGATGTACGGCATCGTGGGTGTGTCGGGGATTCCGTAGCGGCGACCGCGGATCGGGAAGATGCTGGAGTCGTAGGCGAGGCCGGCTTCGAGGCAGATCTCGCAGAAGCCGTCGAGCTGGTCGCGCGTGACGCTGAAGGCCGGCGCGCGGTGGCCCAGCACCGGCCGGCCGAGCAGGTCCTGCAGTCACCTCGTCGAACGCAGCAGGTCTTGGCGAAACGCCGGCAGCCCGATCCGTGCGACGGGTTGGTGTCCCCAGCCGTGCGTGCCGATCTCGTGCCCGGCCGCGGCGATTCGCCGCACAAGCTCGGGCGAGTTGACCAGCGAGGCGCCGAGGCAGAAGAACGTGGCACGGCAGTCGTGCCGCGCGAGCAGGCCGAGCAAGCGGTCGAGCTGGCGCGCCAAGATGTCGGGCCGCAGGCGGCCCTGTCCGCGGATTTGCTCGCCGGAGAGGTGGTACCAGTCCTCCACGTCGATCGTCAGGATGTTGGGGACGGTGGGTGGAGCAGGCGTCATGCGGTGTCCTTGCCGAGGCCGGCGGCCAGGCGGACCGTGAGGACCCGAGTTGTTTGACATGGTATTCGCGGCCGCGGGGACCGGCCAGCACGTCTCGCCGTCGAGTCCGACGCTGTTTCTAGCCGGATGTGCGCGCGTGCAGCCACTGCTCGGTGCGTTCGCGCAGGGCCTGGTAGAAAGCCCGCCGGCGCGGGGCGAGCAGGGCGGCGTGATAATCGCGAGCGCGTGCGAGGTTCCGGGCGGCCATCCGCTGTCGACGGGCAGGGTCCTTCGCCACGGCGCGAATTGCGGTCGCCAGGGCGGCCTGGTCCCCGGGGGGCACGGTATCTTCGCCGGCGAGCAGCTCAGGTACACCGCCGACGCGCGTTGCGATGCACGGCAGGCCGCGCGCCATGGCTTCGACGAGCACGCGCGGCAGACCCTCTGTTCGCGACGGCAGAACGAAGAGATCCGCTTGGTCGAGCTGGTCCCGCACGCCGTCGCCTGCGCGGACCTGGCCGACGAATTGGACGCGCTGCGTGATGCCCAGGGCGCGGGCCAGCATTTCGAACTCCGGGCGGTGCTTGCCGTCTCCGACGATTTGCAGGTCCAGAGCCAGACCGCCGCGCAGGTTTTCCGCGACGGCCCGGATCAGAATGTCCACGGCCTTGTGCAACTGTGCGAGCGAACCCACGAATACGAGCCGCAGGGGGCCATCCGGCGCGGCGATGGGACGGGGTGCAGCGGCGAGGGCCTCGTCCGTGAGGTCGATACTGGAGCACGTGACCGTGTAGGCGCTGGGCGACGGGGGGTAGCGGCGTTGGAGAAAGTCGGCTGTGACGTAGCTGGCGGCACAGGCCTCCCGGCACTGGCGCCCGAGTTGTCGCGGAATCCACCACCGCAGGATCGGGCGCAGGATCGAGCGGACGCTGCCTGGGGCGAACATGTGATAGGGGTCGCCGATGACCTCGACGGCATAAGGTCGCCGCTGTGCCCGCAGCACACCGGCCAAGCCGGTGCTGAGCGTGCCCGGGACACGCAGCAACGCGGCATCGTCGGGGCCGACGGCGGATCGCAAAGTGGCCTGAAGGGCGCGCCGTCGCCGCAGGTACTGCCAGGGCCCGGCATAGAACGGCAACGCGAGAACCGAGACGCGGGGGCCGTCCAGGCGGCGCGTGTCGGGAGAGGGCTCTTGGACCGCGCGCACACGCGCGACGACGCGCACTTCCTCGAACACTTCGAGGTAGCGGGTCCAGAAGGGATAGCTGGCAGCTCCACCGACCCAGATGCTACCGTCGGGCGTGCGTTCCAGTCGTGTGTCGATGGTGACGATCAATCGCAACGGCTAACACTCCGCGAAACGCGCGCGGACACTCGCGCCGCCCAAGAGCATAGCGGGCGCGCCGAATGTTGCCCAGCCGTCGCGCGGCCACTAAGCTGTCGCCGGCAGGATGCCGTACGCTCGCGCGCGTGACGGCGGCGCTGTGGAGTCCGGTCGGATGCACGTGGCCTACATCCATCAGCACTTCTCCACGCGGAGCGGGGAGACCGGCACGCGGTCGTACGAGATGAGTCGCCGGCTCATCTCGGCCGGTCACCGCGTCACCATGATCTGTGGCGAGTACGCTCCGGCGCGGCACCGTTTCACGTCGAGCGGACGTGTCGCTGAACTCGAGGTTGAAGGTATCCGCGTCCTGTGTGTGCGTGAGCCGTACGCGAACCGCATGGGGCCCGCCCGGCGAACGTGGGCCTTTGGACGTTTCGCGCGGGCGGCGGAACGCCTGGTTACGGAGCTGGATGCGGACCTGGTCTTTGCCACCTCTACGCCGCTGACGGTGGGGCTGCCGGGGATGAAGGGTGCGCGGCGGCTGGGGGCGCCGTTCGTGTTCGAGGTTCGCGATCTGTGGCCGGAGGGCTTGATCGCGATTGGCGCGGTGCGTAATCCGTTGCTGAAGTGGTACCTGCGGCGCCTGGAGCGGCGCATTTACTTCGCCGCGGAGCGCATCTTCGCCCTGGCCCCCGGAATCAAGGAAGGCATCTGCCGGACCGGCTATCCGGCCGAACGCGTGTCCATGATTCCCAATTGCAGCGACCTGGACCTGTTCTACCCGCGGCCACGCTCGCCGCTGGACGCGCGGTTCGGCGGGCCAGACGACTTTCGCCTCGTTTTCACCGGGGCTCACGGCAAGGCCAACGGGCTCGACGCGGTGTTGGAGGCGGCGGCCGAGCTGAAGCGGCGCGGGGTTCGGGGCGTCCGTTTCGTGTTCATCGGTGCGGGCGGCGAGAAGCCGCGGCTCGTCGCGCGCAGCGAACGCGAGGGATTGCAGTCGTACGTGAGTTGGCTTGAGCCGATGCCCAAGGAGGAACTGGCCCGCACGCTGGCGAGCATGGACGTCGGCCTGATGATTCTGAGGAACCTGCCGGCGTTCTACTATGGCACGTCGCCGAACAAGTTCTTTGACTACATCGCGACCGGGCTGCCGGTGCTGAACAACTACCCCGGTTGGCTGGCGGGCCTGATCGACGCACACCAGATCGGCCGGGGCGTTCCGCCGGATGACCCGGCGGCGTTCGCGGACGCGGTTGTGTGGCTGCGTGACCACCGTGCGGAGTTGCCCGAGATGGGGCGGCGGGCCCGCGCGCTGGCGGAACAGCAGTTCTCACGCGACCGGATGGCCGAGCTGTTCGTTCGGGGGTTGGAAGCGACGCTGGCCGCCTGGCGGGCCCGCCGATCCTGACGGCGGCGGAACGCGCGGCGATTCGCGCTACACGCCAGCTGGATGGTACATCGGACAAGGCTGTTCGGGGAGTTGACCGGTGGGGGGGGCGCCGGTGCTCCTGGCGGGGACACGGTCGGCGTCTAGCTTGGCGTGGCCGGGAGCGGCGACCGCTCGTGGAGGTTTCGTCGCCAGGTTTCGAAGACGAGGAGCTTGAAGATGTCTTCGCCGTGGTTGTCCAGGCCGGCCATGTGACGATCGACGAGTTGCTGGACATGGTCGATGTTGAAGAGGCCGGATTGGCGGAAGGAAGCGTCGGTCAACAGGTCATAGGCCATGGGGCGCAACGGCCCCCGGAACCACTCGTTGAGCGGAACCGTAAAGCCGACCTTGGGCCGTGTCAGCACGGTCTGGGGCAAGCGGGCGCGCATCGCGCGTTTGAAGATGGCCTTGACCGTGCCGTGCTTGAGCTTCATCCGCGAGGGAATGCGGGCCGCCAGCTCGACGAGCCGGTGGTCGATCAGGGGGACCCGGCCTTCGAGGCTGTGGGCCATGCTCATGCGGTCGAGCTTGGTGAGCATCTCCTCGGGCAGCAGCACCTTGATGTCGGCGTAGAGGTACGGAGCCAGCCAATCGTGGCCGCGCCGGCCGCGCTCGAAGGCGGCGTCGTACTCCGGCGTCGGCGGCTGCGTGGAAGGGGTGGCGAGCAGACTCTGACCGAAGTCGAACACATTGCCGATCGAGCTCATCCACTGGCTCGGAGGCAGCCGTAACAGGCGCTGCACTTTGCGCAGCCGACGGACGAGGTTGCCGACGCGGGAAGTCGTGGGGAGCTGCAAGCGGCTGAGCATGGTCGCCAGCCAGCGGCTGCCGATCAGCCAGCCCGCCGATCGGTCGACGAGACGGAGCCGGTTCATGGTGTTGTAGGTGTTGTAGCCGGCGAAAAGCTCGTCGCCGCCGTCGCCGGACAGCGCGACGGTCACGTGCTGGCGGGCCATCTGGCAGAGATAGTAGATGGGCATGGCCGAGGAGATGGCGCAGGGCTCGCCGAAGTGGTAGACAAGCGTGGGGATGATGGTCAGGAGGTCGGGTTCAAAGACGAACTCGTGATGCTCGGTGCCGAACTGCTGCGCGACGAGGCGGAAGTAGGGAGATTCGTCGTAGCGCGTCTCCTTGAAGCCGATGCTGAAGGTCTTCACGGTGGTCTGGCTGGCGCGCACCATGCTGGCGACGACGGTGCTGGAATCCACGCCGCCGCTGAGGAACGCCCCGAGCGGCACCTCGCTCATGAGCTGCCGCCGCACGGCATCGTCGACGAGGGCGCGGAGCTCGTCGGCGACGTCGTCTTCGCGGCGACTCTCGTCGGGTTCGAAGTGGACGTCCCAGTACCGCGAGACGCGGGCAACGCCATTCTGAACGATCAGGCGGTGTCCGGGCGGCAGCTTGCGCACATCGGCGTAGATGGAGCGGGGACAAGGGATCCACCGGCCCAGCAGATAGGTCTCGAGTGCAGCGTGGTCGAGACGGCGCGGGATGCGGTCGCAGGTCAGCAGGGCGGACATCTCGCTCGCAAAGCACAGCAGGCCGCCGACGTCAGCGTAGAAGAGCGGCTTTACGCCCAGGCGATCACGGGCCAACAGAAGGGTCTGCGTGCGGTCGTCCCACACGGCCAGCGCAAAATCGCCGAGCAGATGATCGACCAGGTCGGCGCCGTGGTCTTCGTAGAGGTGAACGAGGATTTCCGTGTCGCTTTGCGTGCGGAAGACGTGCCCGCGGGACTGCAGCCGCCCGCGCAGGTCGAGGTAGTTGTAGATCTCGCCGTTGAAGACGACGTGCACGGTGTCGTCCTCGTTCGAAATCGGCTGCTGCCCCGTGGCGAGATCAATAATGCTCAGGCGGACGCTGCCGAGGTGCATCTGCGGGCGGTCCAGAAAGCCAGTGCCATCCGGCCCCCGATGTCGCATGGCGCGGCACATGGCCTCGACCGTAGACCGCCCGGGCGGGTCTCGGATCGCGTCTGAATATGCCCACACGCCGCATATGCCACACACGAGCGGTTTTCACCTCGATCTGAAACGGCGTTCAGTGTGCTCCACAGAAACGGCAGGTCGGCACGGTCGAAAGCTGCTGGGCGTGTGCCGGTTGCTCGGAATCCGGGGGATAGGGTAGTCGAGCCTCGGCAGTTCCGCGAGGTAGCACGCCGTGGCGCGGCGGCGGCAGGCCTGAATGTGGGTTTCGAAATAGGGGAGCGGGGCGATGGTGATGTTCGGCGCGGCCAGCGGGCAGCCGCTCAACGATCGGCAGTATCCGCGGGCCGACACACCTTCTGGACAAACTCCAGCGTCCGCTGCAGGTCGCGTGGGCCCACCCGCCGGTGCGTGGGCAGATTGATGACCTCGGCGGCGGCCCGCTCGGCGACCGGGCATATTCCCGCACGGTAGCCGAACGCCGCTTGATCGGTTTCGATCGGATGCAGCGGGCACTCGAACCACGAGCCGATCTCCACGCTGTACCTGGCGGCCTCGGCGAGTGCTGCGGCCTTGTTCGCGACCCGCACGGGGAACCGCAACAGCGGCGTGTCCCAGTGTGGGGGCGTCGCCGAAAGCTCGAAGCCCAGGCGCGGCAGTTCGGTGCGATAGAACTCGGCCGCGCGTTTTCGACAGGCCATGTTCGCCGCTATTCGGGCGACCTCCCGGTGGCCGAGGCGGCACTGCACCGGGGCGGCGGTGCGCAGGTAGCCGGCGGGCATCACCGGCTCAAACTCGGCCCGGCTGGAACTGCCCACGACCAGCCCGTGCCGACTCAGCCAGCGAAACAGGCGGGTTGCCAGCGCGGTTGTCGAGGGGTAAACGAACAACTCGTGGACGAGCAATTGCGCGGCGAGCATGAAGGCCGCTCCGCGGGACGCCGGTGGACACGCGGCTTGCTCCGCGCGGACGCACTTTGCCAGCGCTGCATCCTGCACCAGGGCCACGCCGCCGAGCCCCGTCGAATAGGGCTTGTTCCACTGTGCGCTGAAGAAGGCGGCGTGGCCGAGCGTGCCCAGCAACCGCCCGTTCACGCGCCCGCCGAACGTGTGGCAGCAATCCTCGATGACCGGAATCCCGCGCGCGTCAGCGGTTGCGCGGATCTCCTGGACCGGAGCCGCGAAGCCGTAGGTGTGTTGCACGAGAATCGCCTTCGTCCGCGGCGAGACGCTGGCGGCGACGGCCTGGGCCGGCGTGACAAAGAAGCGCGGCTCGATATCGACGTAGACCGGCTTGGCCCCGAGATAGAGCACCGGCCCGGGCACCATCACGCAGGTGTAGCCCGGGACGATGATCTCGTCGCCCGGGCCGATGCCCAGCGCCTGGAGGATGGCATACAGCGCGATCCGGCCTTTCCAGAACACGCAGGCCGTTCCGCTGCCGAAGTATGCTTCCACGGTGCGCTCGTAGGCGGCCCGCGCGCCGACCGCATCGCCGCCGGGCCAGACCATGCCACGCAGCGCTTCCAACGTGCGATCGAGCATGACTTCGTTACTCCCGCTTGGTCATGGCCACGAGGTAATGCGTGTTCAAGATGCGCAACGGCTCTAGAAACACCGCGATGCTCGCACTGAGTCGGTTGAGCAGGCGGCACAGCGGTGGCGCGACGGTGATCGTCCGCGCCCACTCCCAGCGCGCCTCCGGAAACAGGCGGCGAAGCGAGCGGCCGGTGACCCCGACGGTCTTGGGGTTCACCGGGTTGATCCAGAAATCGTAGGAGATCAGCGTACCGCCGGGTCGCAGCAGCCGCCACATCGTGGCAGCAATGCGCTCGCGCAGCCCGGCGTGCGGGACCGAGCTGAGCATCATCGACTGGTGCAGCACGTCAAAAGAGGCGTCCGGAAAGTCCAACTCGTGGGCTGGCCGAGAGACCAGCGTGATGCGCGAGGCGGGATGCTGCTGTCGCCACAGTGGGAACAGATCCGCCCGCAGATCGGCACCGAAGCACAGTTCCTCCTGCGCGCCCCAGCGCCGGCAGCACACGTCCAGCCAGTTCCCGTTGCCGCAGCCCAGGTCGAGAATCCGGCGATCCGCAAGCGGCAACAGCCCCAGGTGCTCGAGCAGGGCGCGATAGTGCTCCAGACGGGCGTCGAACATCGAAGTGCCGGGGCTGGGTTTAGCGCCGCCTTGACGTCGGCGTGTGTACTCGGCGCGAATCTCGTCGGTCGCGTGGTCGAGCTCGCTTGGCTGTTGGGGAGCGCTCATACTATGAGACTTCGCCTGCTGTGTTGGAAGGACTCCACTCAGCGCGAGAGTACGTCATCCTCGCGTCGCGACGCCGGGCCGCGCTTGAGCAAAACAAACCACACGAGGCCCTTCAGGCTGCCCAGCCCATAAGCAAAGTGCAGGATCGCAAAGACGAGCGGGGCCAGCAAGGCCTCGCGCCAGCCGACGCGCCGCAGAACATCCAGGGCGCCCACCAGGAGGACAGCGACGTACGCACCCGCATAGGCGAGCAGCAGCCAACGCAGTAAGGGAACGAACGGCGCGGCCGGGATGCCGAAGAGCCACCCAAGCACGAACAACAGCGGCACGATCTGGCGCAGCGTGGCGGGCTGCCGGTGCTTCTGGATCGTGCGGATGCGCCAGAAACCATACTGGAAATACTGTCGGGCCAGCTTGCGCAGCGAGGTGCGCGGGAAATACTGGCTGTGGATGCGCGGCGTGATGAAGATTCTGCCGCCGCCGAGAATCACGCGGAGGTTGAGCTCGTCGTCCTGGTTGCGCACGAGCTCTTCGTCGAAGAATCCGATCTTATCGAACACCCAGCGCCAGTAGGCCCCAAACGCGAGCGTGTCGACATAGCCTTCATAGTGTCCGAGCCGAAAGCGGGCGTTCCCGACGCCCACCGGGGAGCTCATTGCGCCGGCAATCGCGCGGCCGACCCAAGTGGCGTTGACGGTTTCCACCGGTCCGCCCACGCACCACGCTTCTGGGTGCGCCTGCAATTCCGCGACGTTCTGGAGGACGAAATCGGGCGGCACGGCGGCGTGTCCATCGATCCGGATGACGATCTCGCCGCGCGCTTCGCGGATGCCGCGGTTCATCGCGTGCGGCACGATCCGCGCGGGATTGTCGAGCAGGCGGACCCGCGGGTCGGTCGCGGCCCGGCGCTGCACAATCTCGCACGTGCCGTCGGTGCTCATTCCGTCGATGACGAGGATCTCCATCGCGTCGGCGGGGTAGTCACTGGCGAGGATGCTGTCCAGGCAGCGCGCGATGAAGTTGGCCTCGTTGCGGATGGGGACGATCACACTGATCAGCGGCCATGCCACGCTGTCACTCATGACGGCCGCTCGCCGGCGGGGTCCGGACCAGGTCGCAGCACGCGGGCCGGCACGCCGCCCACCACCGCGTGGTCCGGCACGTCCCGCGTCACGACTGCACCGGCGGCACACGCGGCTCCGTTGCCGACCGTCACGCCCGGCGTAATCACGACATGCGCGCCGGTCCAGGCTCCGCGCTTGAGCACGATCGGTGCCGGGTCGGGCGGGCCGAAGCGGTACGATTCGTCCTGCTTGGTGTGGTTGTTCGAGGCCAGGATGGTATAGGGGCCGAGCATCACCTCGTCTTCGAAGATCACCCCGCCGAGCCCTTGCACCCAACTTCCGTAGGCGATGTACACGTGGTTGCCGATCGACACGTTCGACGAATATACGATCATGGCATTCGCGCGGATTTGGAAGTTGCGCCCGCAACGTCGGAAGCACGGCCGCAGCAGAAACCCGCGCAGCCGCATGATCGGCGTGAAGTCCGGCAGGAATCCGGTCAGCTTCATGACCAAGATGAACCAAGCGTACTTCAACCTGCGGAGCACGGCACTATTCCTCCAGCACCCGCACAACCAGCTCGACAAACCGGTCCACGGTCAGTCGCCGCGCCGTCTGCAGCCCGTTGCGGATCAGCGCCTGACGGAGCGCGCCGTCCGCGACGATGCGGTCGATCGCGCCCGCCAGCGCTGCGGGGTCCTTGGGCGGCACCAGCATTCCATCGTAGCCGTCCGTGACCGACGTGGGGATGCCGCCCACGTTGGTCGCGACAATGGGCAGGCTGTTGGCCCGCGCTTCGACCAGGACCCGCGGGGTGCCTTCGGAGAGCGTGGGCAGCACGAGCAGGTCCGCCTCCCGCAAATGGCGGAACATCGCGGGGCCATAGGGGACGTAGCCGACCCAGCGCACGTCCTCGGTACGCCGCAGTTCCTGCGCCAGGTGCTCCAACTCCTCACGGTATCGGTGGAATTGCTCGGCGGCACCCACGATGGTCAGTACGCACCGCCGGGGCGTGCGCAGTAACGGCAGCGCGCGGATCAAGTACTGCAGGCCCTTCTCGGGGCGTGGAAAGCCGACGAACAGGATCTGGACCGGGTCGTGCTGGCAGGTGTCGGCACGGGTGTAGAACTCGTCGTCGACGACCGTGCTGGACACCGCGACGTGCGTGCGCGGCGACGAGAACACCGCGCCCAGCTCGCGCCCGTTGCACACGAAGGAGCCGGCGGTCAACCACCGGCCCCAGCGTGTCAGCAGCCGGTCCTGCCAGGCGTACACATGCGAGGCCGTGTCCTTCAGGAAACCCGCGCGACGATGGGAGCGCAGCAGCGCGACGGGGTTGCCGACGATCCAGTGGCACGGGCGCCGCCGATAACGCCAAGCCAGCGTGTACAGCAGGCCGATATACGGCACCAGCCCGCGGATGAAGAGCGCGTCGGCGTCGCGGCAGGCCCGCGCGAAGGCGCGCGTGAGGGCGACGGGGTGCGGCAGCCCGCCGAGCGCGGTCGTGTAGAATGGCTGCGGGATCAGCTCGATGTTCTGTGCTTCGAGGCGGTAATCGCGGGATTCATCGGGCGACTGCTCGGCGAGCGGCACGCACAGCAGCACACGCCGGCAGCGCGCCGCGAGGTGGTCGATGACGCGCCCGAAGGAGAGGTGGATGAACACGCCCGTATCGCGGCGGGTGGCATGCGTCGCCGAGACGATGGCCAGTGTCTTCGCGTGCAATGCGTTCGGGGGCTCGCGTTGTCCGGCCGGTTGTTCCAAGCCACTCTCGTCAGGTGCGACGCCCGGGCGGGCCACCGGCCGGCAGCGTCGCTTTCGCAGGTAGTTGCGGATCGTGTCGGGCACCTGGTGGTCTCAGGATGACCTTGCCGCCCACCTGGTGCGCGAGCGGCATCTTACGGAGTCCGGATTCCGCGGTCAACCGGCGGTCGGCTGCGTCAGCGATTCCGCAGGTGCGGAGCGAAGGGGAGTTGGATCAAGGTGTTAGGATGCGAACGGGCTTCGGGCAGGTTCGCGGGGGTGCATGGAGTCCGCGTGGAGGCGTGCGTGGTCGGCAGGTCGAGGCGGCGCGTGAGAAGC
>CAIWOY010000409.1 GCA_903914415.1 uncultured Phycisphaerales bacterium | reverse complement strand
TCGTTCTCGTACACATCCACCGCAGCCGCGCGAATCTTCTTCTCCTTCAGCGCCGCGATCAGCGCCGGTTCGTCCACCACCGACGCCCGGCTCGTATTGATGAGCATCGCATTCGGCTTCATCGTCGCCAGCCGCCCGGCGTTAACCAGGTGCTTCGTATCGCCGGTGCCCGGCACGTGCAGCGTGATCACGTCCGCCTCGCGGAAAATCTGGTCGAGCGGCGCCCGCTTGCAATTCGGGTGGTCCAGCGGCTTCAGGTCCGCGATCACGTCGTACCACAGCACCTTCATGTCGAACGCCAGCGCCCGTTTGGCCACCTCCGTGCCGATGCGGCCCATCCCGACGATTCCCAGCGTCCCGCCCTTCAGCCCGCGGGCCTTGCTGTACTCCTTCTTGTTCCACTTGTGCGCCCGCAGGTCCGCCACGTTGTCCGCGATCCGCCGGTCCATATTGAGCATGTGCCCCAGCACCAACTCCGCGACCGCGACCGCGTTCATCCCCGGGCAGTTCGAGACCTTCACCCCGCGCTCGCTCGCCGCCTTCACGTCGATCGTGTCGTACCCCGACCCCGCCCGGATGACGACCTTGAGCTGCTTGCCGGCCTTGAGCGTGTCGGCGTTGACCTTCGTGGAGCGGACGATGAGGATGGTCGGGTCGTACTCCGCAACGCGCTTCGTGAGCGACTCGTCCTTCAGCTCCGGCTCGCACGTCACCTCGTCCGCGATCTTCTTCAGCTCCGCGATCCCAAACGCCTCAAACTTGTCCGCGATCAGCACTTTCATGCTCTGACTCCCGTAACTTGCGCCCTGTCCTCGTGCGGCGATCAGCCATTTATCGCCGCCGCACCGTTCCGCGGGACGATTATAATCCCAACGTGCCCGCGCCGTAAGCGCTGTGCCAGTGTCGGCGTGCCACTGCTCTTGAGCAGTGTTCCGCGGAGTGCGATTCGTCGTATTTGCGAGCCCTACAGGCCTCTCCTTCGTGCCCTTCGTGTCCTTCGTGGTGAAGATTCATGCGAGAAGGCGTTGTCATCGTCGTCCAGCGGGCCGACCGTTATCTCATTGCCCGCCGCGCTGCCGGCGTCGTCGCCCCTGGCGCCTGGTGCTTCGTCGGCGGTGCGATCGAGCCCGGCGAAACGCAGGAGCAAGCCGTCGTCCGCGAGTTCCGCGAAGAGGTCGGCGGCGAGGTTCGCCCGCTGGCCCGCGTCTGGGAATACACCCGCCCCGACGGCTCCCTGCACCTCTACTGGTGGCGTGCCGACCTCGTCGGCGGCAAGCTGGAATGCAACCCCGCCGAGATCGCCGAGCTTCGCTGGCTCACCCCGGCCGAAATCCTGACCCTCCCCAACCTCCTCGACGGCAACCGCACCTTCCTCGCCACGCTTCCCTGATCGGCGCCCGAGCGGCGTGAGAGCCCGAGCGGTAGCGAGGGGCCGAACGGACGCTCCGCACGTAGCGGCCCGCGCCCTCGCGCGGCCGCCTTGTCATTATCCGTGGCGCGCCCGTGCAGAACGCGCGATCGCACCACTAAGACACCGAGACACTAAGAGATGCCGTTAGCGCGCAGCGGAGGCGCGGAGAGCGGCCAAAACCCGCTTTTCCGGCGGCAGGCGCGGTGCGGGTTCAGAATCGGAATGACTTTCGGTATCCCCGGTCCCCAGGGTGGGCGGCGTTGTGCAGGCGACGACGACGTGTCACCAGGCAATGGCCAATCGTCGGCCAACGGGGGCCGAGCGAATCGCGTCGCGGACAGCGCGGGCAACATGCGGGTGGCAAGACGCAGAGCGCGTGCGGTGTGCAGTGAGTCCATGCCGACGCAAACGGCCGTCGATATGGCACCCAGCAGCACATGCCGACGCAAACGGCCGTTGGCTCTCAGCTTTCAGCCAG
>CAIWOY010000408.1 GCA_903914415.1 uncultured Phycisphaerales bacterium | reverse complement strand
GCTTCTCACGCGCCGCCTCGACCTGCCGACCACGCACGCCTCCACGCGGACTCCATGCACCCCCGCGAACCTGCCCGAAGCCCGTTCGCATCCTAACACCTTGATCCAACTCCCCTTCGCTCCGCACCTGCGGAATCGCTGGGGGCGATGGCGGTCGCTTTGCCAAGAATGTCGCCTAGCCGTACGATATAGCGCAGGCGGTCGTTAGACCACGTGGTGAGCGGAGGTGTGAGATCATGCCGCGCACGAATCGAATCGAGGTCAACCCCAAGGTGATGCTCGGCAAGCCGGTGATCCGCGGCACGCGCATCCCCGTCGAGCTCATCCTGCGCAAGCTGGGCGAAGGGGCGAGCGAGGCGGACCTGCTCGACGCCTATCCGCGACTGAAGCGCGCGGACATTCAGGCGGCGCTGTCGTACGCCGCGGACACGCTCGCACACGAGGAAGTGATTGTTGAGTTCCGGCGCCGGCAGACCGGGTCGTAGGCCATGCGGTTTCTGGCGGATGAGAGCTGCGATTTTGCGGTCGTGCGGGCGTTGTGTCAGGCCGGGCACGACGTGACGGCGGTGGCCAAAGTGGCTCCGCGTGCGGCCGACGAAACCGTCCTCGAATTGGCCGTGAGCGAAAAACGCGTCCTCCTGACGGAAGACAAGGACTTTGGGCGCTGGGTCTACGCGGATAAGCGCGCGACCGGTGGCGTGGTCTTGCTGCGATACCCGGCGACGGCCCGCCGGACAATGCCCGCGGCGGCCGTTCGGCTGGTCGAGAGGTATGGCGAGCGACTGGCACGCTGTTTCGTGGTGGTACAACCGGCCCGCGTGCGGATCAGTGGCCCGACAGAGCGGTGAGGGCGCGAGTGAACCTGCCCCGTTTTCCCTGCCTGGCTTTGGTGCGAACCAACGCCGGCCCAGACCTTTCTTCCTGCTTTTCAACAGCCCCACTGTCCCCACTTACGCCTGGGGATGTGGAAAACTCAGCGCGCTGTGGCCGTCAGTTTGGGCTTCGACGCGCTGTGCGGTCTTCGGCCACTGTGTTTGTGTGCCGCGAGGATGAAGCGCAGGCCGCGCGTGATGAGTTGGGCACGCGGCGTGTTACTACGCCGGACGAGTGCGTCGACCTGTGCCAGCAGCGTTTTCTCGATCGTGACGGAGATGGCCTGGGAGCCGGCGCCGGTGCGCGGACGGCCGCGTTTCCGCTTGGCGCGGCGGAGGCGCGCGCGGACGGCCGGCGGCGGCGGGCCGAATGTGTCGGCCACGAACTCGCGCTCGAACTCGGCCGCCATGCGGTCGAGCTCTTGCGGGGTCAGCGCGGTGCTGGGCTTGGAACGGGTGGCTTTGCTCATGGCTTTCCTCGGCGGCGTCGCACCCCAGACGAGCAACTTGTCGTCGGCGCGCCACTGCGGGTACGGCGGTCGGGCATGCTCGACCACGTACTCGGCTTCGGATTCCGTTACGCCGTGGGCCGCGATCCTGTCGCGGTTCAACTCGATCCAGCGGAACTCCATGCCCGTTCTCCGATTATTATATATATCGAAATCCGCCGGGGCAAGGGGCAGTCCCCGTGCGAAGCATATCGGAGCCGCCCGGCGTCCGCCACAGGGGGGTTCTCGTGTGCTACGTCGGCCACGGGGGCCGGCGCTACATGGGTAGACCGTGCTCGGTGCGGACGTAGTGGTCGATCGTCGCCGCGGCTTTTTTGCCGTCGCCCATGGCGAGGATTACCGTCGCGGAGCCGCGGACGATGTCGCCGCCGGCGAAGACGCCGGGCTTGCTGGTGGCGCCGGTTTCGTCGATCTCGATGTAGCCCCACTTGTTGAGCTTGAGGTCGGGGGTGGCCTGGGTGAGCAGCGGATTGGACCGCGTGCCGATCGCCATGATGACGATGTCGCAGTCGAGCGTGAACTCGGAGCCCTTCATGGGGACGGGGCGGCGGCGGCCGGAGTCGTCGGGCTCGCCGAGCTCCATGCGGATGCACTCGACGCCCTTGACCCAGCCGTCGGGCGCGCCGAGGACGCGGATCGGGCTGCAGAGCAGCTTGAAGATGATGCCTTCCTGTTCGGCGTGGTGGACTTCCTCGATGCGGGCGGGCATTTCCTCGCGGCTGCGGCGATAAACGAGGATCGCCTCCTTCGCACCGAGGCGCTTGGCGGTGCGCACGGAGTCCATCGCGACGTTTCCGCCGCCGACCACGACGACGTGCTCGCCCTTGACGATGGGGGTGTCGTTCTCGGGGAAGGTGTAGGCCCGCATGAGGTTGGAGCGGGTGAGGTACTCGTTGGCGGAATAGACGCCCTTGAGGTTCTCGCCGGGGATGTTCATGAAGATCGGCAGGCCGGCGCCGTTGGCGATGAAGATGGCGGAGAAGCCCTCTTCGCCGAGGAGCTCGTCGATGGTGAAGGTGCGGCCGATGACGACGTTGCAGACGATCTTGACGCCCATCTGGCGGAGGCGGTCGACTTCGGCGTCGATGACCTTGTTGGGGAGGCGGAACTCGGGGATGCCGTAAGTGAGCACGCCGCCAGCGGTGTGGAGGGCTTCGAATATAGTGACGTCGTGGCCCTTCTTGGCGAGCTCGCCGGCGCAGGTGAGGCCGGCGGGTCCGGAGCCGACGACGGCGATCTTGAGGCCGGTGGCGGGGGCGAGGAGCGTCTTCATGTCGAGGTTTTCGCGGGCCCAGTCGGCGACGTAGCGTTCGAGGTGGCCGACGGCGACGGGGCGGCCGTTCTTGCCCTTGGCGCGGATGCAGACCTGCTCGCACTGCTCTTCCTGGGGACAGACGCGGCCGGTGATGCCGGGGAGGGCGTTGGCGGAGAGGAGCAGCTCGGCGGCGCTCTTCAGGTCACCCGCGGCGATGTGCTCGAGGAAGCCGGGGATGTCGATGCCGACGGGGCAGCCGCGCGTGCACTTGCCGTCTTTGCACTGGAGGCAGCGGGTCGCTTCGAGTTGGGCGAGCGACTCCTGGAAGCCGACGTTGACTTCGTTGAAATCCCGGTTCCGCACGTCGGCGGCCCGCTCGGGCATCTGCTGCCGGGGGATCGCCATACGCTCTTTGGGGGTCAGGGGCATCGCGTGCTCCAAATCGTGTGAAGTTACGCTAGGCGGCTCACCCGCTTCTGTTGCCACGATGGCGGAATGAGATTGAGCGCATCGGATTCGTTTGCAGGTTTTGCTTCCGAGATTGCGTCCATCAGGCGAGCCGCTACGACGGCCAACGAGGCGCAAAAATCGGCTCTGCACCCACTTTGCCTTGGAAAGAGGCTGGCCTTGAGTAACGCAAGATGGCCGTTATGTTCGCAAAGCGTTGCCAGCTCGCGGATGCGATCAGTCTCCGGACCCTGGTCAAGCTTACTTGACGCGAGTTGATGGGCATACGTGTTCCGCACGCGACGGATCAGATGAAGGGCGCGCGCGAAAGACCTATCGATCAACGCTAACCGGTACACCGCATCGATCCGGGAACTAAATGTTCCCAAGGCATGCTCCGCCTCAAGAAGGTCGTCCTGCCTAGTCGGGCTTGGGAGTAACGCCTTGGCAAGTAACTGATACAACAGGGAATCGAGCTTCGCAGCCCCAAGGACAACGAGCGCACGATCCGATTCAGCCTGGAATTCCTCGAAGAATCTCAAAGCCTCCGTAATCTCGGCGGGATGTTCACTCCCGGTGGGCATTCTGTTTCCAAACTATTGCGTTCCGCCGATTTTGCACTCGTGTTCCCAGCGTTCCAGCGCGGCCTTTTCCTGCGGCTTGTAGGCGCCGAGGCGGTCCCAGAGCTCGGCGTAATCGACCTGGTGGCCATCGAACTCGGGGCCGTCGACGCAGGCGAATTTCGTTTTGCCGCCGATGGTTACGCGGCAGCCGCCGCACATGCCGGTGCCGTCGACCATGATGGGGTTGAGCGAGACGATCGTCTTGATGCCGTACGGTTTGGTCAGCTCGCAGACGGCCTTCATCATGGGGACGGGGCCGGCGGCGTAAATGACGCCGATTGGACGCGATTTGTCGGCGATCAGCTCGCGCAGCTTGTCGGCGACGGTGCCCTTGAAGCCGTAGCTGCCATCGTCGGTGGTCGCATACACGGCGTTCGAGACCTTCTTCAGCTCGTCTTCGAGGACGACCAGCTCCTTGGTGCGGCCGCCGGTGATCGAGGTGACGAAGCAGCCGGCGTCCTGGAGGGCCTTGGCGAGCGGGTAGATGACAGCGGTGCCGACGCCGCCGCCGACGAGGACCGCGTGGGCAACCTTGTGGATCTCGGTCGGCCGGCCGAGGGGGCCCATGATGTCCTGGATCGTGTCGCCGGCCTGCTTGGTGAAGAGGACGCGGGTGGTCTTGCCGATGGCCTTGACGATCAGCTCGATGGTGCCGGTTTGGGGGTCGGCGGCGGCCATCGTGAGCGGGATGCGTTCGCCGGTCTCGTCCAGCCGCAGGATGACAAACTGCCCGGGCTGGCGGTGCTTGGCGACGAGCGGGGCCGCGATGCGGAACCACTTTACGTCGGAGGCCAGTTGCTTGGTGTCGAGGATGCGGAACATACGCTCACTCTTTTGTGGATAACGACATCCGGTATGCCAACCATCTGATTATGTCGAAACGCGGCGAGAAACGCAAACGCGCGGCGCGCGGCGGCGGCCATCGGGTGTGCCGCAAAGCTGTGGTGGTCGGCGCGCCGCCCGGCCGTACGGGGTGTGACCCAGCGAGCAGAGCCCCAAGCGCCAGCGCGGGGTTGCCGGAGGGCGTTGCGTTTCCGATTGGCGCGCGTGGGCCGGGAACCCGTCGCTTGCGCTCTGGGCTCTGATCCCCGCCACCCGCCAACATCCGGCGGTACACCCGCAGCCATCGCGCTTGCGATCGGCCACTTGACGACCCACCGTCGTTTTGCGGAGAATAACAAGTTACTGTCGCGAGCTGGGCGTATTACGAAGGGGACGGTATGAAGCTGGATACCATCATTCACGGGGGACGCGTCGTGACCGCCGACCGGACCGTGTCGGCTGACGTCGGAATCCGCGGCGAGAAGATCGTCGCGCTCGGCGCGCAGCTCGCGAAAACCCACGCCAGCGGCGCCAAGCTCGTGGACGCCCAGGGCCGCTACGTCATCCCGGGCGGCGTCGACGCCCACGTGCACCTGGCCCTGCCGTTCTGCGGCACCGTCTCCGCCGACGACTACGACTCCGGCACCCGCGCCGCGGCCTGCGGCGGCGTCACCACGCTGATCGACTTCGCAATTCCGTACGGCGAAGAGACGCTGCAGCAGGCGGTGGACAACTGGCAGTCCCGGGCCGCGGGCAAGGCCTGCGTCGACTATTCGCTGCACCTGGCGATCACCAACTGGGAGCGCCAGAAGAGAGACATTAAGCGGATGATCGACCAGGGCATCCCCACCTTCAAGGAATTCATGATCTACGCGGCCCAGGGCTGGCAGTCCGACGACGCCGCCATCTTCGGCGCCCTCGAGACCCTCCGCGACCTCGGCGGCATGCTCTGCGTGCACGCCGAGTCCAGCCGCGTGCTCGATCTGCTCATCGAGCGCCACCACACCCCCGCCGAGATGAAGAAGCACGGCGCCTATCTGCACACGCTGACGCGCCCGAACTTCATCGAGGCCGAGGCGATCGAGCGTGCCATTCGGTGGACCAAGGCGACCGGCGGGCGGCTGTTCGTGGTGCACATGAGCACCGGCGACGGCGCCGACCTGGTCAAGCGGGCCCAAGAGGACGGCGTGCACGTCCTGGCCGAGACTTGTGCCCAGTATCTCGCGCTGGACGACCGCGTCTTCGCCGGCAAGGACGGTCACCTTTACGCCACGTGCCCGCAGATCAAGAAGCCGCAGGACCAGAAGCGCCTGTGGGCCGGCCTGAAGAACGGCGAGGTCTGCTCGATCTCAACCGACACGTGCACCTTCACGCGCGCCCAGAAGGCCATGTGGAAGGGCGACTGGACCAAGATTCCGATGGGCATGCCCGGCCTGGAGACGCTGCTGCCGGTGGTCTACACTCAGGGTGTGCTCAAACGGCGGCTCACCGTCAACCAGTTCGTCGACAAGTGCTGCACGAGCCCGGCCCGCGTGATGGGCCTTTATCCGCGCAAGGGGACGCTGCAGGTCGGCAGCGACGCCGATCTGGCGCTTATCCACCCGACGCAGAAGCGCAAGGTCGATTGGCATCGGATGCAGACGAATTGCGACTGGAGCCCGTATCAGGGCTGGAATCTCGCCGGCTTTGCCGAGCACACGTTCTGCCGGGGGCAACAGGTGGTCGCGGACTACAAGTTCGTCGGCCGCAACGGACACGGACAGTTCATTCCGCGCGCGAACCCCGGGCAGGTCTAGCGGCCAGCCCAGCCGAGCCGGCGTGTCCTCACGCCGGACCGCGCCGGTGTGTGCTCGCGGCTGATCCGGACACCGAAGGCGAGGAAACGAAGGAGCCTTGTCGTGCTCAACGCCACCCACGGAAACGGCCACCACAACGGCATCATGAGCCTCCAGGCCGCCCTCACCGAAGCCGGCCGCTGTCTGCTCTGCGACGACCCCCCGTGCAACACCGGCTGCGGGGCCGATACAAACCCCGCCCAGTGGATCTTCAAGCTCCGCATGGGCGACATCCGCGGCGCCGTGCGCACCCTCCGCGAGCACAACATCCTCGCCGCCACGTGCGCCCAGGTCTGCCCGACCTGCCGCCTGTGCGCGAAGGGCTGCACGCGCTCCGGCCTCGATCAGCCGATCCGCATCAACGAGTTGCAGGCCTTCCTGGCCGACTACGAGCGCCGCGAGAAAATGCAGGTGCTCCAGGCCCCGCCCGCCAGCGACCGCAAGGTCGCGATCATCGGCTCCGGCCCCGCCGGCCTGTCGGCGGCCGCCAGCCTCGCGCTCAAGGGTTACGCCGTCACCGTGTACGAGAAGATGCCGCTGCCCGGCGGCCTCCTCCGCTACGGCATCCCCGACCACCGCCTCTCCCAGGGCCTGCTCGACCACGAAATCAGCCTCATTAAAGCCCTCGGCGTGAAGTTCGAGTGCAACCACCCCGTCAAATCCCACCAGGAGCTCGAAGCCCTGCTCCACGGCGGTTTCGACGCCGTCTTCCTCGCTTCCGGCTGCGACGAGTCCTATCGCCTGCGCATCCCCGGCGAAGACCTTCGCGGCGTGCACCAGTGGGACGCGTTCCTGAGCCGCAGTAAGAACCCCGACGGCCGCGCGGAGCTAACCAAGCTCGTCAAGGGCAAGCAAGTCGTGGTCGTCGGCGGTGGCTCGGTCGCGATGGACTGCGCCGTCACCTCCAAGCGCCTCGGTGCCGCCCGCGTCTACGCCGTCTCGCTCGAAGCGATGGAAGAGCTGCCCGCCGACATCGAAGAGAAGACGCTCGCGTTCCACGAGGGCATCCGCTTCAAGCCCAATTCCCGCGTCACCAAGATCGTCGGCCGCCCCGACGGCCGCCTGCTCAGCCTCCGCGGCGTCGAGATCCGCTGGAAGGAGCCCGGCCGCTTCGTCCCCGACAACGCCGTGGACCTCCGCGGCACGGCGTGGAATCTGCCCGCCGACGTGCTGATCGAAGCCATCGGCGCCGGCCTCTCGCCCGATCTCAAGGCGCTATTCGCGGGCTCGCTGGAGATGCGCCCCAACGGCCGTCCCATGGCCGACGAGCAAAGCCTGTGCTCGACGAACCCGCGCATCTTCGTCGGCGGCGACGTCGTCGCCGCCGGCAAGACCGTCGCTGCCTCCGTGCTCGACGGCAAGAAGGCCGCCGACGCCATCGCGCAGGCCTTCCCGCTGCGCACCCCCGCGCACCGCCCCAAGCGTTCGCACCCCAGCCTCGAAATCGACTTCTGCGGCCTGCACTTCCGGAACCCGTTCTGCCTCTCCTCCTCGCCAGTCAGCAACACCGCCGAGATGATCGCCCGCGCCTTCGAAGCCGGTTGGGGCGGCGTCCTCTACAAAACCGTCGGCCTCGAAGAGGCCTACCAGATCGTCGATCCCACCCCGCGGCTCAACGCCCTGCACAACGGCGACCGCCGCTTCATCGGCCTCCAGAACATCGAGATGATCAGCGAGCGGCCCTTCAAGCAAAACCTCAAGGACATCGCCTGGCTCAAGCGGCATTTCCCCGACCGCCGGATCATGGTCAGCATCATGGGCTATTCCGACGCCGGCTGGCGTGAGCTGGCCCAGGGCGTCGCCGCCGCGGGCGCCGATCTGCTCGAGCTGAACTTCTCCTGCCCGCAGATGGCGATCGAAGGCGCCGGTCACAAGATTGGCCAGCAATACGACATGCTCGAACGCTACACGCGCGTCGTCAAAGACGCCGTGAAAATCCCCGTCATGGCCAAGATGACGCCCAACATCACCGACATCCTGCCGCCATCGCTGGCCGCGAAGCACGGCGGGGCGGACGCGATCTCCGCGATCAACACGCTGCGGGCGATCACCGAGGTGGACCTCGACACGCTCGCCCCCAAGCCCACGATCCAGGGCCGCGGCTCAATCAGCGGCTTCTCCGGCCCCGCGGTCAAGCCGATCGCCCTGCGCTTCGTCGCCGAGCTGGCCCAGAGCAAGGAGCTGAGTCTCCCCGTCTCCGGCATCGGCGGCCTCGAGACGTGGCAGGACGCGGCCATGTTCCTGCTCATGGGGGCCTCGAACCTGCAAGTGACGACCGCCATCATGCACTACGGCTATCGCGTCATCGAGCCGCTGTGCGAGGGGCTGGCGGATTACCTGGAGTCGAAGGGCCTCGCGTCCGTCCGCGAGCTGGTCGGCCGCGGGCTGCCGCAGACCGTCGATCCGTCCGAGCATCACCAGACGAAGCATGTGATCTCGAAGGTCGATGCGGACAAGTGCATCGGCTGCGGGCTGTGCCATATCGTCTGCTACGACGGCGCGAACCAGGCGATGCAGTTCGACGGCGGCGAGCGCAAGGCCCGCGTCGAGCGCGAGCTGTGCGTCGGCTGCCTGCTCTGCCAGCACGTCTGCCCGGTCTGGGACTGCATCACGACCGAGGAAATCGACCACCCCGTCACCGGCGGCATGCACAAAGCCGCGCTGGACTTCGTGGCGTAGCGCCGGGACACTGTCCCGGACGTAGCGGCCCGCGCCCGCGCGCGGCCGTACGCGTATGGCAGGTCGCGTCCGTGCGCAACCTTCCAGTCCCCTGCGTGACAGAGAGCGAAGCGTGCCGGGCCGGGGCTCTTCACCGGTGCCGGCGGTCCGTCTATAGTGGCGGCGCACGGGACTGGGAGCGTGACGCGACGGCACATGCGAGCAAACTCAGGAGCCCAGGGTGTTGCCCAGTGACGGCCTCTTGTTCCCCGAACTGCACGGCGCGCGCTACGGCGACGGGCGCAAACGGCTGCCGCTCTTCCTGCCGAAGAAGCTAGCCCAAGCCGCGCGTGATCTTCGCCTCGGCGGAAGCTCCCGAGACGCGGCGCGCACCATTCTGCTGAAGTGGGCGGACCTCGAATCGGCCCGCCGCCTCGTGCGCATGCGCGAAACGCAGCTTCAGGCCGAGTTCCTTACCGAAGTGTTCGGACAGGCCCTTGGATACACGCTCTTTTCGACCGGCTTGGCCGAATGGAACCTCTGGCCGCAGTTTCCGGTCAACAGCGGAACGGCGGACGCCGCTCTGGGGCACTTTTCGGACGAGCAGCGCACGCCGCGCGCCGTGCTTGAGCTGAAGGGTCCCAAGGTCAACGTGGACCGCGACCGCTCCGCCGGCCGGACTCCCGTGCAGCAATGCTGGGACTACCTGAACGACCTTCCGGAGTGCCCCTGGGGGATCGTGTGCAACTACGTCAGCTTCCGTCTGTACCACCGCGACAAGACGCCGCGCGCGTACGAGCAGTTCACCTTGCAGGATCTCCGCGACGAGCAGCGGTTCCTCGAGTTCTACTACCTCTTTCAACACGGCGGGCTGCTGCGCGAGATCAAGGGGCGCCCCTCGCGCGCCGAAGACCTCCTCGCCCAATCCGAAAACCGCCAGCGTGAGGTGGGCAGCGAGCTCTACCGGGTCTATCACGAGCAGCGCACCGCCTTGATCGCGCATCTCCAACGGCCCCCGCACGGCAAGTCGCTCGACAGCGCGATCCATGTGGCCCAGAAACTGCTCGACCGCATCGTGTTCATCGCCTTCTGCAAAGACCGCCGACTGCTGCCGGCGGACGCGATCAGCCATGCGGCCAGCAAACCCGCGCCGTATTCCCGCGTCACCAATCCGCTCTGGCAGAACTTCCGTAACCTGTTCCTGAGCATCGACACGGGCAACGAACGGGCCGGAATCCCCGCGTTCAACGGCGGACTTTTCGCCCGCGACCCCGAAGTCGACGACCTGGAGCTGGACGACCGCTGGCCGGGCTTCTTCAGGGACATTGGCACCTACGATTTCGAGTTCGAAGTAAACGTCGATGTCCTCGGGCAGCTCTTCGAGCAGTCCATCACCGACCTGGAGAACCTGCGCGCCGGTGCGGGCGCCACGGAAGAGGCTCCGGCCGGACGGCGCGCGACTGGCCGGCGTAAGCGCGAGGGTATCTACTACACGCCGCCCCACATTACGCAGTACATCGTGGATTACACGCTGGGCGCCACGCTGGCCGAGCGCTGCGCGCCGCTCGCGCGCACGCACGGCGTAGACCCACGTCAGCCGCCCGACGATCCGCCCAACCCGGCTTGGATCGCTTACCACCGGGCCAAGCTCGACGTACTGCGCGGCCTGCGCGTCTGCGATCCCGCCTGCGGCAGCGGAGCTTTCCTCATCCAGGCCTACGAGTTCCTGGAGCACGAGTACGAGGATACGATCGCGAATCTGAACCTCAGTGAGCGCGATGCGGAGCGGGAGCGTGATGCCGTTCCGGACGCGATCTTGCGCGAGAACCTGTTCGGCGTGGACCTCTCCGAGGAGGCGGTCGAGCTGACGCGGCTCGCGCTCTGGATTCGGACGGCGCGCGCTGGGAAGACCCTGGCGGACCTGTCGCACAACATTCTGCGCGGCAACAGCCTCGTGGACGATACCCAGGTTGACCCGCACGCGCTCGACTGGTCGGCCGTGTTCCCGCACGTGCTGCCGCCGGGCGGCTTCGATTGCGTCGTCAGCAACCCCCCATACGTAAAGCTCCAGAACTTCCGGCGCCGCCAGCCGGCGGTCGCGGCGTGGCTGCCCGGCCGCTACCGGGCCGCTCGGACCGGCAACTTCGACATGTACTTGCCGTTCATCGAGCGCGGACTGGGATTGCTGCGTCCCGGCGGGCGAATGGGTCTCATTGCGCCAAGCCTGTGGCTGTTCAATGAGTACGGGCAAGGCCTGCGCGAGCTGATCGGCGAGAATCGCGCGCTGGAGCAGTTCGTAGATTTCAAGAGCTACCAAGTCTTCGCGGATGCCACGACGTACACGGCGCTGCAGTTCTTCTCCACGACGCCGCACGAGCGAATCGCCGCGGCCGACGCGAGCTCGGGCGACCTGGCGCGGCTCAGTTTCTATTCGGTCGACTACCCGGCTCAGGCCGCAGGCGCCTGGGCGCTGCTTGCCGATCGCGAGCAGCAGGTCCTCGGGACAATGCGCGCACACAGCGTGCCGCTGACGGAAGCGGCGGGTGCCATCATTGTCGGCCTGCAGACCAGCGCTGACGCGGTATATCACCTCACCAAGCTCGGCTCGGGGCGATACTACTCCCGCGCACTGGGGCGCGAAGTGGAGATCGAAAACGAGATCATGAAGCCCTTGGTCTCGGGTCGGGAAGCAGTGCCCTTCACGACGCCGCCGACCGACAAGTACATCCTCTTTCCGTACCTCGTTACCAAGAACGAGTGCCGTCTGTACACCAGCCGCGAAATGGCCAAGTCGTTCAAGCGGTGCTGGGCCTATCTCGGCGAGAACGAGGCCGTCCTCCGGGCTCGCGAATCGAACAAGTTCGACGATGATGAATGGTGGCGCTTCGGCCGCCACCAGAGCATCGACAAACAGGCGTTGCCAAAGCTCCTCGTCCCGCGCCTCCTGTTGCACCTGTTTGCGGCCGCCGATGCCGCCGGCAAAGTCTGCATCGACAATGTGGATGTGGGCGGCATTGTGGTCGAGGACGGGTGGAATCTGCATTATCTCCTGGCGATCCTGAACTCCGCCGCCTGCGACTTCGCCTGGCGTCTGACCTCCAAGCCATTCCGCGGCGAGTATCGCTCGGCCAACAAGCAGTTCATTGCGCCGCTGCCGATTCCGAACACACGCGACCAGAAACCCGTCGCCGCGCTGGCGCGCGAGCTGGCCAAGCTGCACGGCCGGCGTTTGGCGGCGGCAGCACACGTCCACCGCCGGTTCAGCACGGATCTGACACCGCGCGAACTGATCGCGGCATCGCCCCTTCCGCCGGCGCTACCACAGAAGGTCCTGAACTTCGACGAACGGCCGGTGGGTGAGGTTCTGGAAGCGCTGGCGGACTTCGCGCAACATCCCCTGAAGCCCCACGAGCGCGCCACGTGGGACGAGTACATCACGGCCGAAACGGCCGCCCTCACCGGCATCAAGAACACGATTCGGGACCGCCAAGCCCAGCTCGACGGGCTGGTTTACGCGCTCTACGGGCTCAGCGCCGACCAGATCAGGGTAATTGAAGAGAGCAAAGAGACCGCCTCTTAGTCGGCCATGAACGCCCGACCGTACAGCCCCTCGCCGCCGCCCGCCGTTGCATTTCTCACTTCAGACTTCTTACTCCCGACTTTTCCCGCCAAATTCCGCCACCCGCCAACAACTTTCCACCCCGCCTACCCTCCGCCCCGTTCCTGATGAATACTTATCCCGTACTCGCGCGGATGCCCCGCGCCCGCCCCGGTCAGAACCCCAAACGCGAGTGCGGGCTTCTGAGCTGCGAGCTGAACGCTGATAACTGAGTTCCGAGGTGCGCCCTTGTCACCTTTCACCTGTCACCGTTCGTCGGCCCCGCCGCACCCGCTCCGTCGCCCCCTGCGCCCCGTTTCAAGAGTCTCATTTGCGCCCCGTACAACCATGAGATTCTTGAGACTCTTCGATCCGCACGCTCCAAACCGCGTTCTTATCGCCCGATCCCGATACTCTTCGTCCGCCCCGCGCCCACAGCGCCAAGTTCAAGCCCCAGTACGGGCCGGCTATCCTGATCTTGGAGGCGATGCGCTCGTTGAGCTCCTCATGTAGGTCGATAACGCCGGGAAATCGAGTGTTCCTCAGGGTGGGCGAGCGCCTTTGGCTGGCGGGCTCAAAAACGCGGTTCACCGGCCGCGGCGGCGCTCGGCGCGGGCCCCGGCACCCGTTGTTACCTTGTTACCGGCCCGCCTTGGTACTCAGGCCCGCTACAGCCGCTCCGTGATGCTCTTGCCCTGCATGAACAGCGGCAGGTAGTCGCGGCCGCCGGCCTTGCTGTCGGTGCCGGACATGTTGAACCCGCCGAAGGGCTGTACGTCGACCAGCGCCCCGGTGCACTTGCGGTTGAAGTACAGGTTGCCGACGTGAAACTCGTGCCGCGCCCGTTCCAGCCGGAACCGGTCGCGTGAGTACAGCGCCCCGGTCAGCCCGTACTGCGTGCCGTTGACGATCTCCAGCCCGTCGTCGAAGTCCTCCGCTTTGATGACGGCGAGCACCGGCCCGAAGATCTCCTCCTGCGCGATCCGCGCGTTGCGGTCCACGTGCGCAATGATCGTCGGCGGAATGAAGTACCCGCCCTTCGGCACGGTGGTGCGGGCATCCTGCCCGCCACCCAGTACAATCCGCCCTTCCTCCTTGCCGATTGCGATGTACTCGCTGATCTTCTTGTACGCCGCCTCGTCGATCACCGCCCCCATGTATAGGTTCTCCTCGCTCGTCGTGTCGCCGACCGTGAGCTGCCGGCTGTGCTCGACCACGCGCTGCAAGACGCCATCGTAGACATCCTGGTGCAGAATTGCCCGCGAGCACGCCGAGCACTTCTGCCCCTGGAACCCGAACGCGGCCGCGACGATGCCCTCTGCGGCGGCCTCCACGTCGGCGGTCTCGTCGACCAGGATGCAGTCCTTCCCGCCCATCTCCAGCACGGAGCGCTTCAGCCACATCTGCCCCGGCGCGACCTGGCCGCACTTCTCGAAGATCCGCAGCCCCACCTCGCGCGAGCCGGTGAACGACACGAACCGCGTCTGCGGGTGCTCGACCAGGAAATCGCCGATCTCGCCGCCGGAACCCGGACAGTAATTCAGCACCCCCGGCGGCAAACCCGCCTCTTCGAACACTTCGGCCATCTTCGCCGCGATCACCGGCGACGCGCTCGCCGGCTTCAGCACCACCGTGTTGCCCGCCACGATCGCCGCACTCGTCATGCCGGTGCAGATCGCCAGCGGGAAATTCCAGGGCGGAATGACGACGCCGACGCCTAGCGGCATGTAGCGCACCTCGTTGTCTTCGCCGGGGTACGGCGTGACGGGCTGCGGCCCGCCGAGGCGCACCATCTCGCGCCCGTAGAATTCGAGGAAGTCGATCGTCTCGCACGTGTCGGCGTACGCCTCGATCCAGCTTTTGGATTCCTCGAAGCACATCCACGCCGACAGCTCGTAGATCCGCCGGCGCATGATCGCCGCCGCCTTGAAGAGCACGCGCGCCCGCGTCTGCGGCTCGACGCGGCTCCACGTCTGGAACGTCTTGACCGCGGTCTGAAGCGCGTGCTCGGCGTGCTCGCGCGTCGCCTTCCCGACGTAGCCGACGACGGTCTCGCTGGCCGCCGGCATGATGGACGCGATCTTCTGGTCGGTCGCGATCTGCTTGTCGCCGATGCGCAGCGGGTACGTGCGGCCGAGCTGGCCGCGCACGGTTTTCAGCGCGGCGATCATCTGCTGGCGCGGCTCGGGTTCGGCGAAGTTGACATAGGGTTCCGGGCGGTAGGGGGTCAACATGGGTCACATCTCCGTGCAAAACTGGCGTTCGTGCTTCGCAGTTCGCATTATAATGTGCATCAGTACCGGCGTCGCGGGGACGGCGGCTGGTCGAGCCGGCGTGCAGTGCAAGGAGTCTGCAGGTTGACGATACGGAAACGACTCTATGCGGGCCTCTTGTTTACAGGCGTGTGCATTCCGGTCCTGGCCGGCTGCCAGGCCCCGTTCCTGAGCGTGGATGACGCGGTCTGGATGGCCGGGCACCGCTCGCGGCTGGGCGCGTACGTCGGTCGCGCGCCGGTGTTGGGGATGGCGAAGGACGTCGAGCGCCAGCGCGTGCAGTTCTGTGCGGACGGGCAGGCGGTCGGCGCAGGCCGCACGGACGACGACGGGGCTGCGGCCGTCGTGTTCGACCTGGCGGACGACGCCACGCAATACGAAGCCCAGGCCGTCGTCGACGGCCGCGAGCTGCGCGGCACCGGCCGCGTGTTCCACTGGGACGCTCGCCGCGTGGTCATCGCCGTCGACATCGACCGCACGATCGAGCAGACGCAGTACCAGCGGCTGATCTTTGGTCCGGGGGAGGACGAAAGTGCGGCGATGCAGTCCTCGGCCGAGACGCTCAACGACCTGGCGCGCGATTTCCAGATTCTGTATCTGACGAGCCGCCCGCGGTTCCTGCTCGACAAAACGCGGACGTGGCTGCGCGAGCGCGGCTTTCCGGACGGGCCGGTGGTCATGGCGACCGGTCTGCGGCAGATGATCCGGGCGCG
>CAIWOY010000407.1 GCA_903914415.1 uncultured Phycisphaerales bacterium | reverse complement strand
TCGTCCGGCGTGCTGGCGGTCGACGTGGTCCGGTTCCCGATCGGGTCGTACGCGTACCCGTACGTCCACTCCAGGTCCGGCGCGCTCCGCGTCGACGCCGTCAGCTCGTTCCTCGAATTATACCCGAACGACTGCGCGATCGACCTCCCGGCGCCTTTAGTCCTTCCTTTCCAGCAGGCTGTGCGGGGTCGGCGTCCCGCACTCCGGGCAGCGGCCCGAGACGTTCCCCGTCAGGTCATAGCCGCACTCTTGACATCTGCCAATCTCCTCCCACGCGTCCGCACGCTTGCGAAAGAACACGTACATCACCAGCATAGAAGGTATCGTCGCCGGAAGAAAGACAAAGAGAAAAGGGTACACGAAGTAAGGGCTCGGCGCAACCAGCGCATACCACGCAGCAACCACCGTGAAGTGAAGCCCGGGATTGCCGACGAAGGCCGTCAGCAGGCGGGCCGACTGATCCACCGTCCTCCGCAGAACGTACCCCCAAGACGCGGCAACGATCGATGCGAAGACCGTCTGGAAGACGATGTCTACACTGGCCCCTGGAAGCAACCGGCCGAGGAAGAGCATGAGCCAAGGACCATGGCAGTACATGCGAAACACGAACATCGCGATGCCAAGAAGGAGCCCACCGCCTGTGACCAGCAGCCACCGGCTTCCTCCGCGTAGCCGTCTATCAGGTGCGTACGCACCGCGCATCATGCCCCGCCCCACTTTGGACACGCGGGCGATGAATTCGATGGACGAAGCGGGCTCGCCGGCGGCGGAACGAGAGACCTATACGAGCGCCCGCCCCACGGCTGCATAATTGGCGGTCGAGGCGGAGGCCCCTCCTGCTCCCGCTTCCGTTTCCGCTGCAATATATCCTGCCAGGGGCGTCTAACCCATGTACCGCTCGGCTGCTTGACGCAGGTGTCGCTCCATTTGTCCATCTGCGCCTGCGTCCAGGCGGCCGCGGCAGCGTATGCCGCCGGGTGTAATCGGGAGTCATCCGGCTCATGGGGATTGCGGCGAAGGACATGTTCAGGCGGGGTCACACCTGCATCCCAGTGCGAGAAGGTGTCCTGCCCCTGGTGTCCGTAGCGCTCGACGGCAGCATGGTCGCAACTCGCGATGGCCGCGTCCATCTTCGGCTGCACTTCGCGCAACGACTGGTAGTGCCGCATATACACGGAAGGTTTGTCCGCGTTCTTGACAGGGTCCGTCGCCGGATCGTGATCCTCCAGCGTCCAGTCGAACTCGGGCCAGTCGACGAAGTCGCTGTGGCCAAGCGGTTCCTTCGACATCAGATACTGCAGCGTGGCGATCTCTGCCTTTACCCTGGCGATGAACCCCGCCGATTCCGAGCCCCCCAGATAGACCCCCGGTCCGTCCAGCATCGCCTCGAACGCATCGATTTGCTTTTGATAGTACGCCTTCCCGTCGCCCCACAGGCCCAGCAAATCCCACATGTCTATCGGATCGCCGCATGCGTATCCGTACAGGTTACGCCCGCCCGGTTCCCCCAGCGGGTCCCTGCTAATCCACCTCCCCATCCCCGGGCTGTAGTAGCGGTAGCCCCAGTAGCCCAGCCCGGTCTCGGCGTCGAACTGCTTCGTGCTGAACCGCCACGGCTGGTTGTATTCCGCCACGTTCGGATCGAAGTTGATCCGGCCGCCGTACGGGCCGTACTCGTACTTGGCCTTCAGCGCCGCGTTCGGGTCCGCCGCGTTCAGGTCAATCACCTGCCCGACGTTGCCGTTGGCGTCGTACAGGTACACGTAGTCCAGGTCGTCCGCGACCGTGTTCGGGTCGGCCCCGCGGTCGTGCACCGCCAGCAGGCCGCCGATGCCGCCGGCACCTTCCAGGTTGGCGGGCGCGACGCCCACGCCACCCATCTGCCCCGCCAGGTCCAGGCCCCACGTGTACTTTCTGACGGGCGGGACGCCCATCCCACCCGCACCGTCCAGCTCCAGCAGCAGCAGCCAGCCCGCCCACACGTACCGGCGTTGCTCGGTCAGCACCCACGCCGGCGGACTGCCCTGCCGCGTCCACACCTTCTTCTGCACCCGCCGGCCCAGGTAATCGTACATGTACTCCGCCTTCTGCGACCCGTTCGGCGCGCCCGGCGGCCCCGCCGACACCAACCGGTTCTCGCCATCCCACGTGTACACGGCCCCGGCCACCTGCCCCAGCGACTCCGCGTACCCGTCGATATCCGCGAACGTCACGCTCCCGTTCCCGTTGAAGTCCCCGTGCAGGCAATCGCAGCTCCCGCACGCGTACCCCGGCGGGTTGCCGCCCGTGTTCGGGTCCGGGCAGTGCCCCAACGCCGCGATGAAGCAGTCCGTGTCGGCGTACGTCGTCTGCCCGTCGCAATTCATGTCGCCGGTAATGTACATCTGGTGCAGGTTCCCGTCCGCGTCGTAATCGAAGATCTGCGCCGCCTCCGGCCAGTTCGTCCGCTGCGTCCGCGCGTACTGGTTCAGTGCGTTCCGCGCGTACGTCTTGCTCACGTTCTCGTCCGGCGTGCTGGCGGTCGACGTGGTCCGGTTCCCGATCGGGTCGTACGCGTACCCGTACGTCCACTCCAGGTCCGGCGCGCTCCGCGTCGACGCCGTGAGCTCGTTCCTCGAATTATACCCGAACGTCTGCGCGCCGGCTGCATTCGGATCAAACGCCACGCCACTGTAGGTCACGTCGGTACGCCGCCCCAGCGCATCGCCCGCCGTGTTCGGATTGGCCGTCCGGCGGTAATCGTAAAGCGAGATCACCTGGTTCGGATCGCCCTGCCAGGTGTTTCGCACGCCGGCCACCAGGTCGCGCTGCGCCTCGAACTGCCGCGTCGTGCCCGCCAGCGTGGTGCCGCCGGTGTTCTTGAAAGAAGTCGTCTCCGCCAGATCGCTGTCCGCCAGGTAGCCGTAGAACGCGCCATGGCTCGTGCCGGTGCCGGTTGGGAGCCCGGGGCCGGTCGCGCGGCTGAGCCGGCCGCTGTTGGGGTCGTAGCCGTACCGCGCGGCGTAGTACAAATTGGGATCGTTGCTCGTGCCGACGGAGAAGCCGTTGAACCGGCCCGGGTACGCGTCGCCGCTGCCTTCGTAGAGCCGGGTGACAACCACACCGAGGAACAACTCGACATACGGGTTGATCTCCGGGTCGCCGTAAGTTTCCGTGGTCAGCACGAGCGTGTTCGGGTCGTAGGCCAGCGTCCGGAACCCGGCCGGATCCCGAACCGTCTCGACTCGCCCCAGCCGGTCGTACGTGTACGTCACGCCCTGGGTGTCGTCGCTGTAGCCGATGTGCAGCAGCTCGGCGGTGTCCTCATCGTACGCGTACGTCGTGACGACGCCGCGGGCCCAGGTGCGGGTCGCCAGCTTCCCGTCGGCGGTATAGGCATAGATGACGGCTTGGCTCGCGGCGTCGGTCTTGCTGTTAAGGAGCCCGGTCGCCTCGTGGTAGTTCCAGTGGGTAACGTCGGCCGTGCCTGGGCTCCCGGGCCAACTCGGCCCATCCCAACCGCTGCCGCCGCGGAACGTTTTCAGCGCGGTCCGCTGCCCGTAGCCGTCGTAAACCGTCTCCGTCGGCTGCGGCACGCCGCCCCAGACGCGGTACAGCGGCAGACCGGGGTGGTTCGGGTCAGGGTCATACGCGTAGTACGTCCGCGGGTTGTCGTTCGGGTCGTTCGGGTCGCCCGACCCCGTATCGGGCTCGCTGATGTACCACAGGCGGCCCGGGGCATCGCTGCCCGCCTCGTAGTAGGCGTACGACGTGTGGTTGCCCGCTGCGTCCTCGACCCAGTCCACCCGCCCGCCGGCGTCGTAATGCGTGGTCGTCGTGTTGCCCCGGCCGTCCGTCACCTCCGTGCGCCGGCCCAGGTCGTCGTATGCGTAGGTGGTCGTAACGCCGGTCTGACTGACCGATTGCATCAGCCGGCCGCCCTGTGTGTATTCCACGGCGGGCTGCGCTGCGCCAGGATAATACGTCGTCTGAGTAAGCAGGGCAGTGCTGCGGTTGAGCGTCGTCGTCGAGCTGGTCTCGTTGCCCGCCGCGTCGATCGTGCGCTCCTCGCGGATGACGCCCTCGTCAAAGCCCGCCACGCGGGTGTAGGTCGCGCTGGTCAGCGTGGCGTCGCTGCTCCCGTTGGTGCCGTAGACCCATGTGCGCGTGATGCGCCACCAGCCAGCGTTGGGGTCCGTCCCGATCTCCGTTTTCGACTCGGTGACCCGGTCCGATCCGCTCAGGTCAAGCTGGCCGTCACTGTCGACGTCGAGCGCGGATCGAGCGATCCCGTCGGGATCGACATACCCATACAGCGTGTCGGCCTGCGCCGGGTTCTCGACGCGCAGTAGCCGACCCGTCGGGTGGTCACCACCGTCGTCGTAGTGATAATGGGCGGTCAGTGTGCCCGCGCTGTTCGGATCCTGCCAGCCCGGCCGCTCAACCCGGCTGACCCGCCGCGCCATGTCGTAGTACGTCGTCTGGTACCGCGGCGAGGAGAGCGAACTCCCGGTGGCCACCGTGGTCCATGTCGCCCCGTTGGGGTCGGAGCCATACCCATAGTCGTAGTACGTCCCCACCACCGCAGCGCCCGTCACGCTCTTGACCCGCCCATCCAGGTAGTACTCGGTCACGCGGTCGCGCACGCCCGGCGTCCCTTGCGTGGCGCTCGTTGAATAGCCATCGTACACGGCCACGCGCCGCCCGCCGGCGCTCGTCGTCCCATACTCGTAAATCGTCTTCAGATCGCCGGTTGTATTGGCCGTTTCCACGCTGATCAACCGTCGCGCTCCGTCGTACTTGCGGATGGTCGTCTGGCTTAGCTGGCTCCCAACCTCGCCGCCCGCAACAGTGACGGTCTCCTGCGCTGCCGCGTAAACGTGCGTGGTTGTGATGTCGCTCTGCGCACCCACGCCCACGCGCGTGACACTCTCGATCCGTCCCAGCCGGTCGCTCACGTACGCGGTCTCGACACCCGTCGAATCCGTCACCGTCTTGCTGCAGCAGTCAGGGTACGTCGTGGTCTCGTATGTGCCATCGTGGTGGTACACACCCGTCAGCCGGCTTTGGACATCGTACGTCCGCGCCGTCCAGCCGATGCGCTCCCACGCGCTCTCCGTCCACACGCTTGTCTCTTCCAGCATCGGCAGGCCGCCGCCATCCAGGATCACGACTTCCTTCGTGGACCGGCCGCCGACCAGACCGCCGTTCGGGTCGGATTCACTACAAAACAAGTGCGTTACGGCGCGGTAGCGGTAGCCCAGCGTTGCCGAGCCGCCGGGGGCAAGCTGGTAAGTCGGCGGGGCGACCGTCGCGTTCAACGACGCCGTGAAGCTGATCTCGTTGTCGTACACGTACTCATCACGCCGCAGGTCTGGATAGTCGATGCTGCTCGGGTGCCGTTCATCGCTGCCCACCGGATAACACAGCGAAGTCACCAGCGTCGACTGCCCGGCCGCGTCCAGATACACGTAATTGGGAATGTAGATCGTGTTGGCGTTTGGATCGTAGCCGTACTCCGACTTTCGCACGAGGTGCTCGCTTGAGCCATCGAAAACGCTTTCCTCGACCGACTTGAGGTGGAAGGGATCCCCCAGATCATAGCTCATGGTCAGCCTTCGCCGGGTGGCCCCGTTGGGGTCCTCATCCTTCCAGCCGCTCTCTTCCACCAGCGCGAGGTTGGGGTCGTTCTCGATTCTCGAGTAGCGCACCCACGACCCGTCATCGTGTTTTACGAGGCGCAGCGCGATCCCTACCTGACCGTTCACGTTCGGGTCGCCCTGCACGTCGTACTCCCACGTCGTCACCAGATTGGACCCGTTAGGATCGACGCACCGTTCCAGCGGCACGCACGCCTCCCCGTTTCCCCACATGGAAAAGGCGTACGTGTCGATTTCGCGGTAAACCTCGGTGCTGCCCTCGAAAACGGTGTACGTGCGATGCTCAATGCGCGGCGGCGGTGGGTCGCTGCCAGCGAGGTTCGGGTCCCACCCGACCTGCCACCCGATCGACTCCACCCGCAAGGTCGTCTCCCCGCCGAGCAGGTCAACCGTCGCGATCGTCCAGTTGCGACTGCCCGCGCTCCCTGCGTATTCCCGCCGGACACGCGCGGTGTCGTCCGCATCATACTCCGTGACCGACAGCACGTAGCTCGTGCTGGCCCAGGCGCCGTGAACCAGCCATTTCTTGAACGGCAGTGCACCGTTCGCGTTGCCAGTGCCGCAGAAGTTCGCGGGAACCTCGCTCGGCGCGTAGAAGTAAATCCGAGTAACACTTCACCCGTCTGCAAGATTGTCTGAGATTTTTGCAGCCTAGCCCTTGCGCCGGGAGCGCGCACGCGCGTATATTCAGTCTCACTTATGGCATCTACCCCTTCCTAATTAAGTGGCTTATTCCCAAGAAGCTCCAGGGAGTAGAGATGGACTGG
>CAIWOY010000406.1 GCA_903914415.1 uncultured Phycisphaerales bacterium | reverse complement strand
GCGGGCTTGATCCCGTTGGTTGGCCGTCCGTGCTGACCTACGATGTCACCCGCGCGATGTGCCGGCCGCCGATCCCTCAACGACGCGGCGCGCACCGCGCACCCACTCGCTCAAGAGGTGCGTATCGGTGTTTCCGTCAATAAAGCTTTAGCCGGGCGGCTCTCACCGCACGTTTTTTCGGCCCGAAATGGCGCTGGGGCACGCGACACGCGTGCATGACCGACTTTATCGGCCGGTTGCGGCACCGGAAAAAAGCGACACGTGCTCTTTCGCTATGTCGTGTACGTCACGACGTCTTCGGGCTCCGCCGTCCCCTCCACGAAGCGGCGTACGTGCGGTTCCTTGATCTGGCGCACTTCCTCCGGCGAGCCATCGGCGACGAAGCGGCCGTGGTAGAGCATCAGAACGCGGTCGCCGGCCTCGGCCGCCAGCTTCATGTCGTGCGTGACGACGACGCCGGTGACGTGGACCTTCTCCTGCAACTCGCGGATGAGCTTGGTGATCGCGTCGGAGCGCTGGGGATCGAGGCCGGCGGTGGGCTCGTCATACAGGATTACCTTGGGGGGCGGTTCCAACGCGATCGCCCGCGCGAGTGCGACGCGCTTCCGCTCGCCGCCCGACAGCTCGGCGGGCCGCTTGCCGCCGAACTTGGCCAGGCCGACCAGTTCCAGGCAGCGCCGGGCCAGACTGGCGATCTCCTCGCGGTCCAGCCGCACGTCGCTGTTCTCCATCATCGGAAAGGCGACGTTCTCGAGCACGGTCATGGAGTCGAAGAGGGCGTTGAGCTGGAAGACGAAGGTGATCTGGCGGCGGATCGGCACCAGTGCCCGCTCGCTGAGCGTGTCGATCCGCTGCCCTTCGAACCAGACCTCCCCGCGGTTCGGCTTCAGCAGCCCGACGATGTGCTTGAGCAGGACGCTCTTGCCGGTCCCGGACCGTCCGATGATCACCGTGCTCTTACCGCGCTCGACCGCGAGGTCGATCTCGTCCAGCACGAGCTGGCGGCCGAAGCGCTTGGTCACGCCGCGGAGCTCGATGACCGGGTGGTCGTGACCCACCGCGGCATCTACTTCAAATGAGTGAGCGGAAGCCATACCAGAGGTTATATAACCCGTTCAGGAAGACGTTGAGGAAGAAGTCGAGCATCAGGATCAGGATGAAGCTGATGACGAACGCCTGGGTGCAGGCCTCGCCGACGCCTTGCGCGCCGGGCTTGCAATGGAAGCCCTTGTAGCAACTGACGAGCCCGATCGTGCCGCCGAAGAAGAAGGCCTTGAGCAGGCCGGTGTTCAGGTGCCAGAACTCGACCATCTGCTTGGTCATCCGCCAGTAGGGCTCGGACTCGCCGCCGTAGTAGAAGACGAACACGGCCCACGCACCCAGGGCACCGACCAAGTCGGCGTAGCAGGTCAGGATCGGCGCCAGCAGCAGGCAGGCGAGGAAGCGCGGTGCCACCAGGAACCGGATCGGATCGGCCCCCATCGAGCGCAAGGCGATGAGTTGCTCGGTCACGTTCATCGTGCCAAGTTCAGCGGTCAGCGCGCCGCCGACCCGCCCGGCCAGCATCACGCCCGCGAGCACCGGCCCCAGCTCGGACGCGACCGAGATGTTGACGATCCCGCCCAGCATGTCGCGCAGCCCGGCGTTGTCGAACTGCTCGTACCCCTGCACGACCAGGATGATCCCGATGAACATGCCGGTGAGCATGATCACGGGCACCGAGCGCGTGCCGATCTGGAAGCACTGCGGCAGCAGCCGCCGCCAACCGCGCAGGCTCATCAGCTCAACCGGCACGAACGAGATCGACCGGGAACCGAAGGTCCAGAAGCGCCCGAAGTC
>CAIWOY010000405.1 GCA_903914415.1 uncultured Phycisphaerales bacterium | reverse complement strand
TCCTTCAGCAGCACTTGCCCCTTGTAGCCGGCCAGCGGCAGCATGGCGACGAGCATGGTCATCATGACGGCCCAGCCGGCGGCGATGTAGACCCAGAAGATGAGCCGTTGCGGCGTGTTCAGGGCCAATTGGAGGGCGCCCGCGCGAATTTGGCGGCAACGGCCGGCCCACTGCAGCGTCGTGCCGGTCAGGCCAAGGATGAACAGGGGCGCGCCGGACATGTGGATGAGAAGCCGCCAGCCCTCGGTCTGTACCCCCGCGAGCTTGGAGCCAAAGGCGCTCACAATCTGGATCAATAGGCCGATGATCGCGAGCCAGTGGAAGAGATGTTCCGAGCGGGTCAGGGCGGCCAGCTTTTGCGGGGAAACCGGCGTTTCCGCGCCGCATGTGCTCACATCCGCGACGAAACGCAGCAGCACGATCGCAATGAGTGCGGCGCAGGCGAAGCCAAACCACTTGAAGGCGTCACGCACTCGAAACCCGAGCGCCCACGTTATTCGCAGCGTCGCATCGTCCCCGCGCAGCGCGACCATCGTGCCCGCCGCCCCAGGTTCTCCGCGGCCGCTCGTAGGCAGAACCGTACGCCCGAAGTCGATCGGCGCAAGCGCCGCGTGGCAATCGGTGCAGCCGCGCACGCCGAGCGCCTGTGTGGCCGGCCGTACGTCGTGCGCGAGCGGCCACAAGCAGGGTGTCGTCTGCTCCGACTTGCCTTTGACCCAGACCATCTTGTGAGGCGCGATTTTGCGCTTGCCGTCACGAGCGAAGATCGGGCCGAGAATCTGCGGCGGATCGGCATCCTTTCGGTCCCGGGTCGGCAGGCCCAACCGGTGCGCCATGGCCGTTTGGAACTGTTTCGGCTCCAGCTCCGGCCACGGGCCGCTGTGGCACGCTGTGCAGGTCAGCCTTTCGAAATGCAGTGGCGGCAGGCCGCGATGCTGGGGGCGCGGGGCGGCGTAGCGGCCGCCGAGAACGAGCAGAGAGTCATTCTCCTCGGCCTCGTCGCGGCCAGTCGTCTCGCGGTCCTCTTTTTCGAGATACTCGCGGCCCGTACCGAGGTGGCAGCCTTCGCAGGTGAACGCTGCGAGCTCGGGCTTTCCGCGGAGCGCCGCCTCGTCCTCGTAGCCGCGCGTGATCATGTGGTCGAGCTCGTTGCGGTGGCAATCGACGCACAGCAGGCCTGCGGCCAGGTGCACGTCGCGCGACGCCACGAGGTCATCCGTCGCACTGGGCCCCACCTCGCGGAACGAGTGGCAGAAGTAGCAGCGCTCGGTCGGCGGCCGACGCGTGATGTTGAAGAACACGCGATTGTCCGCGTCGAAGCGCTTCTTGTCCCACACTACCCTCGGTGGCGTCAGATCGGGATAATCGGGGTTTGGCGGCGCCTCGGGGTCCCAGTCGTCAGACAGCTTCTTCGCTTCGCCACGGATGACGGCCAGACCCAGGGCCGCGGTCGGGGCCCACTTGAAGTTCTGAGCCTCGATTTGCCGCGCGGCTTCGGCCGGGTCGTGCTGCTGGTCGGCGCTGTGGCAGAACATGCAGTCGATTTCGAGCCGGCCGGAGATCTTCCAGCGCGCCGCTTGCGGCGACCTGGCGAGCTGCTCATCGCTCGGCGCCCCATAGCCGCCGCCGGGCGTATGGGTGCCGAACTTGAGCACGAGCTGCCAGTCCGTCAGGCCGACGTCCTGCGGTTTGTGCGTCCCCGGCCAGCCGCGGCCCGCGACGGGCAGCACGGTGCCGGTCTTCGCATCGACGAGGAACCACGGCTCGCCTGGGCGGCCCGGCGGCACGTTCGGATCGCGCGCGTCGAAGTGCCAGCCGTGCGCGATCCGGGCGTACGGATGGCACTTCGCGCAGGTCATGAGCGGGGAATAAGGGACCGCGTTCTTGTCGGTTGGGTCGATGGCCTTGCCGGCGTGGTCGTAGAGTGTCAGGCGGTGGACATAGGGGGTGCGACTGTCGGTCTTCAGAAGCTCGACCGAGTCCGTTTTTTCCGCCTCGTCGCTGTTGGGGGGGGCGGCGGCGAGTGCCGGTAGCGCCGCTGCGACCAACAAAGCCGCGACCGCGCGGCGTAGCGTTGGCCCTCTGTGGCCGATGGCGAGGTCGAAGGCACTTGCCCTTCTACGGCCGGCAGGGGCGCCGGCCGCTACGTTTCGCGCGCCGGCCGCTACGTTTCGCGCGCCGGCCGCTGCGTTTCGGGCGCCGGCCGTTACCTTTTCCATTCGCCTAGACCTTGAACTCGTCCGGCTTGAACTCGATCCGCTTGCCCGTCGCCACCGCGTCGTTGGCCTTCAGCACGGTTACCGCCGTCTCGTAGGCGATCTCGGGCGGGCACGACAGCGGGGTCTTGTGGCGGATCGCGCTGAAGAAATTCTCCAGGTGCAACTGGTGCGGCGGTTTCCTGCTTTCCTCGAGCAACCGCTGGCCTTCGGGGTCCTTTGTGCCATCGGGCCGCAACGTCTCGCCGATCTTCAGCTCGATCGCGTCCTTGCCCAGCGCCTCGACCTTCGACGCCTCGTCTTCCCACTCGCGTTTCTTGGCTTCCTGCTCGCGGAAGACGAAGCCCTTGCGCGGGTCCTCGGAGATGACCAGCGAGCCCTCGTCGCCCATGAACGCCTCGAAAAACCCGTTGAAGCTGGTCGTGTTCAGTACCTGGTAGAACCCGCGGACGGTCTTGCCGCCGACCTTGTACTCGTAGATCGCCAGCACGTT
>CAIWOY010000404.1 GCA_903914415.1 uncultured Phycisphaerales bacterium | reverse complement strand
TCCACAGCCTGGGCCTGAAGGCCGACGGCTCGATCGTGGCGTGGGGAAACAACGGCAACGGCCAATGCAACGTTCCGGCGCCCAATAGCGGCTTCGTCGCCGCCGCGGGGGGCGGGCACCACAGCCTCGGTCTGAAGGCCGACGGCTCGATCGTGGCGTGGGGATACAACTACTACAGCCAATGCAACGTCCCAGCGCCCAACAGCGGTTTCGTCGCCGTCGCGGCGGGCTACAACCACAGCCTGGGCCTGAAGGGTGGCTTCTGCGGCGATTCGCCGGCGTTCACGATCGACAACCGCGGGAGCGGGGCGCTCACGGTGTGGGCCTCGGTCAGCTACGATGAGCAAACGAAGCTGCTCAGCATTGCCGCGCGGGCGTTCGACGCGGTCACGGGCAGCTACATCACTACTGGGACGGCGGCCTATGACCTAGCACCGCTGCCGTATTCCGGCAACCTGACGTACACGGGAGCGCTGTGGGCGGCGCAGGTGGACCTGAGCGCGAATCCGCCCACGGTGGGACAGCACCCTGTGGCCGTCACCATCCGACAAGCCACCGCGGCCACGTGGTTTAACGTGGGTTCGCCGATGGGGGTGATCAGCGGGCACGTCAGAGACGTCGCCGGTGATCCGGTCGTGGGCGCCGACGTAAGCCTGTACGACAGCGTCAACTTCCATGGCAGCGGGCCCCTGCAGGCGTTTGATTCCACAACGACCGATCCCAACGGTGCCTACGGCTTCAGCGACGTAGTTGCCGGCAGTTACGTGGTTTTCGCGGAGGCGGCCGGGCACCTGTCGCTGGACCGGCCGGCGACGCTCGACAACGGCGAAACGGTCGTGATTGATTTGGTTCTGCCGAGCGAGCCGTCGCTGGCGTGGCTGATGACCGCGATGCAGTCGCTGCACGACCGCACCGTGCAGGCGATGAACGCCGAGACGCTGCTCATGCCGGAGATCACGGAGCAGGCGGCGGATGACTTGAACTACGGAGGCGACGACCTGGCGTGGGACGTGGCAGGGGCGATCGGGGGCATCCTGAGCGGGGCCAGCAGAATGGGGATTAACGCCCTGCGCTGGATCGCGGAGGAGGCGTCGTGGGATACGATCGACACGGTCATCACGACACTGGTGGCGAAAGCGGCCATCAAAACGTGCGTCATGTCGGAAATCGAGAGGCAGATTGTGACGCGCGGCGCGACTTACTTGCTGCCGGAGGACGGGAACCCCTGGCGCCGGTATGAGTACGAGGAACTGGTGCAGATTTCGGATGGACCCTACGGTGAGGGCGCGGGCGTGCTCCAGGCCAGCAACAACGAGTTTCAGCAGACGGCGCCGCTGATGGAGGCCGATCCCGCTTTCGACTTTGCCGCGGCGTGGCGGGCCATCGCGTCGCAGGAGCAGTTGATCCGCCGGATTGCGGACGGGCAGATGACGGCGTTTCTGCCGTTTCCTGATCCAGAGGACGGTCTGACAGGGGTTTCGCTCCCCATCGGTCGCCAGGCATGGCTGATGAACCACGTTGTACTGAGCCTGTTGGGCGGGACGAGCCACGCGCTCACGACCATACAGATTGGGGCCGGCGGCTTTGCTGTGGGAGCGGCGGTGACCGGGATCGGGTTGCCGGCGGCAGGCGTGGCGGGAAGCATCGCGGTGGCAGCCGGGACTGCCAACACTATCGTCGGCGTCGCCGACCTTCTCATGCGCTGGGAGGCCACGGTCACGTACGGAATGGTGGCCAAGGGCTGGTCACAGGACATGCTGGCTCTGCCGACGCCGTACCAGAAGACACGCTCGTTCCTCGAGGCCCAGGCGGCACAGCCGACGTACCTGGCCACCGGGCGTAGCTATTCAGCCGCCGTGAGCGTCGATCTGCACGCGGACCTGTGGAACTGGGTTTACGTGCACGGCCTGCCGTTTGGGTGGAAAACTGCGGATGTGCACATCACGAACACGGGGAACACAACCTCGACGTTCAGGGTGGTCGCCACCGGCTGGTGGGACTACCACCTGCCCGGCGACTGGCCGTGGATCGGCGGTCTGTTCGGCGGCGTCACGCTGGTGAAAGTCCCGGTCAGCCTCATGGCGCTGGCGGGGCCGTCGGCGATAGCGATCGGACCGGGGCAGACTGCGACGGCCCACGTACCGTACATGGGCGTTTACATCGACCCGTTCAATATGTTCAGCCCGCACTGGCTCCAGGTGGACGTGTACTCGGGGCCTTTCCTGGTGGCGACGCGCAGTGAGCCGTTCTACGTCGTGTGGGTGCCGCTCAAGAACAAGGAGGCCGGACGCGGTGACGGTTACGCCGGCTTCAACAGCACGTTCCTCCGGGGCCGGAGCAGCGAGTTCATGGACGTACGGAACGTGGACGACTTCCTGCCGGTCATCACCACGCTCGCTGACACGGTGCTCAGCCCCGACGATGCGGTCCTGGAGGTGCCTTTCACTGTTAACGCCGGAGCTTGGTCGGCCGCACTTCAGCTTGTGGCACAGCAGACGGCCAGCGTGTCACTGCGCGTATACGACGCGGCTGGGCGGTGCGTGGGGTACGACGTGAGCCGGGGCGGCGCGCAGCGCGAGTTCCCGGCGACCTACTCGGGGGCCGGCGAGGCGATGCAGGTAGTCGAAATCCCCGCGGCGGCAGGCAACACGTACACCATCAAGGCTGTTCTCGACGGCGCGAACTCATCCGAACCCGTGGGCATACAACTCTGGGCCCTGGAAACGCCGGCGCGTCCGGCGGTGATGTCGGTCGTTCCGGCAGAGTTCTCCCGGACGGCCTACGCGGGCGAGGGGTTTTCGGTTCCGGTGCTGGTGGGCGAGTCGGGAGGGCAGGTTCCGCTCGAAGGCGTGACCATCACCATTGGAACGATCACGGGGCCCGACGAAACGGCCTTGGTTCTCACGTCGTGGGACGGATACTCGTTCGAGTCCATCCCCGCGGGGCGGTCGAATCGGGTTGAGTTTGGTCTCGCCGTCCCGCAGAACGCGCCGTCGGGCACGTATGCTGGGACAGTTACCGTGGCATCGACCAACGCTGGGACGCAAGTTGTGGACGTCCAGATCGAGGTTCATCGGTTAGGCGACCTCGAGCCCGATGGGAACATCGATCTATGCGACTTCGCGCGCTTCCAACAGTGCTTTACCGGGCCGGGGCCGGCCACGCTCGACTCCGGATGCACGTGGTTCGATTTTGATCACGATGACGATGTTGATGCGGATGACGTCGCTTCGTTCAGTCAAGTACTTACTGGCCCATGAGGCAGCGTGCCCACCAGACGTCGACGGTGGAGCAATTCGCCCGGGCTGACTTCGATGGCGATCTCGACGTGGACGTGGCGGACTTCGGCGCGTTTCAGGCCGTTTTCGCCGGCAGCGGCAAGTAGCCGGCGCGATACACACACGTAGGAGGCCGTGTGACAAACCCCGAATCCAAACCGCCGATCGTGTTCCTGTCGGGCGACCGCGTGTACCTGCGGCCCGTGGAGGTCAGCGATTCAGACCGCTACCGGCAGTGGCTCAGCGATCCGGAGATTCGCCGGTACATGCGCAGCTTCCAGCCCATCACCGACAAGATGGAGCGCGAGTACATCGAGAGCACCGCCAGCCGGCCGGACACGATCACCCTCGCTGTCGTGCTCAAGGACGGCGACCGGCACATCGGTGGCACGGGCATCCATGAGATCCGCTGGAAGGACCGTTGCGGGACGTTCGGCATCTTCATCGGCCCGCCGGAGTGCCGCAAGCAGGGCTATGGCACCGAGGTGACGCGGCTGATGGTGCGGTACGCGTTCGAGACGTTGAACTTTAACCGGCTCGATCTGGTCACGTATGCGACCAACGCGCGGGCGATCAAGGTGTACGAGACGGTCGGGTTCGTCCGCGAGGGCGTGCGCCGCGAGAACGTGTTCATCGAAGGGCGGTACGTGGACGAGCTGATCTACAGCCTGCTCGCGCGGGAGTACTTCAAGCACACGCAGGCGTAGAGTGCAGCGGCCGGTGCTTCTGCCGGCCGTAGAAGGCGGATTGGCATCCTACGGCCGACACGGGGGTCGGCCGCTACATTGTCCGGGGGCCGGGCGCTGCGTGTTCCCATGCGTTCCCGGCGGCGATCAGCGCGCCTTGGACAGCGCCGGGGCGACCGCACTGTCCGGCGGCCCGGTCGAGTTGGCGGACGGTGCGACCGCGTTGTTCGGCGGCGGGGGCGTCGCGGCGGTGCGCGGCGCGCGGTGGCACAGATAGCGGCCCAGAGTCTGCATCGCCTGGTCGCACGAGCGGAACACCGGCACGCCCGTGGCCCGCAGCACGCTCGCCAGTGGGTCGTAGCGGCTGCCCGAGTCCACGTTCACGACCACCGGCTTCTGGGCGGCGGCGAACACCTTCGGCAAGCGCGCGGCCACTGAGCCCGGCTGGCCGATCTGCTCCGGCAGCGTGAGCATCATGGGGGCCAGCGGCACGAACGAGGCGATGACGGCGTCGATCTCCGGGCTGTCGAGCAGGACGCGGAGGCAATCCTCGTACGCCTCGTCGGCGGCCATCGGCGTGGTGTCCAGCGGGTTCCGCGCGTTGACGAGCTTGTCGAGCTTGTGCTTGGCGAGTACGGCGCTCAGGCGCTGCTTCGACGCGTCCGACAACGTGGCCATCTCGACGTGGTAGCCCTGCCCGATCGTCGCGTCCGCCATGCCGACCGTCTCAAATCCCGCGTTGCTCAGCGCGCCGATCCGCAGGCCGCCGACGCGCTTGCCGTGCAGCGTCGTCGCCAGGCTCACCATCTGCTCGAACTCCTTGAAGGACTCGACGACGAGCGCGCCAGCGTTCGCGACCGCCGCCAGGCAGACGTCGTAGTCGCCGGCGACCGACGCCGTGTGCCCGGCCGCCGCCGAGCGGCCCGAGGGCGTGCGGCCGGCCTTGTAGAAGACCACGACCTTGCCGGCGGCGGACACCTGGCGGACGGCCCGGACGAAATCCAGGCCGTCGAGGTTGGCGAAGCCCTCCACGTACACGCCGATGACGTCGATGTCGTCGCGCTGTCCGACGGCCTGCAAGAGATCGGCGCTGGTCAGGTCGATCTGGTTGCCGAGCGAGACCGTGAGCGCCGGGTCGAGCGTCTCCAGGTTGCTCAGCCGGCTGACGATGAACGCGCCGCTCTGGGAGAGCAGCGCGACGCGTCGCGGCGAGGCCGACCAGCGCGGGTCGAGCTTGTCCGCCGGCACGAAGAACGTGTCGTACTTTCCGGGCCGCGACTGGAGGCCCATGCAGTTGGGCCCCAGGAAGACCGGGCCGCCGTCCGGCCGCTGGCGCCCGGCGGCGATCGCGGCGCGGATCTGCCGCTCGATCTCCTCGGTCCCCTCGGTCTCGCCCAGGCCGCCCGGGATCATAATCGCGGCGTTGACCTGCCCGCTCTGCACGACGTCGCGGGTGATCTGCGGCATCGCGCCGGCGGGCGCGGCGATGACGAGCATGTCGACAAGTTCCGGCAGGGCGGTGATCGAGGGCACGCAGCGGACGCCGTCGATCGCCCGCTCGTTTTCCTTGATGACGTACAGGTGCTTGGTCGCGAAGCCGCAGTTCTTCACGTTGCTCAGGATGATGCGGCCGAAGTTCATGGCCGTGCTGGAGACGCCGAGCACTGCGATGGCCCGCGGGGCGAGCAGGCGCTGGACCTTGTCGAGCGGCCGCGCGGCGGGGCGCTGCGCAGCGGTGCCGAGCCGGCCGCGGCCGTCGAGCGGCACCATGTGTTGCTGTCGGAAGGCGAATGGGTTGACCTCTAGCTCAGCGATGTCGGGGCCCTCGGCGCCGCGGTCGATGCAGAAATGCCGCGCGATCGAGATGAAGGCCCGGAAGCAGCGGAGCAGCTCGCCGTCCGACACGATGCGGCGATGCCCGCGAGCGCGTCCGGCCAGGAAGTCGTACGCCGCGGTCTGCTTGAAGAGCTCCAGGAACTCCGGCGCGGAGGTGTCGGTCGCACAGGCCTTGGCGACGGCGATGCCGGGCCGCATCTTGGTGGCCAGGTACTCGGTGTCGATGCCGCCGAGGCCGGCTGCGATGACCGGGCCGAACTCGCGCGTGGCGCGGACGCCGACGAACAGCTCGTGGCCGAAGTCGCCGCGGGCGCGCTCGACGTATTCGACGACCAGGATGCCGGCGACCCGCGCCTCGCGGTCATGCTGAGCAACCAAACGTTCCAGCTCGCGTCGGACCGTCTCATAGTCCTTCGAAACGAAGACGACCCCGTGCGCTTCGGTCTTGTGGATGATGTCCTGCGAGGCGATCTTGAGCACGACCTGCGCGCCGGGAAACTGCTCCAGGGCTTCCTTCGTGATCATGCCGCCCTTGGGGACGAACACGTATTTCGGCGGGGAGATAGCGCCGACCAGCTCGACGAGCAGGTAGACCTCGTGCTCATAGAGGGGCCGCCGGTCCTCGTCGTAGGCGTGCAGCAGCGTGCGCTCGAACGCGGTCGCCTCCGCCCCGGTCAGGCGGTTCTCCACCGGGTCGATGTCGTCGAAGCCCGGCGGGACCGGCGGCTCGGCGCCGGCCAGCTTCTCCGGCGGCAGGCTATCGATCCAACTCCGCACGGCCCGCGACGTACCGCCACGCTGCAACCCGTCGCGATACGCGGCGGCGGCGTTGCGGCCGAGGCGAAACGCCCTGCGGTTAATGTTGACAACCTTCTCGCCCTTGGCGGCGAACATCTCGGCCACGGCGTCCTCAAGCTCGCCGGCGTCAAGATCCAGGAACAGCGAGCCGGCGCCCAGCACCACGATGTTGGCCGCGAGCACGGACCCGATGGCCTTCGCCAGGCCATCGGCGTCGATCAGCACGTGCCGCGGGAACTCGACCACGCGGTCGAGCACCTGCTCGATGGCCGGGTAGTTGTCGATGTTCACGAAGGCGTTCGTGCTGACCACCATCACGCCGTCTTCCCGCAGGTACTGCACGTAGCGCAGCGACTCCAGCGGCTCGACCGACAGCACGAGGTGGGCCTGGCCAGCCGGGATGAGGTCGCTGAACAGCTCGTGGTCGGCGATCCGCAGGTGCGACTGCACGGCCCCGCCGCGCTGCGACATGCCATGCACTTCCGCCTGCTTGATGTGCAGATCGCGTCGGACAGCGGCGATGGAGATGGCGCGGGCGATGGACAGGATGCCCTGCCCGCCCACGCCCGCGAGGATGAGATTCTGTTCCACAGTCAGACCCTTATACAACGCGTTGTGGCACCGGCCACTCACTGACCGTCCGCCGGCGAGGCGCCGGCCGCTGCATTCCGTGGGCGAACCGCCAGCCGCTATGGCGCGCAGGTTGCGCCCGCCGGCTTCGCGGCCGGCTCCGCGGCCTTGGCCTTGCGGCGGTTGTGGATGCACTCGCGCTGGGCCACGACCACGGATAGTCCACGATGCTGAATGGCCCGCGCGATGATCTCGACATTCCGTGCGTGATTCTTGGCCAGCGGCTCGATCACGTGCAGGTGCTCCGCCGGGACGCCCAGTCCCTTGAGCAAGTCGAGCAACTGCTGCCCCGCAATCATGGTCTCCTGCCCGCCGGTCATTGCGACCGTGGCGTTGTCGAGGACAAAGACCGTAATGTCGGCGTCGTACCGCGCCGCGCCGATCAGCGGCGTCATGCCGGAGTGCGTGAACGTCGAATCGCCGATGGTGCACAGGGCCGGGCAGGCCCCGGCTTGCGCCGCGCCATGCGCCATCGCGATCGACGCGCCCATGTCCACGCAGGAGTGTACCGCCTTATATGGCGGAAGCACGCCGAGCGTGTAGCAGCCGATGTCGCTGAAGAGGATCGCGTCCGGGAACGCCGCGGTCGCGTCAATGATCGCCTTGAACGTGTCCGCGTGCGGGCATCCGCGGCAGAGGGCCGGCGGCCGGCCGGTGAGATCGGACACGGGGGCGATCGGAACGGCCTGCGGCTGGCCCAGCGCCGTCGCGACATAGTCGGGCGTCAGCTCGCCGTCGGGCGCGAGCTTGCCGTCCAGCTTGCCATGGATGACCTTGCCCGGCAGGCCCAGAATGCCTCTGAGGCGGCTCTCGATAAACGGATAGCCCTCTTCGATGACGGTGATCTCGTCGCAGTGGTTCACTAGGTCGCGGATTCGGTCGACGGGGAGCGGATAGGCGACGATCTTGAGGAGCGAGAAATCGCCGCGGCCCGCGAGCGCCTCCCGGACGTAATTGTGCGCCAGACCGGACGTGATGATGCCGCGCGGCCCGGCCAACGACAACTTGTTGTGCGGCGACTGACTCGACCACTCACGCAACGCCGGCTGCATCGTGAGTAGCCGCCGGAAGCGCCGCCGGGCGTTGGATGGCACGAGCGTCCAGTTGTTTGGATCGGGCGGCGGCAGGCGCCCGTTGCCGGCCGCCTCTTCGGCCGGCGGATGGGCGCGGACGTTGGCCCGGCTGTGTGCGAGGCGGGTCACGATGCGGACCATCACCGGCAGGCCGAATTTCTCGGACGTGTCGAACGCCTCGCGGGTCAGGTCGTAGGCCTCCTGCTGGTTGCTCGGCTCGAGCACCGGAATCTGCGCGAACTCGCCGTAGTAGCGGCTGTCCTGCTCATTCTGGGAGGAGTGCATCCCGGGATCGTCGGCCACCGCGAGCACGACGCCGCCGTTGACGCCGGTGAGGGCGGAGTTCATGAAGGGGTCGGCGGCGACGTTCAGCCCGACGTGCTTCATGGAGACAATGGCGCGCCGGCCGGCATAGGACATGCCGAGGGCTTCCTCATAGGCGACCTTTTCGTTGGCGGACCAGCGCGCGGACACGCGGCCGGCGCGCCGCGTACGCTCCATGATGAACTCCAGGATCTCGGTGGCGGGCGTGCCGGGGTAGGAAAACGCGCCGCCGATGCCGGCGTGAATCGCCGCCAGCCCGACCGCCTCCGCGCCGAGCAACAGCTCACTCTGCATGACTTCGCGCTCCGGTTTGTCGATCACCCGTCCGTGCCGCAGCCTGGTGCCGCCCACATGTCGGAGCCGCACCCGCGCGGTCGCCAGAGAGCCTACAGCATAGAGCATATTCCCCTCGGATGAAACGTCCGCCGATTCCGTCACGCACCCCCGGGCGCCTTCCCGCCGCCGCACGGCGAAGCCCCCCGTTCCGGGATCTCACTCCTGCCAGCCGGCCGCTCCGAGCAGCTTCACAAACCGGCATTTGAGGACCTCGTCCTGCGCGAACCCGGCAGGCGCCCGCCGCACGAGCAGCAGCGACTGGTCGCCCACCGGACCGGTAGGGACCACCAGCCGGCCGCCGGCCGCCAGTTGCGCGCGGAGTGCCGGCGGCACGTCCGGCGCGCCGGCCGTCACCATGATCGCGTCAAACGGCGCGTGCTCCGGCCAACCCAGCGAACCGTCGCCGCAGCGGCAGGAGACATTGCTCAGGCCGAGGTCGCGCAGCCACCGCGCCGCCTGGTTGAGCAGCTTCAGGTGCCACTCGATCGTGTACACTTGCCGGGCCAGGGCGGCGAGGATGGCGGTCTGGTAGCCGGAGCCGGTCCCGATCTCCAGCACGCGCTGGTCCGGCTGCAGTTCCAACAGCTCGGTCATTCGTGCGACCATGTACGGCTGCGAGATCGTCTGCCCACAGTCGATTGGCTGGGCGCCGTCGAGGTACGCCCGGTCGCGGGACGCCGGCGCGAGGAACAGTTCGCGGGGGATGCGCTGCATGGCGGCCAGCACCGCCGCGGAGGCGATGCCGCGCGCAGCCAGTTGCTCCGCGACCATCTGCTCGCGCTCGGCGGCTCGGTCAGGCTTGCTGGGATGGGGCTGCATCTGGGGTCTGAACCAACGCGCCAGGCACCACCTGGCGAACACGGTAGATCGTACCGCGCCCGGCCGCGGGGAGTACATCCCGTTCGCGCGGGGTCAGACCGTTTAGTCGCGCGCCCCGCTCTGCGCCGCGGCGGCTTCGGCGGCCAGGGCCTGCCGCAGGTTCTCGTGCCTGGGTAGGTCGTCAAAGCCGAACTGCTTGAGTTCGGCCAGGACCTGCGCGAGCGGCCAGTGCTGGCAGTGCAGCCGGTACAGACCCACGGCCAGCCCCGTCCGATTTGTGCCCGCGGCACAGTGCACCAGGGTGGGCGGTGCGTTGGGGTCGGCCAGCAGGGCGAGGATCTGACGGCGCTCGGCCGGCGTGCTCGCCCCGTCGCCCGGGAGCGGGACGTTGTGCCATTCGAGGCCGAGGCAGGCGGCGGCGGCGCGCTCCACTTCAGTCACGGAGGCGTTCGCGTCGAGCAGCGAAACCACGCGTCTGATCCCGTAGTCGCGGGCGAGGCGGTCCAGTTGGGCCGGGGTGACCTCGCCGCTACGGTACAGATGCCCCGCGACGACGGGGGCGAACCGCCGCGGCCACAGGGTCGCGCGCCACCACAGCGTCCCGCCGGCCGCCAGGGCCAGCACGGCCGCGAGGGCGACGGCAATCCGCAAACGTCGTGTCGCAGAGGCAGTCATACCACCTCCGGCGGCTGCGGCTCCGGACCGCGCTTCGCCGCCAGACGCCGGGCGAGCGCGCCGGTCGGACATGCGGCGGCCACGCGACGGCCGGCGGTTCGCAGCGCCTCGTGGAGCGGTTCACTCAGCGGCACGTCCACGCGCATGTCAAACCCGCGCCCGATCAGCGTCAGCCCGAGCGGTTCGCCGGCCTGCTGGGCGAGTTGAATGCAGATTCCGCACAGGATGCACTTGCGCGGATCGTACGTGATCTCGGGATGCTCATGCGCGCGGCCGGCGAGCTGCCGCTGCACGCCGCGGAAACGCGTCGGGTCCGCGGCGTACATCTGCGCGTATTTCCGCAGGCGACAGAGGTCGTGCTTCGTGCAGCCGTGGGGCTCGCAGCCGGCCGGCGAACCGGGGTCCGGAGCGGCGGCTCCGTCG
>CAIWOY010000403.1 GCA_903914415.1 uncultured Phycisphaerales bacterium | reverse complement strand
TCGTGATCTACCGGGGCATCGAGACCATTCGCTTCCTGCTGAACATCAAGGCGCCGTTGCTCATCGCCTTGGGCCTGCTGTTGCTCGCCTGGGCCTATCGCCAGGCCGGGGGCTTCGGCCCCATCCTCTCGCAGCCGTCCGCGTTTGTCCCCGGCGGCCCCAAGGCGGGGCGGTTCTGGGTCTTCTTCTTCCCGGCGTTGACCGCCAACGTCGGCTTCTGGGCCACGCTGGCGCTGAACATCCCGGACTTCACGCGTTACGCCTACTCGCAGCGCGACCAGGTGCTCGGCCAGGCGCTCGGGCTGCCCACGACGATGGCCCTCTACTCCTTCATCGGCGTGGCGGTCACGTCCGCCACCATCGTGATCTACGGCCAGCCGATCTGGGACCCCGTCGTGCTGCTGGCCCGCATGACGAACCCCGCGGTGCTGGTGATCTCGATGTTCGCGCTGTGCCTCGCGACGCTCGCGACCAACATCGCCGCCAACGTCGTCAGTCCGGCCAACGATTTCGCTCACCTGTGGCCCAAACGCATCTCCTTCCGCACCGGCGGCTTGATCACCGGCGTCATCGGCATCCTGATCCAGCCCTGGCGGCTCGTCGCCGACCCGTCCGGCTACATCTTCAAGTGGCTGGTCGCATACTCCGGACTGCTCGGCTCGGTCGGCGGCATCCTGATCGCCGACTACTACCTGATTCGTCGCACGCGGCTCGATCTGGCCGGTCTGTACCGCGCCGACGGCCCCTACTGGTACGCCGGCGGCGTGAACCCGCTGGCCTTGATCGCGCTGTTGGCGGGCATCGCCCCCTGCGTGCCGGGTTTTCTAGCGACGGTGGCGGACGTGCCGGTTCCGCCGGTCTGGGTGGAGCTGTATCACTACGCCTGGTTCATCAGCTTCGCCGTGTCGCTGGGGGTGTACGTGGTGCTGACGAAGGCCTTCCGTCGCGCGTAGGGCTTCTGCAACGGGTCTAGAAATAGGCCGCGTTTTCGTCGGGCGGGGCGTAGGGGTCGAAAATCTGCGGGAAGTTGAAGGTCACGTGCCCGTCGCCGAACAACAGGTTGCCGTGGGCGCGGCCGTGGAAGTGCCACTGGGCCCGCGCGTCCTGCGGATCGAGCATCGGGTTGAACACGGGCTCCTGGAACACGATCTTCTTCGGCGTGTGCTTGATCTGCGCGGCCCGCAGACCCCGGCAGCTCAGTACGCCGAATGTCGGGACCAGCGGCGGGCCGACAGATGGGTCGATCTCGCGGCTGTCGCTGCAATACGTGTAGCTCGTGCCGTGTTCGACGAAGAACTTGCCGTACAGGTTGAAGTAGGCGTAGGCATCGCCGGCGTCGGCCGGGCACTCGAACAGGTCGTTCCGCTTCCGCTCGACCTGCGGCTTGTCGTCGATCGTGTTGTCCTCCACCGCAAAGTAGCGGTTCATCGGCCGCTGGCTCTCAGGAATCTGACTGCCGAGCGGCCCGTGCCAGGGGCTTCGCCCGATGTAGCCCAGGCAGCCGTAGAACTGCGCATCCGGGTACGTGTCGCGGTTGTCGTTGAGATAGAACTGCACGGCGTGGCCGATGCTGCGCAGGTTGGCCTGGCATTTGGTCTTCTTGGCCTGCGCGCGGGCCCCGGAGAGCGCCGGCAAGAGCAACGCCACGAGCAGCGCGATGATCGCGACGACGACGAGCAACTCGATCAACGTGAAGGCACCGCGGCGGCGCATTGCGTCTCCTGCGACGTTTGGATTATTCCCGAGACGTGGCCCGGCGACAAGCAAAAGCTGGTGCGACCAACGCGGGCCGCCCGCTACCGGCGCCACGTGTCGGCGGCGAGGCCGCGGATCACCTGCACGCGGTTGTTGCCCGAGTCGAGGATGAAAACGCGGTCGCCGGGCGCGACGACCGCGGCCCACGGATACGCGAGCTGCCCCGGCTTGCGGCCGGCCGTGCCCCACACGCCGAGGCTGTGGCCGGACGCGTCGAACCGCTGCACGCGGTTGTTGCCGTACTCGGCGACGACGAACGTGCCGTCCGAAAGCCGGTCGAGGCCGTATGGGAAACGCAGTTCGCCGAGCGCAGTCCCGGCGCGGCCGAACGTGCCGAGCAGTTCGCCGTCCGCCGTGAAATGACAGATGCGATGATTACACGCGTCGGCCACCCACAGCGTGCCGTCGTCGTCGAGCAGCAGCGCCTGTGGCCGCTGAAGCTGCGCTGACCCCGCCGCGCGCCCGCCGAAGCTGAACCGATACTCCCAGCTCGGCGAGAACTTGCTGATGCGGTCGTTGCCGCCGTACTCGGCGACGTAGACGTCGCCCGCGGGCGTGACGGCCACGTCCGTCGGCAGGATGAACTGCCCGGGGCCCTCGCCGCGCGACCCGAACTCCCCGACGCGCGTGCCGTCGGCGTCAAACACCACGACGCGCGAGTAATGCGTGTCCGCAGCGTAGATCTTCCCGTCCGGCCCGGCGCCGAGGCCGGTCGGCTTGCCGGCCTGCCACTCGGGCATCCGCCAGCCGAACGCGAACCGGCCGTCGGGCGTGTAGCACTGGATGCGCGCGGCCTTGTCGACAATGTACAGCCGATCATTCGCGCCGCGCACGGCCGCCCGCGGATAGCTGAACTCCCCCGGCCCCATGCCGGTCTCGCCGAACACGAACTCGAGCCCCGACGCGTCGGCCCCGCTTTCGTCGCAGGCCGGCAGCCAGCAGAGCATCAGCAACGCCGCGGCGAGCACGAGTCGGCCGCCACAGTCATGGACAAGGCCGAACCTTGTCCTATCCGCGCGTGCCCGGTCCCGAGCCGTCATCCCGTTGCGCCTTCGGCCACAGACGCGGCAGGGTGGCCGGTGGTTTCGCGTTGCCGCCAAACTTCTCCCGCGCGAGGCGGAGGGCCTTGAGCAGCTCGTCCCGGCTGATGGGCCGCTGCTGCTTGACCAGCACCTCGTCGTCGGGGGTCGTGATCACGAACGCAGGCACCATCTTGATGTCCCACTTCTCGGCGAGCTGCCGGTCCCAGTCGAAGTCCAGGACGGCGCAGATCAGGCTGCGTGTCTCGCCGACGACCTCGAGGTCGCCGAGCAAGTGCTCCTCGAACTCCGTGCATTCCTTGAGGTACCAGTTTCGGAAGTAGACGAAGGTGAGCTTGTGCTCCCGCTGCGCGACGGCGTGCGCGTCCTGATAGGTCGGGCCGTGCCAGCGAATCGAGGTGACCCCCGGCCAGTGAATGCCCTCGCTGCACCCCGCGAGTAACGTCAGCAGCGCCAAGCCAGCCGCGGCACCCGCCCGTGGCCGGACGGCCGCCCGCCCGAGCCACCGGGGTCGAACCCTCGTCGCCCCGGGTGGCCCGCCGCGCTCCTTGTGTGTGTGCCGCTGACCCACGCGTCTACGGTTTCTCCGCCGGCTTCTCCGGCCCGTGGCCGGCGTGCTTTGCCTTGTCCGCGTCCTTGTACTTCACGCCGCAGCCCCACGGCGTGGTCTCGGCCAGCGGCACGTCCTTGCCGGCGAGGACGGCGCCGAGCGCGTCGTCCACGTAGTTGCGGACCTCGCTCTCCGGCTTCTTGCCGAACTGGTCGTCGTGGAGCGCGCCGGCGTAGGCCAGCTTGCCCTTGTTGATGACGAAGATGTGCGGGGTCGTCTTGGCCCCGAACGTCTTGCCGACCTTGCCGTCGTTGTCCATCAGGATCGTGAACGGCAGCTCGGTGTCCTTGATGTACGTCTCGTTCTCCTCCGGCTTGCGCGAGAACGTGCTCTCGACGCCGAGCCAGGCGACGCCCTTGTCGGCGTACTTCTTTTGCAACGCCTTGACGACCGGGACCGACTTGCGGCTCCACGGGCACTCCTGGTTCACCCAGCCGAGGACCAGGACCTTGTCCTTGTAGTCGGACAGCTTGTGCTTGGTGCCGGCGCAGTCGAGCAGCGTGAAGTCCGGCACCTCCTGCCCGACCTTGACCGCCGCGGACTTCTCGGCCGGCTCCGCGGCGGGTTTTTTCTCCGGCTTGTCATCGCCGGCGAAGGCGACCGTAACCGCGAACAGCCCTGCGACGGCGGCGGCGACCCAGAATCGTGCGCTCCTCATTGTACGAATCTCCCTTGCCAATCCCGACGGCTCGCGCTCAAATCCATAGCGGATTCTACCCGGCACGGCCCGGAACGCCAAGACGGCCGCCATGCCGAGGAGCCACGGCGAGATGGCGTCACTCGAAACACTTCTACCAAGCGAACTGGACGGAGCGCTGCCGTTGCTGCTCGGCAGCGCGGTCGCCGGGCGTCTGGCAGACCCGGGGCAGGTCGCTGCCTTTCGCGAGTACCTGGCCGAAAGCACGCTCGGGTGGGAAGGGTGGCGCTGCGGTGCCGCCGAGATGCCCAGCGCCCTGTTCCTCGCCGTGCTGCTCGCGGGCCGCACCACGATCATCATCACGCCCGCGCCCGGGCTGCCCGGGATCGTTCCCGACGACCAGTGGCAGGTGACGGTGGAGGGACTGGCGCGTTTGCGAGAGCGGAGCCTGCATTACGCGCAGGCACTGCTGGAGCCGGGGGCGACGGGGCAGCGCGAGCTGCTGATGCGGGCTGGGTTCCGGCCGCTGGCGCCGCTGACGTACCTGGAGCGCGACGCCCTGTACCCGTGGGTGGACCCGCCCGCCCGCGATGAGGCGGAATGGGTCCATTACGATGCGCGCACGCACGCTGACTTCGCCCGGGTCATTCCTGAGACGTATCGGGACAGCCGCGATTGCCCGGAGCTAAGCGGGTTGCGCCCGATCGACGACGTCCTGCGGGCGCACCAGGCCGCCGGGCGCTTCGATCCACGCTTGTGGGAAGTGGCGCGCGTGGCCGGGCAGGACGCGGCGTGCCTGCTGCTCACGCGGCTGGCGCGCGACACGGTTCTGGACGTCGTGTACATGGGCGTGGTGCCGGCGTGGCGCCGGCGCGGGGTGGGCGCGCTGTTGCTACGGCGTGCGCTGGAGCAGTGCCGCGCACGAAATGCGCGGCGGCTGACCGTCGTGGTCGACGAGCGCAACGCGCCGGCGGCGCGTTTGTACGAGCGATTCGGGTTCGTGCGCGCGGCGCAACGGGAGGCGTACCTGTACCGTTGGCGCTGACGCCGGGACGCGTGCGCGCAGCCGGGACGGGTCGCATTCGGTGGACAACCTGTGAGGACAAAGTTTTTTTTGAGTCACCAACGTCTGATGCTGCGTGGCTTGCGCGCTTGTCATCACTTTTGCAGCGCCGGCGGCGTTGCGTAGCGCGCGAGGCTGTGTTATGATTCCGTCACGAAGTCGTGAGTGGGAGATCAGTTTTAGTCACGCTCGTTGAGCATCTTCTCAACGTTTGATTTGTGCGACATACTCGTGCCGTGAGGTGGACGGTGGAGCTTGCGCCGAGGGAGAAGGTCTGCGCCATCCGCGAACACGTAGCCGACCTGATCGGGGCCACGCGCTTTCGCACCTGGTTTGGCGACACGGCCAGTTTTCAGCTCGAAGGCGAAGTGCTCGACGTGCAGGTCGCCAACGAGTTCGTCGGGAACTGGATCAGCACGAACTTCATGACGCACCTGGTCGAAGCGGTGCGCAAGGTCGTCGGGGCTGAGCCGCAGGTGGCGATCCGGGTGACGAACGGGCGCGCCGCGGCCCAGGCGCCGCGGCCGGCGGACGGCGACCCGCCTCCGGCCGGGCCTCCCGCCCCGCGGGCGGCGCCACCGGTCCCGCCCCCGGCGGTCCGCCCCCGCCCGACGCTCCGCAGCGAGCTGGACGCGTTTGTCGTCGGACCGTCGAACCAACTCGCGTTCTCGGTGGTCTCGTCGGTCGCGCACGCTCCCGGCCAGGCGTTCAAGCACGTCGTCCTGCACGGCGGGTGCGGTCTCGGCAAGACGCACCTGCTCCAGGGGATCTGCAACGACGTGAGCCGCGCGCACCCCGGACTGGAGTGGCGGTACCTGTCCGGCGAGGAATTCACCAACGAGTTCATCTACGCCGTCAAGACCGGGCGCGTCGATGGCTTCCGCGCGCGGTTCCGGAACGTGGACCTGCTGGTCATCGACGACATCCACTTCCTGGCGTACAAGAAGGCGACGCAGGAGGAGTTCCTCCACACGTTCGACGCCATCGACGCCTCCGGCAAGACCGTCGTCCTCTCCTCCGACCGGCACCCCCGGAACATCGCGACCCTCTCCGAGCCCCTCATCGACCGCCTGATCGCGGCGATGGTGGTCGAAGTGTACCCGCCGGACTTCGCGACCCGGCGGGAGATTCTGCGGCGGCGGGCGACGGCGATGCACTGTGCGCTGCCCGGCGAGGTGCTCGATTTCCTCGCGCACCGCATCACCCGCAACGTGCGCGAGCTCGAGGGCGCCCTCTACAAGCTCGTGGCGGTGGCCTCGTTGACGAAGGAGCCGATCGGCGTCGATCTGGCGCGCCGGACGGTCGAGGACTACGTGCCGGCCACGCGCCCCCCCGAGGCGCCCGAGATCGAACGGCTCGTGGCCGCCCATTTCGGCGTCACCGGCGAGGCCCTGCGCTCCGACTCGCGGGACCGCTCCGTGACCCAGGCGCGGGCGATCGTCATGTACCTGCTCCGCAAGCATACCCGCCTCAGCTCCCCCGAAGTCGGCCGCCTGCTGGGCAACAAGCAGCACTCCACCGTGCTGATGGCGGTGCAGCGCGTCGAAAAGGCGCGCGATCACGGCGGCACGGCGCTCTGGAAGACGCCGGGCGGCGTGCGCGAGGTCCCCATGGCCGAGGTGCTCGACGAGCTCGAGCAACGCCTGCTGCGGCGGCGAGAGGCTGGCGCCGCCCCGTCGTGAGCGAGCCCGATTCCACCCGGACGCGCGGGTGTGACTACTCCTTGTGGACGCGGCGGGTGGCCCGGTCTGGCGAAGTCCGTCGTGGCATACGAAGCCAGGCGCCCGGCAGGTCGCACACAAACGCGACCTGCCCTACGGTGACGCGGGCGCACAACGGGGGCGCAGAAGGCGGCTAAAACCGGCCATTTCGGCGGCAAGCGCGCCTTGGATCCGTAATCGGAATGTGTTTTGGTGTCCCCTGTCCTCATGGTGGGCGGCGTTGTGCAGGCGACGACGACGTGTCACCAGCAATGGCCAATCGTCGGCCAGCGTGGGCCG
>CAIWOY010000402.1 GCA_903914415.1 uncultured Phycisphaerales bacterium | reverse complement strand
GACAGCATCAGCCCCAACCCCAGAATCACGCCGCCCACGGTCGCCACGATTCGCGGCCCCAGGCGGTCCTGAAACCGCCCGCCGAAGATCACGGCCAGCGCGAACGTGGCCAGGACAATCTGGGCGGGAAGGGTAACCGCAGTTTCCGTCCAGCCCTTGAACGCTTCCCGCAGCGGCGTCTGGAACACGCTCCAGATATAGACCGCCCCGAGGCTGACCTGGATCACCAGCGCGCCGAGCACAACGAGCCAGCGGTTCATCACCGGCGCGGCCGTAGCCGGAGCCGACTGAGGCCGTGGCGCTGCCATTGTCGTCATGTTCTGCTCTCCTCTTGTGACCCCCCGGGCCGGCTGGGGGCCAGGTGTTACTGCACCATGAGCTGCGCCAACAGCCCGGCGGCCACAGGCCGGGACTCGTGCTCCCGTCCCGTGGCCGCCGGCACCGTTGACCTGTAACGAACGTCCGCCGGCCAAAGCCAACCCCGGCATCACTGCCGGGGCTCGGCACCCGCACGGGCCGACCCGGCGGCCGGCACCACCGCGCTTACTTGTTCTCGATCAGGTGCTGCACGACGCTCGGATCGGCCAGCGTGGTTACGTCGCCGATCTGGTCCGGCTGGCCCTCGGCGATCTTGCGCAGAATCCGGCGCATGATCTTGCCGCTGCGCGTCTTGGGCAGCCCCGGGGCCCAGTGGATCACGTCCGGCCGGGCGATCGGGCCGATCTCCTTCCCCACGTGCACCATCAGCGCCTTCTTCAGCTCGTCCGTGTACTCCTGGCCGACCTTCAGCGTCACGTACGCGTAAATGCCCTGCCCCTTGATCTCGTGCGGATACCCGACCACCGCCGCCTCGGCGACCGCCGGGTGCGACACCAGCGCGCTCTCCACCTCCGCCGTCCCCAGCCGGTGCCCGGAGACGTTGATCACGTCGTCGATCCGGCCGGTGATCCAGTAGTACCCGTCCGCGTCGCGCCGGCAGCCGTCGCCGGTGAAGTAGTACCCCGGCACGCGGCTGAAGTACATCTCTTTGAAACGCTCGTGCTGGCCATAGACGGTCCGCATGATGCCCGGCCACGGCTCGGTGATGAACAGCGCCCCGGACGCCGGGCCTTCTACGACCCGGCCCTGCTCGTCGAGGATCGCCGGCTTGACGCCGAAGAACGGCAAGGTCGCCGAGCCGGGCTTGGTGGGTATGGCGCCCGGGAGCGGGGTAATCAGGATGCCGCCGGTCTCCGTCTGCCACCAGGTGTCGACGATCGGGCAGCGCTCGCGCCCGATGTGTCGGTGGTACCACATCCAGGCTTCGGGGTTGATCGGCTCGCCGACGGTGCCGAGCAGCTTGAGGCTCGAGAGGTCGTGGCCCTCGACCCACTTCTCGCCCTCGCGCATCAGGGCGCGGATCGCGGTCGGGGCGGTGTAGAACTGCGTGACCTTGTGCTTGTCCACGATGTCCCAGAAGCGGCTGGCCGTCGGGTACGTCGGAATGCCCTCGAACATCACGCTCGTCGCGCCGTTGCACAGCGGGCCGTAGACGATGTACGAATGCCCGGTGACCCAGCCGATGTCCGCCGTGCACCAGAAGATGTCGCCGTCGTGGTAGTCGAAGATGTACTTGTGCGACACGCCGACGAAGACCATGTAGCCCCCGACCGTGTGCAGCACGCCCTTCGGCTTGCCGGTCGAGCCGGAGGTGTACAGGATGAAGAGCGGATCCTCGGCGTCCAGCCACTCGGGCTCGCACTTGTCCGAAGCGTCCTTCATGACGTCATGCCACCAGTGGTCGCGGCCGGCCTTCATGCCGGTCGTGATCTTGTCGCCCACGCGGCGGTAGACGAGGCAGGTCTTGACGTGCACGCCCTGCTTGGCGGCCAGGTCCATCGCCTGGTCCGCGTTGGCCTTCAGGGTCACCGCCTTGGCGCCGCGGAACACGCCGTCGGTCGTGACGAGCGTCCCGCAGGTGGAGTCGACAATCCGATCCGCCAGCGAATCCGGGCTGAAGCCGCCGAAGACGATCGAGTGCACCGCGCCGATGCGGGCACACGCCAGCATCGCGATCGCCAGCTCCTTGACCATCGGCATGTAGATCGACACCCGGTCGCCCTTCTTGACGCCGAACTTCTTGAGCACGTTCGCGAACTTGCAGACCTCGGCGTGCAGCTCGCGATAGGTGAGCTTGGCCGACTCGGTGGGCTCGTTGCCTTCCCAGAGAATCGCGACCTGGTTGCCGCGCTGCTCGAGGTGGCGATCCAGGCAGTTGTAGGCGATGTTGGTCTGGCCGCCCTGGAACCACTTGATCGCGATCTTGTCCTTCCACTCGTACTCGCGGACCTTGGCCCACTTCTGCTTCCAGTAGAAGCCGCTGGCGACTTCGCCCCAGAAGCCGTCGGGATCCTTGATGGACTTGTCGTACATCTTCTTGTACTCGTCCATCGACTTGATGTAGGCCTGCTTCGCGAAAGCGGCGGGAGGATTGTACGTACGGGCCGCGGCGCTGATTTCTTCCTGTGGCATCGTGACCTCCTATAGGCGTTTACATAGTTGCGGGCTGCAAAACCGTCTAACCGCGCGGGTCGTCACCGCACCCTGGGCACCCGACCTTCCACGCGGCGCTGAGCAACTGTCATCCTCCGGCGGGTGCCGGACCGGTCGCGCTGTCGCCGGCACGCGACGACGGACAGACACCGGTCGGCTGGCGGGGAGAGGCCACGCCAAACTGATGCCCGCGCGGCGGGCTGTCACCAGGTTCGGCATTCGCTCTGCTGTCAGTCGCATGGGTGCACCATCCGTCCCCCCCGAAACCCGCTTTATAGCAGGCGGGCGGCGTGATCGCAAGGCCGCCGCATGGGGCGTAACGGGCGCCGCGTGTGCCCCTCTTTCCTGGGGCGGGTAAAGTGCGTGCTGGAAAGGGGTTGGTTGGGTTACCCGGGTTGTTTTGGGCAGGGCGGCCAAGCCAGGAGCGCGCCGGCCGCGGACGACGTGCCGAGGGCGGTCGGGAAAGCGGCGCTGGACGCCGCGGGGCCAGCGTTCCGGGCAGAGACTGTACGGGCGATGAACGCGGCGCGGCCGGGACACGGGAGCGAAGATCCGGCACAGGTGGTGCGGTGCAGCACGGCAAAGCCAGGCCGTGCCCGGCCCGCTCGAAGCTGGTTCGTCCGCCAGGTATGATGCTCGCCCGGCGTCGGAACCGGCCACACCGCCCCCGGAGGCGGGACCGGTCGGGCTCCGCCAATCGCCGCGAGGTCAGTACGCAGCCTTGACAGCCACAGAGCCAACCGCGGGACGGCGGCAATGGGGCTGGATCGTAGTGCGCCTGGCAGTCGGAGCCGCCCTGCTCGCCGCGTTCGGCCGGTATGCCTATCTGCGGCTCACCGTCATGCCACCTCGACCGATGGACAGGTACTACGCGGGGCTGTGCCCGGAACGGACGCCCAGCGCGGATGACGTGACGGCCGAGTTGCTCCCCGTCCTGCTGACGCTTGGGCAGGACATCACGTTCAACTGCCCGCCGCCGCCGAAGGGGATGGCCTGGGACTGGCGCCAGGGAGGGCTACCTAGCTCGCCCGACCACCCGTCAGTTCCCCCTTTCGGGATTCTGGACGTGCTCGACACTCTGAACGGCGACTGGGGACCGGCCACGCGACCCCATTTGCAGGCGGTCATGGCGCACCTTGAATTGGGTCTGACCCGCCGGGAGCTCGACGAGCTGCGGGCGTGGCGCGGGCGGGCCTGGTGCTATTGCACCTGGGCCGAGCTGAGCGGGCAATCCGGCGTTGTGACACACCGCAAGGTGCGGGCCGCGGTCAAGGTGCTTGCGGCGGACGCACGCTACCAACACGCCCAACTGCACGATACGGACGCCGCCTGGGAGGACCTGAAGACGGGGCTGTGGCTCGCCGACAGCTTGACGCCGGACTCGCTCATCTCGATCCTGGTGAGCGCGGCGTGCCAGCAGTATTGCCTCGACGAGTTGCGGAATATGACGCTCGAGCGCGACATTTCGCCGGCCCTCGCCGCTGACATGGACGCCACGCTCCGCGCGATATCCCCGTTGGCCGACCGGTGGCGCTCAGCCGTCCGCGGGGAAGCCGCCGCCTGGCAGGCGGGTGTGGATGCCTGCTTCACGCGCGACGCCGATGGCAACGGCTGGCTCGACGTGACCGTCCAGGCACCGTACCTGCTCGCGGTCAATAGAGGGAGCGCCCCAACCGCTCCCCCTTGCAGCCGGGCGTGGAACCTCGCGTCCGTCTTCTATAACGACCGGCGAACGGTCGAGGCGAAGCTGCGCCGTTTTGTGGCGTTGCTCGAGCGGGTCGGCACCCAGCCGTATGCCGACGCTTTGTCCGCATTTCACGGAATCGAGGGCCATGCGGCGCCTTTCAACGTCTTCGACGGCCGCTCGTTCAGCGCGATGACCCGGATTAGTAGCCGCCGTGCCTTCCAAACCGTGGCCAACGGCGAAGCTTCTCGCCGGGCGACGCGTTTGATCGTCGCCCTCCAGCGCTTCAAGGCCGAGCACGGCGATTATCCGGACGCACTCGCTGAGCTCGTGCCCGGCCACATCGATACGCTGCCGCCCGACCCGTTCGGCGCCCCGTCTTTCACCTATCGCCGCGAGGGCCCCGATGGCTACCAACTCTACTCGTTCGGCGTGAACGGCAAGGACGACGGTGGTCGGCCGGGCACACAGCGCGCGGGAAGAATGAGCGAGGACGGCGACCAGCTTTTCATCTACCCGCGCCGCGCGCCGGCGATGGAGCCAACCCTCGTCCCCGTACCCGAAACAGCTCAGCCCGCCGCGCCCGACACCGCGCCCGCGGAGAACGCCACGCGTGAGTAGCACGATCCCCGAATACTGGGATGTGCCGACCGCCGACGCCCCGCGCGAAGCGCGGCCGATCGGCT
>CAIWOY010000401.1 GCA_903914415.1 uncultured Phycisphaerales bacterium | reverse complement strand
GGCGCCGCCACAACTCCGCCTGAAAGCCGTCCATGGCCAACCTCCGCACGCCACCGATCCGCGGCCGCGTCTCCCCAAGTCAGCCATCGCACGAACCTTACGTCAAGCGAAGATCGTGAAAGCAGTGGCCTCGCCCTCCCGATTCGCCCTCCCGACTAGCGCCGGGCTTTTCTTGAATCCGCCCTAGCCGCTGATCTTGAGCTGCGGCAGCGGCGTGCGCTGGCGGACGCGCACCTGGAGCTGCTCCGCCAGGCGCGTGATGAAGTCGTTCAACGCCGCGATAACGGCGGGCTCCGCGTCCGTGAAGTATGCAAACGGGCGGCCGGCGTCGCCGTGGGCGCGGATCGCGACGTTCAGCGGAATCGCACCGAGGAACGGCACGCCCAGGTCGGCGGCGGCCTGCTTGGCGCCGCCGTGACTGAAAATCTCGTCGCGGTGGCCGCAGTGCGGGCAGACGTAGTAGCTCATGTTCTCGACGATTCCGAGCGGCTCGACGCCGAGACGCCGGTACATCTGCAGCGCCCGTACAGCGTCCATAACGGCGACGTCCTGGGGCGTGCAGACGATCAGGAAGCCGGCGAGCGGGATGGTCTGGGCGAGGGTGAGCGGGATGTCGCCGGTGCCGGGCGGCAGGTCGACGAACAGGTAATCGAGGGGACCCCACTCGGTGGCGTCGAGCATTTCCTTGACGTATTTCTGGGCCATTGGGCCGCGCCAGATGACGGCCTGATCGCGGGCGAGCAGGTGGCCCATGCTGACCAGCTTGAGCCCGTCGATCTCGACGGGCAGCAGGCGGCCGTTGGGGCCCACCTGCGGCTTGCGGTCTTCGGTCCCGGTGAGCTTGGGCAGCGACGGGCCGTAGACGTCGCCGTCGAGCAGCGCGACCTTGTAGCCCGCGCGCAGGAGCCCCGCGGCGGCGAGGACGGCGATCGTGCTCTTGCCGACGCCGCCTTTGCCGGCGCCGACGGCGATGACGTGCCCGACGCCGGGCAGCGTGTCGGTGAGGCGTTCGTGCGGCGTTCCCGAGTCGCTCATCCGACTCGACTCCAAACAGAGGTGCGCCGGCGACCGCGTGCCGGTCAGATGCCGATCAGCACCCGGATCTCCGGGCCGTTTCCTCAGAGGCGCTTTAACAATAGGCGCCCGTGCCGGCAACCGCTACGGGGCGAAGTTGGAATTGAGACTGACTGCGACGCAAGCCGACGGGGAGAGGCTACAGGAGCGGGCGGCCCCATTGGGCGTCGTAGGCCTCGTCGTTGATGACCGCGAAGTAGCCGTCGTCGTCGACGCCGACGTCGTAGACGGCATCGCTGATGCCGCGCGCCGCGAAGTAGAAGTAGACCGCCTCGCGAAGCTGGCTCGGATCCGCATCCTGCGGCACATCGAGGTCGATGGTGCGCACCTCGGTCTTCTCGTACCCGTACCGCGGAACACAACGGATCATTAACGCGGTCCTTCTCATCGCTTCTTTCCTGCCGGCAGTCCGACCCCGCGGGCCGCCACATCGAGTACTCCCGCTCTGTATCTTATTATATCTCGGTACGTAGGGCTTTGTTCAAGAGGTTTCTGGCACACGGCGCGGCGAGAAAGAGGACCGCGGGATTACGGAAAGGTCGGTCGGGCGCGGGCCGCGCAGCGGCTTTCAAGCGTGTACCGCGGGCAGGGCGGCGATCAACTGCTCGATCTCTTCCGCGGTGTTGTAGAAATGCGGGCTGGCCCGCAGCCGGCCGAGCCGCTGGGCGACGACGATCTTGAACTCGCTGAGCAGGTGGTCGCGCAGTGCGGCGAGGTCGTGTTTATCAGACGAGAACGAGACGATCCCGCTCCATTCGGCGGCACCGCGCGGGCTGTGCACGCGCCAACCCTTCCGCTGCAGCCCGTCGGCGAGCAGGTCCGTGAGCTGCTTGACCTGCCATTGAATCTCGTCAATGCCCACTTCGAGCAGCAGGTCCAGCGAGCCGCCCAGCGCCGCGATCCCCGCGAGGTTGTAGGCCCCGCTGTCGAAGCGGCGCGCGTCATCACGCAAGTCGATCTTCCGCTCGCGGCTGTCCCAACTGTGCTTCATGCACAGATAGCCGAGCTCGGTCGGGTGCAAGTGGCCGAGCAGCTCGCGCCGGCAGTAGAAGATCCCCGCGCCTTCCGGGCCGCAGAGCCACTTGTGCCCGTCCGCGGCCAGAAAGTCGATGTTCATCGCCTTCACGTCAATCGGGTGCACGCCCAGCGCCTGAATCGCGTCGACGAACAACAGCACGCCGCGCTCCTGGCACAGCTCGCCCAGCCGGGCGAGGTCCATGCGGAAGCCGTTGCTCCACTGGACGGCGGAGATGGCGACGACGCGCGTGCGTTGTTCGATCCGGGCGCTGAGCCGGTCGAATGGAATCCGCCCGTCCTCCTCGGCGATGCTCCGCACGTGCACGCCGCGCTGCTCGAGGTTCAGCCAGGGATAGACGTTGGCGGGGAACTCCATGCTGTTGGAGACGACATTGTCGCCGGTAATCCAGGGGATGCCGTTGGCGACCCAGCTAATGCCCTCGCAGGTGTTCTTGATGAAGGTGATTTCGTCGGCGTGTGCGCCGAGCAGCTTCGCCGCCGCTTGGCGCACGTGCTCGACGGCGCGGTACCGCGTGCCGCCCACGTAGGACGTTTCCGACTGCTCGCGGGCATACGCCGCCAGCGCTTCAGCCGCCGGCGCGGAGAGGGGTGCGACGCCGGCGTGGTCCTGGAAGTTGTAGCGCCGGGTGATCGGGAACTTGGCACGAAGCTCTTCAGGCGTCATCGTGGCCTTCCGTGTTTCGCGGGCGCAAGGGCCGGAGACTATCTGGGCGTCCACGGCTTCCTGTGGGCCGCTCGGATCGAATTGTACACGTCCGCGGCCGTGTCGTCTGCCCGCGCGGGCGGTTTGCTCCGGGGTGGCGGCGGCCGCTATGATTCACGCGGGTGTGGGGGCCCCGCGGCGGCGGGCCGCCGGACCAGAGCGGTTTATGGACGAGTTGACCCCGCGACAGATCGTGCAGGCGCTGGATCGGCACATCGTCGGGCAGGACGAAGCCAAGCGCGCGGTGGCGGTGGCGATCCGCAACCGCTGGCGGCGGCTGCGGCTGCCCGCGGACCTGCGCGACGACGTCTGCCCCAAGAACATCCTGATGATCGGCCCGACCGGCGTCGGCAAGACCGAGATCGCCCGCCGGCTGGCCCAGCTCGTCGAGGCCCCGTTCATCAAGGTCGAGGCCACCAAGTTCACCGAGGTCGGCTACGTCGGGCGGGACGTGGACAGCATCGTCCGCGACCTGGTCGAGCGGGCCGTGGCCCTGGAGCGTCAACGCCTTGCGCAGAGCGTCCGCGACCGCGCCCTGCGGGCCGCCGAGGACCGCATTCTCGATCAGTTGCTGCCGCACGGCGACAGCCACGACGGCCCCGATCCCGAGCAGGTCGAGCGGCGGCAGCGGACGCGCGAGAAGCTGCGCAGCCAGCTTCAGGCCGGCGGGCTGGTCGAGCGCTCCGTCGAGGTGACCGTCGAAGAGCGGGCCGTGCCCCGGCACGTCATGAGCACGATGGGCCTCGACCAGATGGGGCCCGAGTTCGAGCAGTTCATGGAGCGGATCATGCCGCCGCGCGGCAAGCGCCGGCGCGTGCCGGTCCCCGAGGCGCTGGACGTGATGATCCAGCAGGAAATCGATCGGCTCGTGGACCAGGACGCCCTGCAGCAGGCCGCCATCCGGCGCACGCAGGAGTCCGGGATCGTCTTCCTTGACGAGTTGGACAAGATCTGCGGCGGGGGGCTGACGGAGGGCAGCGGGCCGGAGGTCTCGCGCAGCGGCGTGCAGCGCGATTTGTTGCCGCTGGTCGAGGGGACGAGCGTGAGCACGCGGTACGGCCTGGTGCGGACGGACCACATTTTGTTCATCGCGGCGGGGGCGTTCACGCAGGCGCGGCCGAGCGATCTGATGCCGGAGCTGCAGGGGCGGTTCCCGCTGCGGGTGGAGCTGACGGACCTGAGCGCGGAGGATTACTACCGCATTCTGACGGAGCCGGAGAACGCGCTGCTGAAGCAGCAGATCGAGCTGCTGCGGACCGAGGGCGTCACGCTGACCGTCACGAACGAGGCGATCGTCGAGATGGCCCAGATGGCGTACAAGGCGAACCAACTCCTGGAGAACATCGGGGCCCGCCGGCTGTACACGATCGTCGAGAAGGTGGTCGAGGAGATCGCGTTCAACGCGAGCGATGCGGTCAACAAAGACGTGACCGTCGACGTGGATTACGTGCGCATGCGTCTGGCGGACATCCTCGCGGACGAGGAGCGCAGCCGGTACGAACTGTAGCGGCCGACCCCCGTGTCGGCCGTAGAGCGCCAATTGGTGTAGCGGCCGACCCCCGTGTCGGCCGTCGTAGGCCGCGGCGTCCCCTTCTCACCTTTCACCTGTCACTCGGGCGCAGCCCTACACGCGTTCGACGGCCGTCGCCGGCAGCCAGCCGGTCTGGTCGTTGGGCAGGCGGACCTCGATCCAGTCGCCGCGCTGCTGGAGAATCCGTAGCTCCACGCCGGGGCCGAGGGGCTGCTTGAGGGCCAGGTCGGAGCCTTCGCCGCGGCCGAGGCGCAGGTACGGCTTGTCCGCCACGATGACTGCGTGTGGGTAGCGGGCCTCGTCCGTGACCTGCCAGCGGATCGAAACGCCGGTTGCCAGAGCCAGCCCGACGCCTAGCAGGCCGAGCATCAGCACGGCCCGCCGGCGCCACCAGAGCCATACCGTCAGCAGCAGCCAGCCGGCGGCGGCACACGCCACCAGGGCGACAAAACGCTGCGCGAGCGACGTGTTGTAGTGCCAGAAGAGAAGCTGCCGCGCCAGGCGACTTTCGCCGCTGGGCTGAATCGCCGGCTCAACGCGATCGCGCGCGTAGCGCAGATTCGCCGCCAGCCGTTCGTCCGACGGGGCCAGGCGCTGCGCCCGGCGGTAGTGCACGATCGCGCGGCCCAGCTCGCCCAGGCGGAAATGCGCGTTCCCCAGGTTGTACTCCAGGGCGGCGTTGTGCACGCCCGCGTCAGTCAGAGCGGAAAACCCCGCGGCGGCCTGGCGATAGAGCTGCGTCGCCCGCTCGGGGTCCTGGCGCGCACTGCCCACGGCCTGGTCGTACGCGTTGAGCGCGTCGCGCAGAACCTCGTGCTGGCGCGCCGGCGAGAACGGCTCGGCGTATAGCGGTGCCGCCACGGCGAGCAGGACCGCGGCCAGCACAACCGTTCGCAATCCTAGTACCACCCCGTTCATAGCTTCGCACGCTCCAGCGCCGTCAGGCAGGCGAGCGCCTGCCGGGCGAGGCCGTCCAAGTCAGCGCGCGCCCCGCCGGCGAACGTGGCTTCCTCGCAGCCTGCCACCACCGCCGACCACTGGTCGATCACGGCGGCCCTTAGCCCGCGCGCGCGCAGGAACTCCACCGCCGCCTGACCCGTGAACCGCCCCGGCGGCTCGTTCAGCCGGTCGGCCAGATACCCGGCCAGGGCCGCGGCGATTTCGCCGGCCAACTCGTGCGGCGGGCGCTGCCGGGCCGCGCCGATCCGGCGACGGGCGCATCGGAGGGCCGCTTGCCGGCGGCGGCGCGCCGGGTCCGCGGCACGACTTTGCACGAACGCGACGCCGGCCCAGGTCAGCAGGAAGACCGCCGGTGGAGCAAACATGATGGTCGTCACGACCCCCGGCGCGATCGGGGTCATCGTCGCCAGCAGGGTGGTCTCGCGCGTCTCGATGTCGCGCAGGCCGTCCAGGGCCTCCAGTGTCGTCGCCACGCCGGGGGATGGAGTGGTGGGGCGCGTGATCTCCGGCGCCTCCACTTCGGCCGCGGGCGTCACCGTCAGCGGAATGGCCTGGGTCTTGGCCACGACGAAGCGCTCGGCGTCGGGATCGAAATACGGGTACTCGATGGGCGGGATTTCGGTGATGTTGTCGCGCTTCGCGCGGATCGTGACGGTGAAGCGCCGGCGGCCGTTCTTCATTTCGCCGGCGAGCGTCTCGTCCGGGACGCGGAAGCCGTCCATCAGGGTCTGGTTCGCGGAGAGCGGCGGCGGCGGGAGCGTCTCGACCGGCCCGTCGCCGAAGACCTCGAGCGTCAGCCCGATCGGGTCGCCGACGCGGACGCTGGTGGGGCTGGCGTACGCCTTGAGGTCGTACAGCCCGACCGCGCCGTTGAAGCCGGGGGGCCGGCCCGCGGTGGGGACCGGCTGGACTTCGATCGGCGGCGCGACCGCGTGGGTCCGCAGGTTGCGCGTCCCCGTCCGCGTCGGGTACGCGATCCCGACCTCGATGTCGTCGAAGCTCAGCCGGCCGGGCTTCTCCGGCACGAACGGCGTCACGAAATCGTACGCGTAGTACGTCTCCTGCTTGCCGTCGATCGTCCGCATCCGCCCGACGTTGCTGGCGTTGCTGATCTCGCGCGGGAACGGACCGAAGTTGATCGGGCTGATGCTGCGCAGCACGTAAGCGGCCTCGAGGCGCTGGCTGCCGTAGTACGGCGACTTGACCCAGATCGTCAGCGTGGCCGGCACGCGCTGGCCGACGTAGAGGCGGGCGCGGCCGAGCGTAACCTCGACGGCGAACAACTTGTCCGTGTCGCTGGGCTGAACGCGGACCTTTGTGGCCTGCGTCCGCAGCGGTTGGCCGTCCACCTGCACCGCGATCGGCGGGATGACCAGCTCGCCGACGGCCTTGGGCGTAAGCTCGTATTGGTACGTCCGCGTGCGTGACTCCGAGCGGCGCCCGTTGACGATGGTCATCTGCGACATGTCCGCCGGCCCGCCCGCGGCCCGGATCGTGCAGTTGGGAATTTCCGGCAGCTCGGGCTCCGCGGCCTCGCGAAAGTCGCTGATCGTGATCGAGATCGTGAACGCCTCGTTGACGTACGCGGTCTGCGTTTCGACCTTGAGCGCCACGGAAGGCTCGGCCGCCGCGCGCGGCAGAACCGCCGCGCTGCACGCGCACAGCAGCGGCCAGAACAGACTTCCCAGGCGCCGGTCGAGCTTCATGGCACTCCATACGTTTGGACGGCCGCAGGGGCGGTCCCTGTCACGATTCTACGAGCGGTCCCGCTGCGGCAAAAGCCGCCCCTCGGCGGGCGGCACGCCACGCGGTATGATGTCGGCCCTGGTCAAGGGAGATGGGCATGGATGAGCACCGATCCGCGGCCAACCCGACGGTGGTGTCGTTTTT
>CAIWOY010000400.1 GCA_903914415.1 uncultured Phycisphaerales bacterium | reverse complement strand
GGCGCCGCCACAACTCCGCCTGAAAGCCGTCCATGGCCAACCTCCGCACGCCACCGATCCGCGGCCGCGTCTCCCCAAGTCAGCCATCGCACGAACCTTACGTCAAGCGAAGATCGTGAAAGCAGTGGCCTCGCCCTCCCGGCCGGCGCCGGACCCGTTGAAACCGCTCTACCCCGTGAACGACTTCTGGAACACGGCGATGTCGCGCAGGTCCACGTCGTTGTCGAGATCGAAGTCGAACAGGTCGCAGCCGGCCGGCGGCGGGCCGACGTTCGGCGCGGTCATGCACGGGACGAGGCGCTGGTAATCCTCGACGTCGACATGGCCGTCCACGTCGTAGTCCCCTTGGAGCCAGGTGCCCAGCGCGAAGTTCGCCTCGGTGAAGCCCGCGCGCTCCGTCAGCACCGCCGGCCGGACCGCGTCGGTGTAACCCGTGTAGGACGCCGCGATCGAATACGCCGTGCCCGCGGCGCCGGCCGTCAGGTGCGACGCCATGTAGTACCCGTCGCCGTCGGTCTGCGGGCCGGCGACGCCGTTGATCTTGATCGTCACGTTGTCGATGGGGAGGCCGGTGGCGCCGTTCGTGACGCGGCCGAAGACGAAGCCCTCGGTCGCTAGGGTTGGATCGCGCCACGGCATGGTGGGGATGGGAGCCGGCTGGAGGAAGACGTTGCTGGCGACATACGGATACCAGTCAGACCACGTTTGCCCGCCGTCGTTCGTGCCGGCGTACGAATACGTATTGAGGCCCTCGGCGCCGGCGTTGCGGGCATAGAGCATCTGCGTCTTGCTGTCGGCGAACGTGTTTAGGTAAATGCCCGGGCCGATGTAGCAATGGCGGTTGGCGTTGTTTGACCACGTGATCGAGTTGGTGACCCACGAGCGGTAGGTCGCGGCGTACGTGGGCTCGTCGAAGTACGCCATCGGCACGGTTGCATCGAGCCAGCCCTGCGACTGCCAGTATTCCCAGTCGGAGAACAGCGCGTAGGCGTTGGTGTTGTGGAAGTTGCTGCTGGCCGGAGCCCAGGTGACCAGCGCCGCGGTGTGCTTCAACGGCTGCCGGACGTTCGGCGAGGTGGCCATCTCGAACATGCCGCGCCGGACGACCTCGTTGATGGTCCGGCGGCGGAAGTCGTTCCACGACGTTGGCGGCGAGTTGGGATCAGGCACGTAGTTCGGGTCGAGGCCGTAGATCCGCTGATAGCGATGGAGCGAGGAGTCGGCATAGCTCCAGACCGCGGGATAGCCGGCGTTGGTCTGTGTGTAGCGGATGTAGTCCCAGTGGATCCCGTCGATCTCGTAGTTGTTGCACAGCTCGCGCACGATGCTCATCAGGTAGGATTGCACGCCGGGGGAGCCGGCGTCGAACGTGTAATAGCCGCCGACCGTTGCGATGGTGCCCATGCCGGCGCGCGGTGTCATCAGCCACTCGGGGTGGGCTGCGACCGTCGCATTGCCGGCGGGCGGCCAGGTGGCGGACACGCGGAACGCCACCAGCCAGCAGTGGACCTCGAGGCCGTGGGCGTGCGCCTGCTGCACCAGGTAGGCGAGTGGATCGATGCCGCCGACGATGTCGCTCGCCATCGGCACGATATTTGAATCCCAGTATGCACCGTGTGCGCTGGCGCCTGTGTCGTGGTAGGCGAGGACTTCAGGCACGATGGCGTTGTAGTTGCCGGCGAGCGCCCAGTTGATCATCGTGTCGATCTGGGCAGTGCTCTTGAACCCGGCGGCGAAGGCGTCGGCCCAGAAGCCGCGGAATTCGGGCGGGTCCGCGCCCTGCACGACGAACACCGCCGTCACCGTCTTGTCCTGGTCCATCGTGACGGTCGTGCTGGCCGAGGTCGGACTGGCGACGGCCGATCCGGCGGAGACCTCCCAGTGGTGGAACTGGTGGCCCGAGCCCGCGGTCGCCGAGATGGACACGACCTCGTTCAGGCTCTTCACGTACGGGCCGCCGATCGCGGGCACGGTCGTGCCCCATCCGGCCGGGCTCGCCGCCATCGTCAGGTTCACCGTCGCGGATGCCAGCGTGAACTGCACCGCGTCGGCGATGACGACGCTCGCGTTGGCGTTGCTGCTCAGCGACACGGACCCGCCGGTGCCGGCGTTGAAGGCGAAGCTGCCGAGCACGTTCCACTGTCCGCCGCCGGCCTGCTGGTTGACGGCAAACGTCTGCGAGCCGGAGGCGTAGTGGACCGTGAAGGGTGCGTTGTTTGCGCGGTTTGGGCCCTGCGGGTAGTAGATCGCGACCTGATAGGTCCCGGCTTGCGGCAGGTTGGGCCGCCATTCGACCTCGCCGGCTGGCGTTACGCCCGCCCCGGTTGTGTCGCGGTAGCGGTAGTCGGCCCCATAGTGCCCCGCCGCCGACGTGCCGGTTGACCACGACTGCAAGAGGACGGTGAAGCCGGAATCGGTGTTGTCGACGACGATCGGTTGAGCGAGGGCCGCGGCGGCGCCCGCGCCGTAGAATCCAAGCGCCACGATCCACCCCGTGACGGTACAGATTCGGTGAGCTTTCTTCATCGGGTGGGTTCCTTGTTGTGCGGGACGCCGCACTCCAGCGCATACCGACACGGCGCGTGGCCGCGCCCAACTCGGGCTTGTCAGCCGCCGCGCGCGGCGGCTGACCCCATCATAGCATGTTGGGCCGGCTTCAGAATGCAAATCTCAGGCTTGCGCCGTAACGGCGCGCGCGACGGCATCGTCCGCCGGGGGGCGGGCCGCGTCTGTGCCGGCGGCGGCGGGCCGACGGCCGTAGCGCAGGTCCCGCAGGGTGGCCGAGTGTCCGGCGCGGTCGGTGGAGCGGGTGGATGGTACCGTGACCAAGGCGCGCGTGTCTGCGGTTATCGGACGCGCAGAACGTGTGCTTTGGGTCGCGTCAGACCGCCCGCCGCGCTTTTAATTCGCTTTGCGTCAAAATTCCGCTTGTAGCGCGCCGGTCGCGGGGGTTATACTGGCGATCGTGGAGGTAGGAGGCCGTGGATGGGGTGTGGCGTGCTCGTGTGTGGGTGCGCGGGCAATTCGGGAAGGATGCGCTAGCGCCCTGATTTTCACGTGCTGAGGAGAGCAAGCAGCGGGCGGGCCGTCCGCCCGTGATGTGGTTGGAGGTTCAAGTCCTTGGCAATCGGGAGTTGACTGGGCACCGGCGAGGAGAAGGTGGCTCGGGCCCTGCCGCGACTCCCAGGAGCAATTGAGGAGGAGAGTTGAGCGTGAGAAGCCTTGCGTTGCTAAGTTTAGTAGTCGTAATGGCGTCGACGGTCTCGGCCGCCGTCGTACTACAGGACGACTTCGAGTCGTACACGACCCAAGCCTCGTTCCAGGCCGCATGGCCGTATGTCGTGGATGATCCGAACAACGCGAACGATGGCACGGGTCTGTGGAGCAGCGTCCAGAACCACACTCCCGGCGGGGCGTACTCCGCTTACTACCAGAAGACACCGAAGCTCAGGATTGGAACGCGTACAAATGGGGCACGGCCTTTCGACATAGTTGTGGCCCGTGGATAGCTTGAATTACAGTAGGATCGTCTGCGCGACGATAGACATAAGACGCTCCGCTTCGTCCGTACTACGACGGGGCGGAGCGTCGTTCCTATAAAACGTGGCGGCCCACGGTGGTGCGGGCGTCCGGCCCGCGAGCACGTGACCGCCGGGACGTGTACAGCTTCAAGGCGGTCGGCCCGCGAGGCGGATTGTGGCGCCCGACCCGCCGGGACAACCACTTATTGGAGGTTTTTGTGATGACCCGATTCACGCGTATGGTCTTGCTCGCCGTCGTGGCGGCAGCGGCGCCGCTCTCGGCGTGGGCTTGGGACCCGAACTACTTCGAGTCCACCCCGATCCTTTTCAACGACCCGGTAGACTGTGGCTCGCCAACAGAATCAGCCTGCGCGGAGATGTTCCGGTACCCGGCGCTCTCCGGGTCGACCGTCATGTACATTGTGCCGAACGTGACTGGCTGGGACCAGAACGGCGCCTTCAAGGCCTCGGGCTTCTCACACGAGGGTGTCGGGGCGGAGTTGATTTATTTCACCTGGACGGACCCCGGCGCGCTGGGCGACCCGAACTTCGCCTGGGTACGCCTCGTCACGTACAGCGGCGTGGGCGAGCCGAACCCGGCCCTGCACCTGCAAGGCAAAGTCCAGTTCTGGATCACCAACCAGAGCAGCTATGACTCGTACGCCAAGGTCGGCCTCTGCCTGGGGATTCGCGAGATTGGGACCAATGTGGGGCAGATGGAGGACGGCGGTACGAGCGGCGCGATCGAGTGGGTGGGCGTGAGCACGAAGGTCAACGCCATCGCTGTCGGCCCGGATCGGATTGTCCAGACGACCGCGAATCCCGCCAGCGACGACGTGCAGATCTACCCGGTGGGCTACGACTTCAACATCAGCGACCCGAATATCGACATCGCCACCGCGGTCATCGGGCCCGGCCCCGACGGCAAGATTGACACCCTCAAGTCCGGCGACGACTGGTATCGCTTCGGCTTCGACATCGACCCGATCGCCAAGGTGCGCCGGCCGATTCCGGCGGTCACCCTGCCGATGCAAGGGTCCGCGGCGCTCATGGAGTTCGACCTGGCCACGGGCAGGGTCAAGTACAATGGCTCGTACCAGGACCCCAACGACAAGGGCGGGATTGCCGCCTTCACCGGCGACGGCGTGCTGAGCGCGCCCTACAATCGCGGCGTACTCGAGCACCTGGCGTTCACGAAAGACAAGGATGCTGATCTGGGGGGACTCGCGCAAGCCCTCTACCTCGACGAGCTGAAATTCGAAGCTCCGGTGCCCGATCCGACGCTGCCGCCGAGCGTGGCCACGCCGCTGGTGAACAACGACACCGCGGTGACGGTGGACAACCTGATGTACTGGTGCCGGGCGGTGGAGTGGGCGCGGAATGACCCCAACGTCGTCGCGGGCACGTGGACCAATCCGGATCCCAATAGCGCGGATCCGACCCAGCACCCGGCGTTCCACACGTTTACGAGCGTTAGCCCGGCCCTGAGCACGGGCCAGTTGATCTACGCCCGCCAGCAGAACCATCAGGACGGCTCGTGGAGCGCCTGGTCGGCGCCGGTTACGGTCTGGGCCAGCCCGCCGCCCTACACATTCTCGGCGCTGGTCGACGGCGGCGGCAGCGCCGGCTGCTCGCAGGTCGGCTGGGAGTGGGTCAACGTGACCTCGGTCGTAAGCGGTACTTATTGGTATCCGCAGGGCGCTACGCCGCTCATGGAGGACAGCTCGCAGTGGCAGACGGTCGAGCTCGACCTCGACGACACCGCCCTGATGAAGCCCGGCGGCGGCGGCGACGGCATACTCGGGCCATCGCCAACCGGCCTGTACACGTTCGATAGCCTCTGGTTCACCGTTGGCCCCGGGGCGGACCCGAACGACCTCACCCACGAGGTGTATGTCGACGGCTTGCAGGCCGTCGACCCGAACGGCACCGTGACGACGTTCCTCGACTTCGAGGACGGCGTCAACCGGATGCAGTATCCGCGCGGCCAGAGCCCGATTTCGCCGACCAGCTCGCTGCCTTCGACCGCCGGCTCGTACGACGGGTCGTACAGCCAGCGGCTGCTCTGGACCTACGCCAGCAACGACCCGGCCACCCAGTCGCTCGGCATGCTCCAGCGCGCCGGCTACCCGTGCGGAACGAGCGCCACGTGGCCGGACAGCTCGCGGATCGCGCGAATCCACCTGCTGTGCCGGACGCCGCAGGTGAACCCGACGGTCCCGCTGCCCTCGATCGTGGGACCGATCATCAGCCCCCAGACGGCCGTGCGCGTCAACGTCGACGTGACGGCCACGCAGGTCGACCTGTACCAGAACGGCGCCTTTGTGACGTCGAAGCCCATCTCGGCGGTTACGTACGCCGATTTCACCGGCCTGACCCTCGCGGTGGGCGACTCGATCTCGGCCAAGCAGTGGATCGGCGGCGTGTCGAGCGACTTCGCGTATCCGCGCGGCGTCTCGGCGGCCCCGGCCGCGCCTGTGATCCAGACGCCGCTGCTGCCGGCCAAGACGACGGTGACGGTCAACAACTGCCTGACGGCCGCGTATGCGACGGCGAGTCAGGTCCGCGTTTACATCGCGGGTGATCCGAACACCTACTCAGCCGCCGGCGGTACGGCGACGGTCATTGTCCCGGTCTTGACCTCGGGGCTCCAGCCGCTCCAGGTCGTGACGGCCAAGCAGGTCGTCAACGGCGTGCTCAGCCCGGCCTCCGCCCCGGCGACGGTCCTCACGCTGACCCCGGATTTCTACAAGGCCCCGGCGGCGGGCGAGACCACGGTGCGCGTCCTGGCCATCGACCCGAACGCGACGCAGGTAAAGGTCATCGTCAACGACCCGAACACCGGCACCACGACCTACACGGCGATTCCTGGCGGCGCCACGACTTACGACATGCCGATCACCGGCCGGAGCGGGCTGAACAAGGGCGCCACCCTGACCTGCCGGCAGACCGTCTACGGCTACGAGAGTGCCGACAGCGGTGCGCAAACGGTGACGCGAAACACGGTCTTGACCACGCTGGTTTGCGACAACTTCGACTCGTACCCGCCGGACCCGAACGACCCGAACTGGGTCGCCGCTTGGCCGACGTCCACGCTCACTTACCCCCGCATGAGCCCGAGCACCGCGAAGAACGCGACGCCCGGCGGCACCACCTCGATTTCCACCGGTAGCGATCGCCGCGCCGTGTACAAGACGTTGACAAGCACCACGCCGACCGCGACCGATCCGGTGATCTGGAACGTGAACATCTACGACTCCAACGGTCCGACCACGGCCATCACGGCCAATGTTTACGCGCGGCTCAACGGCGACGAGGGGACGGTGGCATACACGCTCCGAGCCGTGGGCATCTCGAACCTGGCCCCCGAAGCGGGCAACATCCACTACCAGATGCGCATCTACAGCGGGCAGAACTGGGTGGATCTGAGGTATTACGAGGCGCCACTCCGGACCATCGGCTGGCACACCTTCACCGTCGTGGACAAGGGCACGCAGGTCGACGCGTACGTGGATGGCAGGCTGTCGTTTCGCAGCACGGCGGTCACCGCGCGGCCGTTCTACACCGCCTACCTTGGCTGCGGCGCCGGCACCGCCAACAGCGCTCTCGGCTACTTCGACGACTACTGCGTCGAGGTCGGCCCGGTGCGGTTCGAGGCGCGCCTGCCCAACGCACCTGTGGTGAACAGCCCGCTCCAGGCGGGCGACACCACGGTCCTGCTGAGCTTGGTCGAATCGATGGCTACGAACGTGAAGGTCTTCGCGAACGGCGGCCAGATCGCCTCCGTTGACCTCACGCCGCCGAACGCCAGCACGCGGAATGTCACCGTTCCGGCGCTGTCCGCGCATCAGTTGATCACGGCGAAGCAGACCTTCGGGGGCTACGAGTCCGATAGCTCCCCGGCGTTGGAGGTCGGCCAGGGCAACGGCCCGGTTTTCCTCTCGCTGGGCGTCCGCAACAGCACCAGCGACCCCAATGCGCTCGGCTCGAAGAGCACGAGCACCGCCGGGATCGATTGGATTGGGGCCACCAAGGCCGTCGGCGGCGCGCCGATCGGCATACCGTTCGTGCCAAGCTGCAATTGGCAGACGGTCACCTTTGACCCGAACGTCGTTCTGGCGTGGACCGACCCCAACTCCCCAATTATTCTCAACGACCGCGGCCCGCTGGAGCACCTGGCGATCACGATCGATGCGAACTCGCCTAACCGCAGTTCCGGCCCGTACGTGATCTACATCGACAACGTGGTCAACATTGGGGCCCAGCCGGACGGGAACGATTTCGTGCTCACCAATTTCAATAGCTATGCGAACGGACTGCAGGTGCTGTTCGAGTACGCGTCGTATTCCGGCTCGACCAGCGCCAACCTGTCGTGGCCGCCGAACACCGCCCTCACCGACCCCAACTTCAACAACCCGTTCGGCGATCCTAATAGCAAGGCGTACAGGGAGGCCTGGTTCTTCATTGACACGCTCACGCCGCGCTGGCTCCGGATGACGACGGGCGCCGCGAACAATCTGCCGGCGCCGATCATCAGGCTGCGCAAGCCGATCCGGATGGATATCCTGATGATGCCGTTCGGCGGGTGCGGCGCTTGCTGCGACCCCAATCAACAGTGCACGTTTATCACCCAGGCGGCTTGCGGCGACCTCGGCGGCACATGGCACGCGGGTAGGGTTTGCGACCCGAATCTGTGCCTGGCCCCCAGCGGTGCCTGCTGCTACTCGGATGGGTCATGCCTCGTGAAGCTCCAGGTTGAGTGCAGCGGCACCTGGCACGGCGAATGGACGAGTTGCGGACCGCCCAACCCGTGCCCGCAGTTCGGTGCCTGCTGCACCCCGGCTGGCGCGTGCACCCTGACGTTCCAGGCTGCCTGCTTGTCGCCTAACATCTGGCACGGCGAACTGACGACCTGCTCGCCCAACAACTGCCCGCAGCCGCCCACCGGTGCCTGCTGCGCCGCGGATGGCTCGTCGTGCACAGTCACGACGCAGGCTAACTGCCCGGTGTATAACATCTGGCACGGCGAATGGACGAGTTGCGGACCGCCCAACCCGTGCCCGCAGCCGACGGGTGCCTGCTGCAGCTCGACTGGCTGCACGGTCACGCTGCAATCCGCCTGCAACACGCCCAGCGTATGGATGGGTACGGGCACCACTTGCACGCCGAGTCCGTGCACCGGGGCCTGCTGCTCCACCAGCGGCACGTGCTCGCAGATGACGCAGGCGGCCTGCCTGGCAGCCGGCGGCAAGTACTACGAAAATAACAAGCCTTGCCGCACCGGGAACAAGTGCCCGGCGTCGTGCAGGGGCGACATGAACTGCGACGGCCAGGTCACCT
>CAIWOY010000399.1 GCA_903914415.1 uncultured Phycisphaerales bacterium | reverse complement strand
CGTCGAAGTCGCGGTCGGCTTGGTCTGGGTTCGCGGCGTGCGGGCAGTTGTCGCAGGCATCGCCGATGCCGTCGCTGTCGGAGTCGCGCTGGTCGTGGTTCGGGACGGTCACGCAGTTGTCGCAGGCGTCGCCGACGCCATCACTGTCGCGATCGGCCTGATCCGGGTTGGGATTGAAGGGGCAGTTGTCGCAGGCGTCGCCGACGCCGTCGTGGTCGCTATCGGTCTGGAGCGGATTAGCGACGAGCGGGCAGTTGTCGCAGGCGTCGCCGACACCGTCGCCGTCCGTGTCGGTCTGCTCGAGGTTGGGCACCAGCGGGCAGTTGTCGCACACGTTGCCGATGCCGTCGCAATCACGATCCGGCTGCCAAAAGCCGGTGGCGTCGACCAGTCCGGCGGTAAGGGCGCAATCGTCAAGCGAATCGCCGGTGTGGTAGGGCACCTTTGGATTGGCGATGAGGCGGCAGTTGTCGCAGGCATCGCCGATGCCGTCGCCGTCGCCGTCGGCCTGGTCGGGGTTGTACTGTGTCAGGCAGTTATCGCAGGCGTCGCCGATGCCGTCGCCGTCGCTGTCGGGCTGATGATCGGGCATGCCGTCGCCGTCGGAGTCGATCTTGGGGTTGTAGACCAGCGGGCAGTTGTCGCAGGCGTCGCCGACGCCGTCGTGGTCCGTGTCGAGCTGGTCCGCGTTGGCGACCGTGGGGCAGTTGTCGCGCCAATCGGGGATGCCGTCGCCGTCAACATCGAGCAGGTTGTAGGGCACGACGGCGGTGGACGTGCCGCGCACGCCGCTGGTAGGGCTGGTGTTCGTGACCGTCAGGCTGACGGTCACGGGGTTGGTGGTCGGTGGGACGCGGTAGGCGTAGTCGACCACGGCATTATTCGAGACCGCGCTACTCGGGTCGTTGGTGTCGAAGACCCAGCGGTACTGGAGGTTGGTGGGGTCGGGCAGGCCCTGCTCGTTGACGGTAGCGGAGCCGTCGAAGTGGACCTTCAGCGGGATTCCGTTGTCGGGGTTGGTGGCCTGGTCCGGGTAGGAGATATTGATCACCGGGAGGATCGCCGGCACGACCTGCCCATGCAGGAACCGCACGGGCATGCTGTACGCAGTCAAGCCGGTGGTGAGGAACTGGAAGCGATCGGCGTGCGAAGGATCGGCCATGAAGCCGTGCACGTAGTACTGCACGTCGTTGGGGTCGCTGACGACCGGCAAGCGGTCGAGCTGCAACTGCGTCGGCGACAGCACGGAGAGGATCTCGTAATACCGCCAGTCGGAGTTGGGGTCGAGGACCCGCACCATGTCGCCGCGCTTGAAGTCCTTCGGCGCAAACCAGACGTTCGGGTCGTTCGCGTCGTTCGGGTCGGGTACCCAGCGGTCCTCGAGTACAAAGCGGCCCGCGCTGTCAATATACCTCCGGGCGCCGAGCGAGCTCTCTCGGTAGCCAAACGGCCAGAGCCAGAATGCGACCTCGTACTGCGGGAGCGGCCCGCTGAGATAGAACTGGTCCGTGACGGCATCCGGGTGCCGGCCGGACAGCGAACCCTCGACCTGCCACACCTCCTCCCCAGGCGTCGTGTCGTCCTTGCACGTCAGGGTCCATAGCTCGAGCTTCGACGCGGCGTTATTGACGTACACGTACGTGTACACGGATGGCGAGTTGGGATCCCAGAAGGGGACGAAGTCGCCGCGTCCGCGGTTGGTGATCAGGGGCCGTGGCGGAGAGCTGGACAGCTCGGTGTACCCGTCGGCGCCCACGCCGGGCGTCAACTGGGCGTAGAAGTAGTAGATGCCGTCGGCGGGGAGTTGCGAGACCGGCACGTTGTAGGTTTCCTCGACGATGTCGGGGATGAGCTTCTGGAACGGCTGGGTGTTGAGCGCGGTGCCGTCGTACTTGGTGTTGGGGTCGCGGTCATAGAAGAACTGGATCCGCGTGCCGCCGAAGAAGTCAAAGGCCTCGTAGCTGAGGATGAAGGAGCCGTTGACGACATTCGTGCCCGGGGGGCGGGCGATGTCGAGGGTGGGAATGAGGCGGGGTTTCCAGAGGAACGTGACGATGGAGCGGTCCGTCTGCGTGATGATGTTCTTGATCTCGAGCCCGCTGGGGACCTGGTCGTACCAGCGCGAGCTGGGATCGGTCGTACCGTCCCAGGAGGCTACGTTCGAGCTGCCCGGGAACGGATCCCCGTCATCGCCGTAGTTCTCGCCGTTATCCAGTTGGTGCAGCCCGTCGGCCTGCTCGATCAAGTAGGTGAAGTGGGTGCCGATGCGCTGCTGGATGGGCAAGCTCTCCTCGTTGCCCCAGCCGGGCCACTCTGCGCCGAAGTCGGTGTGCATGACCAGCAGCCCCTCACCGGGCAGGGCGCGGGATAGGTTGATCAGCGGCGGCGGGGGGACGCGACCGGTGACGCGCCAGAACCAGAACATCTCGCTGGGATAGAGTGGGTTCATGAAGTAGCAGGCCGATTCCGTGGGGTGGAAGGCGTAATCGAGCAGCGTGACGTTCGTCATCTGGAAGGGGTTCATAAGGGTGGTGAGGTCCTTGGGCTCGAGCCAAGGATCGTGGCTGGTTCCGAGATACTCGACCCCCCTGTAGTAGGCCTTGAGGACGGAAGCAGGGTGCACCATCCCGCCGTTCGCCATGACGTCCCACGCGCCGACGGGGTGGTTGATGTAGCCGTGTACGTATTCGTCGTAGTCGTACAGGTCCGGGTAGCCCTCCCAGACGTGCAGCCACTCGTGCGCCATGAGCGCCTTGAGCCAACTCAGCGGGTCGCCTGAGTCGCCTGGCCTGGGGGTCTCGCCGTTGGAGTCGATGGCTGCGGCGAAGTCGGAGAAGTAGATCGGTGAGCGGGCGTTGGGCAGCAGCTCCTTGACGGTGACGGGCAGGTCCATGCCGGGGGCCGGTAGCACCCACAAGGGTCGGCTGCCGCCGGCGAGCCCGCCCGTGTTGAGACCGGGGCTGACGATGACCGCGCCGTGCACGTACCGACGTGACTCAAACGTAATGGTGTTGGGATCAAAGGAGTTGGGGTCGTTGGGATCAAACGAGATGGAGTTCGGATCGACGGCCGTGCCGAACATGATTAGCTGATCCCAATCGACGTGCCCGTCGAGGGCCTCGATCGTGTCCTCGACCAATCGCCGGCGGTTGAACGGGTACGCACTGCCCATGCCGCCGTCGTTGTCGGTTGTAGAATAGAGGTCGACGGCATAGTTTTCGGTGCCCGCATCCCGCACCTCGCCCTGGTCGAGCAGGCCGTCGAGGTTGTAGTCGCGTTTGAAGATGTTGCCGGGGATGCGCGGCACGATGTTGGGGTCGATCGGCACGAGCGACGAAACGCCGTTGGGGTCGAGCACCGCCTGCCTGGGCACCTCGTTCGGGTCGTAGTCGATGTCGGTCATCCAGGTCAGCCACTCGATACTCAGGACGTTGGCGCCGTCTTGCGCCCACGTCCCGCTGGCTCCCCACCCGAGCGGGCCACCGGCGGAGATCATGCCGTCTGGAAGTGGACCGTCGCTGCCGTAGATGGCGGTGCTCTGGGGCGAGGTCACCTCGCCCAGGCGGCCATCGCCGCCGTTCTCGCCGACCATCGTCGCGTTGAGGCTCCCGCCGGGGTTGGTATCGTTGAGGCGGCTCAAGCCGGAGGGGTTGCCGCCCGCGTGATACCGGGAGGAGGGCAGGTCGTCGAACTCCGCCGGGCCGTCGTAATAGCCGGTGGCGTCGGGATAGATCAGGGGGGTACCGGTGATGTACTGGGGGTCGACATAGCCGTTGCCGAAGCTCGGGGGGTCGATGGGGACCTTGCTGCCCTGGCAGGCCGAGTTGGGGTCGCTGAGCGGGGGCTTGCAGACGTTCACGGTCTGGTCGGCTCGCGCGTTGGAACCGCCGCAGTTCGGCTGGAAGCGGCGTCCGCCGTCCGCCTGGTACTGGGCGGGTGGCAGCGTGAAGGGCACGGCGTTCGGGATGGATATGTTCCACGGCGGCGCCATATACGTGTTCGGGTCACGGTAGACCTTTGGCTGCGGTGGCGGCCACGGGGGAGCATTCGGATCGTTGGGGTCCGGGGCGCCGGCGGGGTCGTACCAGAGATGGCCCGCCCAATACGTGCTCCAGAACGTGTCCCATTTCTCCTGGGCGTACGCGTCCCACCAGATGACGCCGTCGCCCGTGACGTCGCGGGAGTAGTTCCACGGGGTGACGCGGTCGTCGTCGGGTGACAGGCTGCGCGCGTAACTCACGTAATTGAAGCGGTTATCCTGCCGCATCTTCGTGTTGCCGCGCTCCGTCCACGAATCGGGCCCGTCGTACTTGTTGTTGCCGAAGCGGCCCATGAAGCCACTACCGGAGTTGGGGTCGACCGGACTGTTGGGGTCGTTGGGGTCGGTCCGGCGCCACGGTGTGCCCACATCGCCGGGGTAGTTGCGGCGGATATAGGCCTCCGCCCACTGGCGGGAGCCACGCGCGTTGGGGTTGCCTTCAAAGGTGTTCTTGTAACTTGGATCCAGCCGGATCCACGGCCCGGGCGGGTCCGCGCTGATCGTGGGGTCGTAGATCCGCAGGAAGTCTTCGAACGGCTCGGGGAAATCCCACGCGCCATCGGTGTCGTAGTCGCAGATTTCCTTCGCGTCGATGACTCCGTCGCCGGCGCAGGGGTTGTTGGGGTCGGCGGCTTTGACGCCTTCACACGTGTCCGCGATGCCGTTGCTATTCGCATCGGCGCAAGTGTCGGGGGCGGCGTGGAACGTGCCGGCCGGGAGCCTTGCGGCGCACGTGGCCTGGGTCTCCATATTGCAGGACGGGCCATTGCCGTAGCAGCAAGCCCCCAGCGCGTTCGGGTCGCCGGCGGGCATGCTCGCCCCCCAACCGTCGCGGAAGGGCTCGAGCAATGCGTCGTAGCGGCCGTTTCCGTTGAGGTCGAGAAACCGCTCGCCGGGCGTCCACACTGGTTGCCCCGCCGCGTCGAAATCCACAAACCCAGATGGATACTCGTCCGTTGTGTGCGCCGTGGGGTCGTTCGGGTCGCCGGTCCCCTCGAGCTTGCCGTTGTAATCGATGTAGTACTTCTGCCTGGATTGGTTGAAGCTCTCGCCAACGAATTTGGTGAATTCGACCTCATATTCGCTGAGGCTGGCGTGGGGGAGCATCGCGCCGGCCCCACCACCGCCCGGCGGCAGAATGGGCCACGGCACCTCGGCCCAGCCCGCGACCTCGCCGGAAACGTCGACGGTCCCGTACGAAATCTCGCGCCAATAGTCGGCGAAGGAGAGGATGTTCGGGTCGGTGTGGTCGAAGTACTGCTTCCAGCCCGCGTCCGGGTTGGGCAGCGTGCCGGGAGCAGGTATGCCGCCCGGATAGCTTTTGGTGGGGATGGCCAGCAGCAGGGCGAACTTGCGCTGTTGGCGCTCCTGGGCCCCCGCGTGCGGGGCGAGGCTCGTCGCGGCGAGGGCGGCCAAGGTGAGGAACAATGCGTTACGAGAACAAGAGCGACCGGGACGGAACATGGCTACCTCTCCGGATCCAAAACAGGACGGCACGGCCTTGTGAGTTCCCTACGTTAATGTCGGGCGTTCGGGACGCAACCGTGACACACACGGATTCCTTCGCCGTCGTGAGCGGTTACGGCGCAAGCCGAGTATTAGGACCTCCCTTACATCATACGCCCACCGTCAACCCACGCGGTGTACGACCGGCGGCGCTCCGTTGTAGGGAGGTCGGCATTGGCAGGGGTTTCCGGGGCTCGCGCTGCCCACAGTATACCCGGACGCCGGGCAAGATGCGAGCGAGAAAAGTTGGTCGCAGCCCCCCGGAGGCGCCCGCCAGCGACAGCCGCATCCGCCGCCCGCCCGCCGTGCCGACCAAGGGCGGCGAACCACCGTGGGCCACGACGACGACACTACGGGGTTTCGCCTGGGGGCTGCGGCAAGCCAGATTGTTCAGGACGGGACCGCCGGTCGGGAAATGTAAGGGTTCCCGCGAAAAAAGGACCGAAAAAGTTTGCCTTTGTTGCGTTCGCGAGGCATTGTTCAGGAACGGGGCACGTGTGGCTTGGGGCGCCCGCACGAACGGAGAATCGCGGCTCGGCGCACGAAGCGCCGCGCGGCGCGTGTGCGCTAAGCCTTGTCGGGCTCGTTTGCGAGGAGATTTCGCCATGGCACCGCGGGTCGCATGGGGCTTGGCCTTTTTCCTGGCGTTCCTTGCCACTTCGGAGCGTCAGGCCGTCGCGGGTGCACCGGAGGTAGACTGGGCCATGCTGGGCGCGCTCGAGGAGCAGGGGCAATGGCAGCAGGCTGAAGCGCTTTGCCTTGAGGTGCTTGCGCGCGATCCCGGGGTGCAGCGGGCGGCCGTCGAGGCCGGGGTGTGCGCCCTGCAGTTAAACCGAGAGCACGACGCTCTGCAGCGCTTCCGGCAGGCGGTCGAAATCGATCCGCTGGGGGCGTGGGCGGCGAAGGCGCTCTACTACGAAGCGTTCACGTGCAGCCGTTCCGACTGCGTTCCCGAATCGCTCCAGTGCGCGGTCAGGTTGCGCGAGCGGTTTCCGGGCTCCGTCTGGACTACGCACGCCGAGCGTCTGGAAGGCGACCTGCTCGGTTTCGACGATGGAATGCGCGCGCTGCTGAGGCAACGGGCGGCGGCCGATGAGGCGGCGGACGAGCTGTACTGGACGGGAAGGCGTCAGGCGGCGGCTGGCGACTATCCGGGCGCGCTCGGCACGATGGAGGGCTTGCTGGAGCAACTGCCTAACACCCGGACGGCGTTCAGCGCGTGGCTGTCGGTTGCCAACATCCGTGCAAAGCTGGGCGACCGTGGCGGGGCTACGGCTGCCGCGGAGCACGTCCTGGCTACGGCCGCGCCGGAATCGGCGGCGTCGCGCCTGGTCTGCGGCGCGCGCGACCGGCTGGCGCACCTCTATCAGCTACAGCACCGCAAGGTCGAGGCCGCGCAGCTTTTTGACCAGCTCGCGGCCTATTCGACCGTCCCTGAGGAGGTCGCGGATGCCAAGCTCCAGGCGGCTGGAGCCTTCATGGAAGCGCTGTTCGTCAGCGCGCGCGACGGCGAGCCGCACGCGGGGGCCTGGGATGTGCTTCGCGCTCGGTGTGCCGAGGTGTTGACCACGCCCGGCGTGACGGAGGCGCAGGCCGTGCGGGCGGATTTGATGACGGTCGAGTCCTTCCACTGGGAATTGCGTTTGAGCGAATCGCGCCAGCAGGCGGAGTGGCTGCTCACCCGCTACGACGGGGCGCGCTATCCGCAGGAGGCGGCGACGGCGCATCTGGTGGCCGGCGAAGGACGGCAAGTCGCCGGAGATTATGCCGGCGCGCTGCAGCACTATCGCTGGATTACGGAGCGGTTCGGGTTGCGCGAGATCTGGCCGGGGCTGGACAACTTGGCGCGCACGTACTTCCGCATCTTCAACTTGTCCGTGTACACCGGCGCGCCGCGCGCCGAGGTCGATGCGGCGGCCTTCGTCGTGTTGCGAAACTGGCCGCGGTCGCGTTACGCCGACCTGATCCGCCGCACCTATTCATCGCGCCGGTCGTCGGACCCGCGTTTCGCGGCTCCGCTGGCGGAGCCATAGGGGAGCAAACATGAGCACACGCCTCAGAACGTGGACGACGTCGGGACATCTGGTTCTCGCGGCTTGGCTTCTGGCCGCAGCCGGCGCGGCGACGGCCGCGGCAGCGAGTTTTCCGGACCCATGCCTGGTGGATCCGCAATCGTGTCCCTGCGACGACGGGGACCCATGTTGCGACTTGGACTGTGACGACGGGAACCCGTGTACGACGGATGGCTGCAGCGGTGGCGCCTGCCACAATGACCCGATCAACTGCGACGACGGAAACCCGTGTACGATCGACTCCTGCGTGGGCGGCGGCTGCGTGAACACGCTGAAGAACTGCGACGACGGCAATCCGTGTACGGACGACTCCTGCGCCGGCGGCAACTGCGTAAACACGCCGAAGAACTGCGACGACGGGAACCCGTGTACGAACGATTCCTGCGTGGCCGGCAACTGCGTAAACACGCCGAAGAACTGCGACGATGGTAATCCGTGTACGGTCGATTCCTGCGTGGGCGGCAACTGCGTAAACACGCCGAAGAACTGTGACGATGGTAATCCGTGTACGGTCGATTCCTGCGTGGGCGGCAACTGCGTGAACACGCCGAAGGACTGCGACGACGGCGACCCTTGCACGGAAGACTGCTGCGACGCCGGGACAGGTCAGTGCCAGCATAGCCACGAGCCGGATCGCGACAACGACGGGATCAGAGATGATTGCGACAACTGCCCGGACGACCACAATCCCGACCAGGCGGATTCCGATGGCGACGGGGTCGGGGACGCGTGCGAGTGCACCGTGGCGCTGGACCTGGTGGCGGTGCGGTTCGACAGCGGCCGGCTGGAGCACTGGCCGGATGGAGTGGTGCTGTCTCCGCCGCCCGGCGGCTGGCACTGGACGGCGGATGATGGGGCGGTGGCGCCAGTCGTGAGCGGTTTCGGCAGTGGCCTGGCGATGCAAGCGCGGCTGGAGGTACAGGCGGCGAGCCGCTCGTGCACATGTGTTGCGATCCGGGGGCTTGTGGGGCCGGCAGTGGTGGGCGCAACGACGGTGTGCATCGAGCCGAATGCGGTGCCGTACACCCTGGACGTGGACATCGGGTACCCGGAACCGCTGCCGAACATGGACCGGATCGCCGACCGCGCCGACGTCGTGCAGTTCGACTATGCGCTGGACGATCCGAACGAGTGGACCGGCTTCGGGTTCGCCTGGCCGACGCACTGGTACGTGATGCCGAGCCAGGACGGGCTGCTGCCGGCCGCACCGGACGACTACCGCTATGATCGCGGCCTGGAGAAGGTTGTGCAGTACGCGGACGGGCTAAGCTCCGAGTGGGCGATCGCCAACGCGGTGAACGGAGGGATCGCCCAAGAGCTGTGTTACGACCCGAGCTGGCCCGATCCCATACCGCGAGAAGAGCACATCTTGCTGCTCTACGATTGGGGAAAGGCGCAGTGTTCTGGGAACGCCAAGTTGTTTCAGTACCTGCTGCGGACGAGCGGCTTGCAGGCAAACGTCGTCTACACGTGGGCCGGCCTCGCGGAGGACCGCGTGGATTACTATTATCTCACCCCAAACCCGCACGACACCACGTTGCAGCGGGCCTCGTTTCAGTTGTCGGCGCCGAGGAAAAACCGTGCCCGCGCGAATCCGCACTTCACGTTTCACGCGCTGGCCGACGCCGGCGGGACGATCTGGGACCCGTCGTACGGGAGCCCCGGCGTTCCGCAGGCGATTGAGACCTACTACGACTCAGTGACGGGCCAGGATGCGACGCAGTGGACCGGTCCGTCGCTGCCGACCGCGCATTACCACAAAAACTGGACGTGCGGGCACGTACGGCAGGACCTGCTGCCCTGCACGGGAGGTGAGTAGCGATGAAAGCGCTCCTGACTATCTGCCTCGTGTGCGTAATGACTCTGACCACCGGAACCCCGGTCCTCGCCGGCGAAGGCGGGGTCTACACCGCCCTGAAGCAGGATGTTCTCTTCGCGCGCGCGGGTCTAAGGCTCTGGGAAAAAGAACCACGTATTGGCGGTCCTGGAGAAACCGGAATGGCGTATCACATGGCCGCCAACGCGGATGGGCTGTGGATTTGCTCGCTTCAGATCGCCGTCTTCACCTCCCGAGCGGCCGCGGAGGAAGTCGCCGAGCGTATGGTCCGCTCGATGTCCATGGGAGAGGATGTCCCTGTGAATCCGCCGGGTCCTTACGGGGATATTGGGGACGAACGCCACGTCTGCACCGGCGGGGGCGATGGCGGCGGGTCGCTTGTCTTCCTCCGCCAGAACATCAGCGTCGTCTTCTCCTGGGCCGGGGAAAACGCGCGCGCGCTGGCCCTGGCGCGCCGGATTGACGAGCTTATTCGGACGGATCGCGAGGTCGCGCCGCGGGGCAGTCTCGCGTCAATGCCCGAGATCGTGACCGTCGGCGCACCAGCCCAGGCGGCGAAGAAGGCGCGGGTCACGATCACGCCGGAGTTCCGCGGGGTGGGCGAGCGCGCCGACTTGCGCATCACAATCCTGGGCCCGGATCGCAATTCCAAGGTGTCTGAGACAACAATGGAGGGCCGGTCGCCCCCCGACATCGTGGTGCGCGGGCCGCGGGCGGACAGCCTGTCGGATACGGTGCGGAAACGCCGGCCGGACGAGGACGGGCGGTTCATCCTGCGCATTCCGGACAAGGTCGGGCCGGCGAAGCTGACGATGATCGTCGCCACGCCGGACAACGTGATCGTCACCAAGGAGTTCACGGTCAACGTGACGGAGTGACCGCTGGGCCGTGAGGGCGCCTTCGCAGGCGGTACGACGCTGCCCGGTGTGCCGAATGTGCACGTACACAAGCTCTGGCATTGCCCGCGCACATCAATCGAGTTGCTGCCGTGTACGGGAGGAGAGTAGCGATGAAAGCGTGCCTCGCCATCTGCTTGGTATGTGTCCTGGCTCTGGCCGGCGAGCCCCCAACCTTCGCCGACGAGGGCGAGGTGTACACCGCTCTGAAGCAAGACGTTCTCTTCGCGCGCGCCAGCCTCAAGCCGTCGACGAGAGTACCCGGGGCTCCTGGCTCGGGGCCGGGGTCGGCCGGAATGGTGTACGACGTGGACGCCAGCACGCCGGGCCTCAGGATCAATTCGTTTCAGATCGGCGTGCACGCCTCGCGGACCGCGGCAGAGCAAGCCGCAGAGCGCATGGTCCAGTCGATGTCCATGGGAGAGGATGTCTATGTGAATCAGCCGGGTCCTTACGGGGATATTGGGGATGAACGGCACGTCTGGAACGGCCGCGGCGAGGGTGGGTCGCTGGTCTTCCTCCGCCAGAACATCTTCGTCGACTTCTGCTGGGCGGGGGAGAGCGCTCGCGCCCTGGCGCTTGCGCGCCGGATCGACGAGCTTATCCGAACGGATCGCGCGGTCGCGCCGCGGGGCACCTTTGCGCCGACGCCGGAGATCGTCGCGCCCGGCGTGCCGGAGCAGGCGTCGAGGAAGGCCCGGCTCACCATCACGCCGGAGTTCCGCGGGCTGGGTGAGCGCGCCGAATTGCGGATCGCGGTTATGGCGCGCGACGGTTTTTCGTCGCTGACGGAGACGACGCGCGAGGGCAAATCGCCGCCGGATATCGTGGTGCGCGGGCCGCGGGCGGACAGTCTCTCTGATACGGTGCGCAAGCGCCGGCCGGACGAGGATGGCCGGTTTATCATGCACATTCCGGACAAGGCCGGGCCGGCGAAGCTGACGATGATCGTCGCGACGCCGGACAACGTGTTCGTCACCAAGGAGTTCACGGTCAACGTGACGGAGTGAAAGGCACGCCCTGATGGCACTGCGCGTCGGCGTTTGTCTGTCAGTGTATGTCCTGGTGCTGGTCAGCGGGGCGCCAGCCCTCGCCGACGAGGGCGAGGTTTACACCGCACTGAAGCAGGGTGTGCTTTTCGCCCGCGCGGGGCTGAGGATGTCAGAGAAGGAACCACGGATTGGTGGCCCCGCTCCAGGCGGGATGTCGTACCACGTGGAAACGGACGTGCCGCAGCTGAAGATTAACCTGTTTGGAGTCGGCGTTCACACTTCGCGAGCGGCTGCAGAGGAAGTCGCCAAGGGCATGATCCGCTCGATGTCCATGGGAGAGGATGTCTATGTGAATCAGCCGGGTCCTTACGGGGATATTGGAGACGAACGCCACGTCTGGACCGGCGGGGGCGACGGTGGCGGGTCGCTTGTCTTCCTCCGCCAGAACATCAGCGTCGTGTTCTCTTGGTCCGGGGAAAACGCCCGCGCGCTGGCGCTGGCGCGCCGGATTGACGAGCTTATTCGGACGGATCGTGAGGTCGCGCCGCGGGGCGCTTTCGCGCCAACGCCGGAGATCGTCGCCCCGGGCGTGTCGGCGCAGGCGTCGAAGAAGGCCCGGCTCACGATTACGCCGGAGTTCCGCGGGCTGGGCGAGCGCGCGGACTTGCGCATCACGGTCCTGGCCCCTGACCGCCTGTCCAAGGTGTCGGAGACAACGATGGACGGCCGGTCGCCCCCGGACATCGTGGTACGCGGGCCGCGGGCGGACAGCCTCTCGGATACCGTGCGCAAGCGCCGGCCGGACGAGGACGGCCGGTTTATCGTGCACATTCCGGACAAGGTCGGGCCGGCGAAGCTGACGATGATCGTCGCCACGCCGGACAACGTGATCGTCACCAAGGAGTTCACGGTGAACGTGACGGAGTGAGCGCTGGGGCGTGAGGGCGGTATGGCGGGCGGTGCGACGACGGCGACCCGTGCATGACCGCCATGCGTGTCAGCAGTGGCGCTCGCGTTGGGCCTGACGCTGATGGGGCTGGGCGAGCACGTTGAGGGGTTCAGACGATGACGGGCGCGGGGGATATAGTCACAAGGCGATCCGCAGCGTGCGTCGTCCTTGTCGATTGCCGTTGCCTGGCCACGCTTTTCGCCGGACCCAGGGCGTCGCCGTGGCTCGGATGGATGAGCGAGGTTTGAACGATGTGCATGGAACGATGGATTCGGCTGATTGCGGGGACGTTCGTGGTCGTCAGCGTGGCGCTGGCGTACTTCTTCAGCCCCTACTGGCTGCTGTTCACGCTCTTCGTCGGGCTGAACCTGTTCCAGTCGGCGCTGACGAAGTGGTGCCTGATGGAGGACATCCTCCGCAAGGTCGGCGTGCCGCCGTGCCGGCACGGCGAAGCTGCCGGGGCGGGTGATAAAGCGACGAGGTGACAAAGACGCGGCGCGCCCGGCGCGCTTGCCTCTCACGTCACGGCCTTTTCATCTTATCACCGGCTGGTACAGCGTGTCGCGTTCAACGGGCTCGCAGCCGGCTTCGAAGATTAGCTGTCGGATCTGCTCGACCGTCAGCTCCTGCCGATTCGTGCCAAGCCCCTCGCGCTTCGTGATGTCGTACCAGACGACGGTGCCGTCGAAGTCGTCGACGCCCCAGTTCAGGGCGACCTGCGCCAGCTTCGGCGAGTGCATGATCCAGAACGCCTTGAGGTGGGGGATGTTGTCGAGCATCAGCCGGCTGACGGCGAGCGTGCGGAGGTCGTCGAGGCCCGTGGGGCCGGGCAGGTGGGCCAGGGCGCTGCCGGCGGGGATGAACGACAACGGCACGAAGCACTGGAAGGCCGCCGGACACTCGCGCAGCGACCGGTCCTGGTGGGCGCGGAGCTTGAGCATGTGCTGGAGGCGCTCCTCGACGGACTCGATGTGCCCATAGAGCATGGTGGCGTTGGAGGGGAGGCCGAGCTCGTGGGCCGTGCGGTGCACGTCGAACCAGTGCTGCTCGCCGACCTTGGCGCGGAAGGCCTCCTCGTGCACGCGGTCGTCGAAGATCTCCGCGCCGCCGCCGGGGAGGCTGTCGAGGCCGGCCTCACGCAGTGCGAGGAGCACCTCCCGGATGCTCAACCGCGGGCGTGCGATACGGGTGAAGTGCACGATCTCGATGGCGGTGAAGGCCTTGATGTGCAGGCCGGCGCAGCGCTGCCGGATGGCGCGGCACAGGTCGGTGTAGTACGAGAACGGCAGCGTCGGATGCAGGCCGCCGACGATGTGGACCTCGGTGGCGCCGCGGTCCGCGGCCTCGGCGGCGAGTGCGGCGATCTCGTCGACGGAGCGGGCGTAGCCGTCCGGCACCTGCGGGCCGCGCGGGTCGAACGGCCGGTAGAACGAGCAGAACCGGCAGCGCAGGACGCAGAAGTTGGTGTAGTTGATGTGACGATTGATGTTGTAGAACGCCTTGCGGCCGTGGCGGCGCTCGCGGACGGCGTTCGCCAGCTCGCCGAGCGTGAACAGGTCGCGGGTGCGATAGAGGGCCAGGCCATCGGCCAGGTCGAGGCGCTGGCCGGCGTGTACCTTGGCGCGGATGGGCTCCAGCGCGGGGTCGAGCAGCGGCTCGGCGGCGGCGGTCATGGGGCTCCTCAAAGCGAGGCGGTGCGGGGCCGGCTGCACCCGGTACGCGTATGATCCGTATAAGTATAGGGGCGGTGCGCGGGCGCAGCGCCTGGTCCCGGGCGGCCGGGGAACAAAACGGTGCCCGGGCGGGTTATCCCTGCTGGGTGCGCGACGACACACGCGTACCGTTGGAGCGAACGCGAATGAAGAACTGGCAAGTGGCCGTCATCGTCGTTGTGGCGCTGGGCGCCTATGCTTATTTACAGCGTGCGGGCGGCACGCGGTGAGGCGTGCCGGCCGAGCGGCCCGGTCCGGGTCCGGCGACTGTCGATGGGCCCCGGGCGGCCGCGTTCAAGGCGGAGACGCTGTCCGGGCGCACGGTGAGCTTCCCCGGCGACTACCGCGGGAAGCTCGTGTTGCTCGATTTCTGGGCGACCTGGTGTGCGCCGTGCCGCGACGAGCTGCCCCGGGTCGTGCAGGTCGATGAACGCTACCGCGGCCAGGGTTTGGCGGTGCTGGGGATCGCGCTGGATCAGCCGCGGGCGTCGGCCGGCAGCGTCGCGAGCTTCGTGAGAGAGCGAAAGATGACGTGGGACCAGGTGTACCGCGACGCGTCACAGATCGCGACGCAGTACGGCGTGTCCAGCATCCCGGCGGCGTTCCTGATCGACGGCGATACGGGCACGATCCTGGCCAGCGGCGATGAGCTGCGTGGCGACCTGTTGCAAAAGACAGTCGAGGCGCAACTGAAGAACCGGAAACGTTAGAGACGGAGCGTGACGACTATCCAGAAGCAGAACCCAACGCGGTTTTCGGTATTGTCTCCTCCCTCCCCGTGACTCAGGCGAGGCGTGGGACTCCAGCCGCGAGGCTGGGACTCACGCCCGCCTGGCCCTTTTTCGCGGAGTCTGATGCGGGGTGGGCTGCGCGCGCCGACGCACTCTACGGGTGCTTGAGCTTCGCTTTCAGCAGCGCGATGGCCTTCTGCTGCACTTGGTCGGGCGTAGCGTCGGCGGGCATCGCCACGTCGGGTTCAACGCCCTGACCCGTAATCGGCTTCTCCTGCGTCATCAGGTAGTCGGTCTTAACGACCAGCTCGGAGCTGCCGTCGGGGCGTTTGACCATGTGCTTCCCCGCCGTCTGTCCCGACGTCCTCTGACCGACGAGCGTGCCGCGTTTGCAGCGCTGGACGGCGGCCGCCACCAGCTCGGCGCCTCCCGTCCTCGCGTCGATCAAGACGACGAGCGGGAGATCTGTGGCTGACTTGGCCTGGGAAGTGACGGGGGTCACGCCGCCGTCCTTAGGACGCTGAAACCACAGCGTCTGCCCGGAGGGGATGAACAACTCGGCGGATTTGACGATCTCGCTGTACAGACCACCGCTGTTCCCGCGCAGGTCGAGCACAAGTCCGCGGGCCTGCTTCTTCGCGAGCTTCTCGATCGCCCGGCGAGTCTCGTCGACGGTGTGCTCGTTGAATGAGACCACCTGCAAAAAGCCGATCTTGTCGCCGAGCATTCGAGATTCGACGCCGGAGACGACGAAGGTACCGCGTGTTACGGCGACGCTGCGTTCGCTCCCGGCGGCGGAACGGACGGTTACGTTGACCGTGCTGCCGTCCGGTCCGCGCAGGAGCCCGATGGCCTCGTCGACGGGCATTCCGGCCGCCGATTTCCCCTCGATCGCCGTGATGATGTCCGTCGCCTTCAGGCCAGCCCGCGCGGCGCCGCTGCCGGGGAAGACCTTGTTGATGAGCAGGCCGTCCGGCTTGGCCTCGATCTGGATGCCCACGCCGACGAGCTCGCCGCGCAAGCGCTCCTCGACCTCCGCCCTCTGCTCGGGCGACCAGACGGCGACCGCGCGTAGTTGCGTGCCGATCTCGATCGGCTCCGGCAGCGAGGCGGCGAGCGACCACTTGCCGCTTTGCCGCACGTAGACTTCGAGGTTCGAGGGCGTGGAGATCTTCTTCTTCGTCTTGTCGAGGGGTTCAAGGGTGAAGTGGCACGCTGCAAGGGCAACGTCCCCGTCCACGATGATCTGGATGTCCTCGTACCTGGCAGTGGACAGGTCCGCGGTTTCCTGGAGTTGCGCCAGGCCCTCCACGACGACGTCGCGGAGGCTGTCCTTGCTCAGCACGCGCGTGGGCTTCGATTCCTCCGGCTTGAGGCCGAAGAAGCCCGCGGGGCAGACCAGGGCCAGGAAACGCTCGACGTTGCTCGCCTTCAGCGCGGCCAGCTCCTCGTACATGACGTCCTTGATCGGGTGCGGCTGGCTGGCGTCAACCAGAATGGCCGATTTGGCGGGCAGCAGCCGGTCTTCGTAGCGGAGGCCGAGTTCGCCGGGCGGTCCGGGTGGGATCTCGCAACGACTCTGGTCGCCGGCGCGGCGAACGACGAGCACGAGCTTGTTGTCCGGCGGGTCGCCCGCGTGGGCCTGGGCCAATTGCTCCAGCCCTTTCGCGAAGGCGACTTCCTGCCCGTTGCACGCGACCACGATGTCCCCGGGCTTCACCCCCGCACGCTGGGCCGGCGAGTCCGGCCGCACCTCGGCCACCAGCACGACCGGCCGAATTAGGAGCGGCATAGCGAAGCATATTCGCCACCGATCGGCGCGCCGCACGGCCAGCGCCGTCACGCGTGTCGTACGGTCCGGCTGGGCCTCGAAACGGTCGGTGACCGCCAGGCGCAGCCAGGCGACATCGCTCCGGACGTCGATGTCACGCTGCGTGAAGCGATGCGAGGTGGGCGGGTCCTTCTTCCACGCGCCGGCGATCATCGTCAACGCGGCGTCCCCGGTTGCCAACACGGCGCCCTCTTCTCGTCCGGGCGGGGCCACGATGGTCAGGAAACCCTCGTCGCCATAGCACGCGCACAGCGCCTCCGCGTCGCGTCTGTCCCAGGCCTGCTCGACGCGGTCGAGCAGGGCACGGACTCCGTCCGCCGGATCGGTCGGCTCAGTTGTCGCCCCGGCGAACGCGGTTGTGGTGAGCCAGGTCAGCGCAACGAGTAGTGCGACCTTCCTCTCCCGATCCAATTGTGTGCACACTGCGATCCTCCGGAATTGCTTTGGCCAGCGATGCTACACGGAGCCGGCGGTGCCGGCAAATTGAGCGGCGTGTCTTGTGATGGCGAACGAATGCGCGCTCGGGGCAGCGCGCAATGACGCAGTGCTCCAGCCCACGCCGGCCAGCAGGCTACCGACGGCGGGGGCGGTCCAGCAGAAACAGCACCATCCGGTCATTGAGCCGCACGGACTCGTAGTTGGTCGTCAATTGCTGCACGAGCGGTTTAAGGCGCGGCTCGTCGCCCGCGTCCAGCAGGTAGGCCTTGCAGTGCGCGCTGTTGGCCGCGATGTCCTCCAGGCGGGTCGCTTGGATCAAGGGGCGGCGCGCGTAGTAAGCGAGAAAGGGGTCAACCCACCTGTTGGTATAGGTGCCGAACTGCTCCGAGCCCTCGCCCGTCGGCAGCGACGTCATGACGGGGGCGTCAGCCGGCACGAACTCCGCCAGCCGCACCAGCGCATCCGGTATCTCCGGAGGATACAGGATCCGCTCATAGAACCGGTCGCGCCCGCGGGCGAACATCGGCATTGGGAGCAGGAGCAGCAGCAAGGTGGCGACGCGGGCTATCCGCGCCGACGCGCCGGCCAGCACCGTGTGCACGCCCAGGACGACGGTGGCCAGAGCCGCAGCGAAGAACGGCAACGCCGGGAATTGCCAGTAGTCGTGGTGGAACGACTGGTTCCTGAACGGCACGACGTAGAGGAGCCCGTGTAGGAGAATCAACGCGATCGGGATCGTGATGCGGCGGTCTAGGAGGGATTGCCCGGCGAACGGCTCCGGGCTTGTCCGGCGCCCTGCGAAAACCGCGAACCCGAGATACAGCACGGCCGCCACCACGCCCGCGGCGGACACGTTTGCGAGCAGGTGCGCCCAGACGCGATCGCCCCAAACTGCCCACGACTGTCCGCCGCCCAGCGTACGGGAGTACAGCAGCGGAGCAAACAAGCTGGTGCTCCAGCCGCAGCCGGCCAGAATGTGCACGACCACTGCGGCGAGGGCGGCGGCGGGAACGAGGGTGAGCGCGAGCAGCATTCCGCGACTGCCACGCCGAAAGCGTGTGCGCGCCACGTGCCAAATCCAGATCAGGCCCGCCAGAATCACGGTGTTCCACGCGGTGCCGATGCCCAGGACCGCGCCGACGGCGTATTGAATCGCCCCCGTGCGCCGCCGCGAGTTTCCGCCGTACCAGCCGCTCCACTGCATGTATCCGTGGAGCATCAACAGATTGAAGAACTGCGCGATCGGGACGTATTCCAGCATGCGACCGAAGTAACCCGTGGCCGGCAGCATGACGTAGAACAATCCCGCCAGCAGCCCCAGCGCCGGCCCGTGCAGGCGGCTCAGCATGATCATCAGCAGCCAGACGCCGCCCAATGTCGCGGCGATGGGCGTGAGCCGCACGGTCCATTCGTGGTCGCCAAAGACGAGCATGGGCAGCGCGGCTTCCAAGCCGATCAACGGGGGATGGTTGAGGTAGCGCTCGGGCACGGGCGGCGGCGTCTGCGTGGTTCCCCACGTGCAGTAGAGCTTCGTGTAACCCAGCCCGTATTCGATGTGATGGCGGGCGAAGGTGCCGTATATCGCGCCGTTGTCCTCGTGGGATCCAATGAACCGTACGGTGAGGTCGCGCGTCAACAACAGCAGGCCGACGGCCAGCACGGCCACTCTTGCGAAGGTCACGCCCGCGGAAAGCGTCGTATCCGCGGGTCGCAGAGCACCACGAACTGCCGGCGGCGTGCATGGCTCCGTCATTTATGCGGTCTCCTTTGAAGTGGCGCGGCCCGTCCGTTCACGTCATCCCCCGTAGTATACGAAGACGCGCCGGCCCATTGCGAGCCCGCGGTGGACACACGCGGCGCGGCACCAGCGTCAAGCGCCAACCGCTCGGCGACCATCGTGGCCCACAGCGTCAGCACGGGCTGGGGGCGGACGCTAGACTCGCTCTTCGCGAGCGCGCTTGGCGTTGGCCGGCCGCGTGGCCGACTTATACCGCGGCGGCGGCAAGCTGCTCCGGCGGACTCACTTTTATTTGGGGCGGTCGAGCAGAAAGAGCACTTGCTCCGGACCGACTGGCACAGACTCGTAGTTCGCCGCAAGTTGCCGCGCGAGCAGTTGCAGGGCGGGTCTGTCCGCCGCGTACAGCAAGTACGCCGGGCAACGCGTCCGGTTGGTCACGATCTCCTCGAGGTGGATCGTGTGGATTAGGGGGCGGTGCGCGTAATAGACCGCAACGGGGTTAGTCCACCGGCGGGTATAGCTGCCAAAGGTGGCCGCGCCCTTGCCCACCACCAGCGACGTCGTGACGGGGACACGGGCCGGGACGAGCGCCGAAATCCGCGCCAGAGTCTCCGTGAGCTCGCGAAGGCGCTGCGTCTCCTCGTAAAGCCGGTTGCGCCCGCGTGCGAACAACGGCAATGGCGCCAGGAGCAGCACTACGGCGACCGCGCGGGCCGCCCACACCGACGACGTTGCGAGTCCCGCGTGGCTCGCCAGCACGACGCTGGCCAGGGCCGCCGCGAAGAAAGGGAGCGCCGGGTATTGCCAATAGTCGTGGTGGAACGACTGGTTCTTGAAGAGAACCACGTACAAGAGCCCATGCAGCAGGGTCAACACCATCGGAGTCGAGACTCGCCGGTCCGCTATAGACCGCCACGCGCCGCGCGTCGAATCAGTCCGGCGTCGCGCCAGGAGAACGAGTCCCAGATACAGCATGGCCGCCACCACGCCCGCGGCGGACACGTTCGCGAGCAGGTGCGCCCACAACTGACCAAGCCAAGCCAACCACGCTTGCCCGCCGCCCAGCGTACGGGACCAGAGCAAGGGACCGAACAGGTCCCCGTTCCAGCCGCAGCCCGCCAGAATGTGCAGCACCACCGCGGCGAGGGCGGCGGCGGGAACGAGGGTGAGCGCGAGCAGCATTCCGCGGCTGCCACGCCGAAAGCGTGTGCGCGCCACGTGCCAAATCCAGATCAGGCCCGCCAGAATCACGGTGTTCCACGCGGTGCCGATGCCCAGGACCGCGCCGACGGCGTATTCGATCGCACCGGTGCCTCGCCGGCAGTTGTCGCCGTACCAGCCGCTCCACTGCAGGTACCCGTGCAGCATCAATAGGTTGAAGAACTGTGCGACCGGGACGTGATCCAGCATACGGCCGAAGTAACCCGTGGCCGGCAGCATGACGTAGAACAATCCCGCCAGCACCCCCAGCGCCGACCCGTGCAGGCGGCTCAGCATGACCATCAACAGCCAGACGCTGCCCAGCGTGGCGGCGATCGGTACCGAGCGCGCTACCCATTCGTGGTCGCCCAGCACGAGCATGGGCAGCGCGGCCCACACGGCGATCAGCGGGGGATGGGTGAGATACCGGTTGGGCACGGCCGGCGGCGTTTTCGTATCCCCCCATGTGCAGTAGAGCTTCGTGTAGCCCAGCCCGTATTCGATGTGATTGCGGGCAAATATGCTGTATCCCGCGCTGGTGTCCTCGTGATGTCCGATGAACGGACCGGTCACGTCACGCGTCAACAGCAGCAGGCCGATCGCCAACACGGCCGCTCTTGCGAAGGCCACGCTGAGGGAACGCATCGTATTCCCGGGCTGCGGAGCAGCGCGCGTTGTCGGTGGCGGGCAGTGCTCAGCCATCCACGAAGTCTCCTGCGACCCGGCCCCGCTTGGCCGCCCACGTCATTCCCACAGTATAAGAAGATGACCCTGCCTGCTGCGAGCCCGCGGTGGACACACGCGGCGCGGCGCCAGCGTCAAGCGCCAACCGCTCGGCGACGACGGCCGCCCAGAGCGTCAGCACGGGCGCACGGTTGAGGGTAACGGTGTGCGGCACCACGCTTTTCCGCTTCCCGGTGTGGCGCGTGTTCAGTGCCCGACGGCCCGCGTCGCCGCCGCCAGGTCGTCTACGCTGAAGACGAGGGTGGACGAGGCGCCGGGGCCGTTGCTGCCGTAGACGTAGTTGATGTTGACGCGGGCGCGGGCCAGCTTTCCGGCCCGGCGTTCCAGCTCGCCGCGGCGGTTGGGCACCGTGACGACCAGCACGGGCCGCGTGCAGAAGTTGAAGCGTCCCCTGGTCAGCGCCCGTTTGGCGGCTGCGGTGGGCGTCGCGACGAACCGCACCCAGCAGCAGTCGGTGTTGTCGGCGACCGAAAGCGCGTCGATGTTGACCTTGGCGCGATTCAGTGCCCCGCAGAGCTTGGCCAGCGTTCCGGGCGCGTTGCTGAGACCGACACAGAATTGCGTTGCCTTAGCAGTCCGCCGCAGAACTTGATTTCCAGCGGGTTTCACGCGGCGACGCGGCGATCATGACCAACGAACGTCGGCCAGTCCATGATCGCGGGAAT
>CAIWOY010000398.1 GCA_903914415.1 uncultured Phycisphaerales bacterium | reverse complement strand
TGCTGCGGGATGGCGGGCGCCTTCGGGCATGAGGTCGAGCATTACGACGTCGCCAAGGCGGTCGGCGAGCAGCGGTTGTTTCCGGCGATTCGGGCGCGCGGCGAAGCGCAGATCGCGGTCTCGGGCTTCAGTTGTCGCCACCACATTCTTCAGCACACGGGGGTCCGGGCGCGGCACGTGGTTGAGCATCTGGCAGATATGCTGGCGTGAGGCATCGACCGCCGGACTCCCGTGTTGCGAGGCGGGCTTGGCCCATAGCCCGATCAGGACCATAAACGTTGCTGGCCGTGGAACTTACCGCGAGCGCCGGGCCCGGCGCGCCCGGGTTTGGTTGTCCTGGCGGGTGGGGAGCGGGAACTTTTTTCGCGCGGCCCCTCGCGGACAGCGGGAAGCGTGCTACACTAACAGAGCGTCTGAGCGGTGTGCGGCACGCACAGGTTTCCCCCCGGCCTGTCGGCCCCCTGCTCAGACGCTTTTTTTGCGCCCACCCGACGCGCGGGCTACCGGCAATCTGTGGCGACCGTGCGTTGGCCGGCGCGCAAGGCAGCGTCAGTCTCCGCCGCGCGCTGCCGCGTACACTCCCAGCGTCTGAGCGACCATCTCGTCGGCGGTGCGCACGGGCGTTGCGGGCGGGGGATTTCGCGGGGCGGCGGTCCAGCCGGCCAGGCACCGGGCGAGGCTGGGGGCGGAGCCGACGTCGAAGAGCAGCGTGGGATCGGAGATGGCCTCGCTGATTCCATCCACGCGGCTAGCGACCACCGGAACGCCGACCGCCTGCGCTTCCAACACGGTCTGCGGCAAATTCTCCGGCCAGATGCTCGGCACGACGAGCAGGTCGAGCCCGGCCAGTAACGCCGGAACCTGCTCCGACGGCACGCGCCCGAGCAGCTCGACGTTGAGCCCATCCGCCAGCGCCCGCAGCCGCCGCTCGTACCGCGCGTCGGTGCCGCCGCCGGCCAGCCGCACGCGTGTCGCGGTCCAGCCCAGTTGCCGGACGGCATCGAGCAGCAAATGTGGCCCCTTGTGCTCCGCCAGCGCCCCGACAAAGCCGAGTGTCAGCTTCGCCGGGTCGCGCGGCGCAGGATCCCAGCGTTCGCTACGTCGCGCGCCGAACCAGCGCGGCTCCAGGCCCACGACGATCGTGTGCAGGCGTGGATGGCTCAGCCGTGGGGTCAGCCGCGCGCGGGCCCCCTGCGACAGACAAATGACGGCATTCGCGCTGTTCAGAGCCGCCGTCAGGAACCGCTGCCGGCGCGCCCAGCGGACGATCTCCGCCGGCGACGATCCGCCGCACAGCGCGCGGGTGAAGTACAGCGCGGGGATGACGATTTCGCTCAGTCCCGGGACGTGGGCCACGGCGCGCAGCCAACGGCGTCGGTCGGATGCACCCGTGCAACGAATGCACTCCAGCCACGGGACGTCGCTGTCGCAAATCCCGCCGCGGTAGTGCAGGAGCGTGTGCTTGGGGCACAGCCACCAGTAGTCCATGACCGTCACGACGACGGGCACCGCCCGCGCCCGCGCGGCGTGCATCAGCCCCACGCCGATGTGGCCGGGGTTCGCGACGTGCACTACGTCCGGCTGCTCACGCTCCAGAACCGGCATCAGCCGGCGCGGCGCGAGGCCCTGCACGCTCAAGCGGCCGTGCGTCGGATAGTAAAGCACGCGCGGCTCCTGCTCGAATTCCGTGCCGAGCGGGAGCGCAGGTCCGCGGCGTTCTGGGTCGCCGGCGAGAATGACCGCCTCATGACCGCGGCGGCTCAGCCCGTCGGCCAGCATGGCGAGGTACCGTTCGGTGCCCTGCCCGTAGCCCCGCCCGAACTGCATGGTGGCCAGGAGGACTTTCATGCGGCGGCGATCATACCGCATCAGGGCGCGGCGAGGGCGCGACGGTAACAGGCGATGGTCTCGCGGGCGCAGCGCGGCCAGGAAAACGTCGCGGCGCGCTGCAGGCCGCGCTGCCGCCACTGCTGCTGCCAGTCCGCGTCTTCGGCCATGCGGCGCAGCGCCGCGGTCCAGGCGGGCTCGTCGCGCGGGTCGAGCAGGACGCCGGCGTCGCCGACGACTTCCGGCAGCGACGCCGCGTTTGACACGATCACGGGGCAGCCGCAGGCCAGCGCTTCCAGGGGTGGCAGGCCGAAACCCTCGTAGAAGGTCGGCCAGACGAGCGCGGTGCAGGTCGAGTACAGCGCCGCTAGCGCGTCGTCGTGCAGATAGCCAACCAAGCGGACCTCGCCGCCGATGTCGTGAGCGTGGAGGGAGGCCGCGAGCGTGTCGGTCTGCCAGCCCCAGTCGCCGACCAGGACGAGCGGCGTCTGCTGACGGAGCGTGCGCGGCAGGGCCGCGAAGGCCGCGAGCAGGCCGGGCACGTTCTTGCGCGGCTCGAGCGTGCCGACGAACAGGAAGAAGCGCTCGGGCAATCCGAGCTGTTGACGGACGTGTCGTGCGGCGTCCGCGTCGGAGGAACAGAAAGCCGGACGCGGGGCCTGATAGGTGACGTCGATCACGTCCGGGGACAGCCCGAGGTGCTGGATCATCTCCCGCTTCGTGAACTCCGAGGCGGCGATGAAGCGGCGCGTCTGCCGCACGCCGGCGGCGAATTCGCGCTCGTACCAGCGGACGCGGTCGGCGGGGTGCCAGGTGGGGTGCAAGAGCACGGAAAGATCGTGGATCGTCGTGACGGTCGGGACGCCGCAACGGATCGGGATGTGGTTCGGCTCGTGGTACAGGTCGTAACCGCAGGCCCGCGCGCGAAACGCGGTTCGGTAGGCGCCCTGCAACACGCGCCGCAGCCGCCAGCTACTTCGCGCGCGCTGGACCAGCGACGGCTTCGCCGGCCGGTTCGTGGTGCCGTGATAGGCCTTCATGCGGGGCTTGGGAGCCGGCAGGAACGCCGCCAGGAACGGCTCGACCGCGACCGCGGCCTGTTCGTGCCGCAGTGCACCAAGCAACTGGGCGACGTAATGCCCCACGCCGGTCAGCGGCCGGTAGAGAACGCGGTCGTTCAGGATGACACGTGGCCGGTCGGTCAGCTTTCAACTCCGTGAAGCAGCACGTTAGGGCGCGCCCGATTATGCGCGCCGACGGGCGATTCGCCCATGCCTCGGAACCACCGCATGGGCGCTTGGGGCAAGGGCACGCCGCAGACTCCGGCGGGGCGGGCTGGTACAATCCCGTGGAGCCGGATTGCGGGATGGGGGCGGCGGTCACGCCGGCGGCGAGCCCGGGCGTGTTCAAGGGTGTTGCGCATGTGCCTAGCGGTCCCAGGGAAAGTCATCGAGTGCCGCGGGGACGAGGCGGTCGTCGACCTGCAGGGCAGCACGCTGCGGGTCAGCAAGGTCCTGACGCCGGAAGCGGATGTCGGCGCGTGGGTGCTGGTGCACGCCGGCTTCGCGATTGCGCAGCTCGACGAGCGGGAGGCGCTGGAGACATGGGATTATCTGCGCCAGGCCTTCGGCGATGAGCTGGCCGCGCCCGTCGAGCCCGATGCGCCGGCGCGGGCCGGACCCTCGGCCGCGGCGCGGCAGGAGCCTCGCCCCCCCGGCGCGCCGGGGGTGGGGGGGGGGGGGGGGGCGGGGTGAGCGACCGCGTCGCCCAACTCGTCGATGAGCTGCACGGCGTCTGCCGCGACGTGGGTCGCCGCATCCAAGTCATGGAGGTATGCGGGACGCACACGGTCGCGATCTTTCGCACGGGCATCCGGTCGCTGCTGCCCGCGAACCTGCGGCTGGTGAGCGGCCCAGGTTGCCCAGTGTGCGTGACCGCCCAGCGGCACATCGACGCGGCGCTGGAACTGGCCGGGCGGCCGGGCGTGATGCTCGCGACCTACGGGGACATGCTGCGCGTGCCGGGGCGGTCGGGGAGCTTGGAGCGGTTGCGGGCGACCGGGGCGCAGGTGCAGGTCGTGAACTCGGCGCGGACCGCGCTCGACGTGGCCCGCGCGAACCCGCAGCGCCCGGTGGTGTTCCTCGGCGTGGGCTTCGAGACCACCGCACCGGCCACCGCGGCGACGGTCCTGGAGGCCGACCGCGACAGGGTCGAGAACTTCAGCGTCCTGATGTGCCACAAGCTGGTGGTGCCGGCGATGCAGGCACTGCTGGACGCGGGCGACGTGCCGCTCGACGGATTCCTCGCGCCCGGTCACGTCAGCGTCATCATCGGCGCGCAGGCCTATCAGCCGATCGTTGTGAAGCACCGCCGGCCGGTCGTCGTGGCGGGGTTCGAGCCGGAGCAGATTGTGCGGGGGTTGCTGGCGCTGGTCCGGCAGGTGGCCGAGGGGCGGGCGGCAGTCGAGAACGTATATCCGGGCGTGGTGACGGCGGACGGAAACCGCGTGGCGCTGGAGCTGCTGCGGCGCGTGTTCGTCGTCGCGGATGCGCCCTGGCGCGAGTTGGGCGTGATTCCGCAGAGCGGGCTGGAGTTGACCGCGGCGTATCGGCGCTTCGATGCTCTGCAACGGTTCGAGCTCGCGTTGGGAGAAGATGAAGGCCATCCGCTGTGCCGCTGCGGCGAGGTGATTACGGGCAAGGCGGAGCCGAGCGAATGCCCGGCGTTCGCGACCGCGTGCGATCCGCTCAATCCCATCGGGCCGTGCATGGTCAGCAGCGAGGGAACGTGTGCGGCGTGGTATAAGTACAACAGGGTTCAGGGTTCAGGGGGCGGGGGGCAGGGGGCAGGGGGCAGGGGGCAGGGCCCTGGAGCACAGCGCGTGCCGGAGGGACAACGGTGACCTCCGTGAAGCCTGGCCTCGGCCACGACCGGATTGTGATCGCCCACGGTGGTGGGGGCGAGCTGATGGGGCGGCTCATTCGCGAGCATCTGCTGCCGCCGCTGCGGAATGAGCGGCTGGCGGCACTGACGGACAGCGCGGTCTTGCCGTGGCCGGGCGGCGAGCTGGTTTTCACGACGGATTCCTACGTCGTGACGCCGCTCGAGTTTCCGGGCGGGGATATCGGGCGGCTGGCGGTAGCGGGCACCGTGAACGACCTGGCGGTGATGGGGGCGGAGCCGGTCGCGTTGTCGCTGGGGCTGATTCTCGAAGAGGGGTTGCCGCTGGCCGTGCTCGACCGGATCGTCGCCTCGATCGCGGGGGCGGCGCGCGAGGCCGGCGTCGAGGTCGTTACGGGCGACACCAAGGTCATCGAGCGCGGCGCGGGCGCGGCCGACTCGGCGCGCGGGCTGTTCATCAACACGGCCGGCGTCGGGCGAATGCGCCGCGGCGTTCAGCTTGGGCTGCGACGCGTCGCGGTCGGCGACGTAATCCTGGTAAACGGCCCGATCGCCGAGCATGGGCTGGCCGTGATGTCCGTGCGGAGCGGGATTGAGTTTGAGTCGACGCTGCGGAGCGACGTGGCCCCGCTCAATGGCTTGATCCGGGACATTCTGGCCACCGGGGCGGACGTCAAGTTCCTGCGGGACGCGACGCGCGGCGGCATCGCGGGCGTATTGGCGGACATCTGCGCGGCGTCGCAGCGCAGCGTCGAAATCGTCGAGGCCCACGTACCGCTCTCGACCACCGCCCGCCACGCGGCCGAGATGCTCGGTTTGGACCCGTTGACCGTGGCGAACGAGGGCAAGTGCATCATGGTCGCAGCGGCCGGCGACGCCGAACGGGTCCTGGCGGCGTGTCGCGGCAACCCGTTGGGGCGCGGGGCGGCGTTGATCGGCCGGATCACGGACGCCGCACCGCCGCTGGTGGAGTTGATTACGCGTGTTGGCGGGCGGCGGGTCGTGCAGCGGCCATACGGCGAGGAGTTGCCGCGGATATGTTGAAAGAGGCCGGATGGAAAGAGCGAATTGAGAATTTGGGAATTAGGAATTAAGAATGAACCTAACGGCCCGGGGCGCCGCCGGCGCGTCTTTCTCAATTCTTAATTCTCAATTCTGAATTCCCCAGCGGCACACGAGACTGACATGCACGAAATGTCGATCGCGATGGCGCTCGTGGATCAGTTGCAGCGGATCGCCGCCGAGCAGCACGCGACGCGCATTACCGAGGTGGAGGTACGGTGCGGCGTGCTGCGGCAAGTCATGCCGGAGGCGCTGGAGTTGGCGTTTGGCGCGGCCAGCGCCGACACCCCGGCGGCGGGGGCGGTGCTCACGGTAGTAGAGGAAGGGCTGCGGGCGCGCTGCCGGGCGTGCGGACAGGAGTTTGAGGCGGCGATCGACAACTACCTGTGCCCGCAGTGCCGGATGGCGGACGTGGAGTTGCTCGCGGGCCGGGACATCGTGTTGCAGTCGGTGACGTGCGAGACCGAGGACAGGAACCAGGCATCATGAAGATCAAGGTCGTAGAGAGCGTGCTGAAGGCGAACGACGCGGTCGCGCGGGAGAACCGCAAGCGGCTGGACGCCGCGGGCGTGCTGGCCATCAACCTCATGAGTGCGCCGGGGAGCGGCAAGACGCTGCTGCTGGAGAAGACGATCCCGGCGCTCGCGCCGCGGCGCTGCGCGGTATTGGTTGGCGACTTGCAGACGACGCGCGACGCCGAGCGGCTGGGGTTGGTCGCGACTCAGGTGACGCAGATCAACACGGGGACGGGCTGTCACCTGACGGCCACGCAGGTCGCCGAGGGTCTGGACAGCCTGGAGCTCGAGGGGATGGATTACTTGTTTGTCGAGAATGTCGGGAACATGGTTTGCCCGGCGGCGTTCGACCTCGGGGAGCATCGGCGGGTGGCCCTGCTCAGCGTTCCGGAGGGCGACGACAAGGTGGCGAAGTACCCCACGCTCTTTCAGCCGGCGGACGCGATCGTGCTGACCAAAGTCGACCTGCTGGGCGTGCTTGACTACGAGCGCAAACGGGTATATGAAGACGTTTCGCGGATTAATACCCGTGCACCACTAATGGAACTTTCCGCCAAGACAGGACAAGGTCTGGAGCACTGGCTGACTTGGCTGCGTCAGCAGCGAGAGGCCCTTGACCCGTCGCGGCCGCCGGGGTGACCAGCCCTGGGGTGCGGCGTCGCACTGGAACCAGCGAGGTAACTCATGAACGACAATCTCGCAGCGTCGATCCGGGAGATCTGCAGGGCCTGCGGCGGCGACCGCACGCGGCTGATGGACATCGTTTGCCAGGTGCAGGCGAAGTTCGGCTGCGTGTCCGGGCCGGCCATGGAGATCATCGCCCGGGAACTGAAGGTGCACCGCGTCGAGGTGCATGGCATGGTGTCCTTCTACTCGTTCCTGTCCGAGCGGCCGCGGGGCAAGGTGACGATCCGGCTGTGCAACGACCTCGTCGACCAGATGGCGGGGGGCGCGGAGGTCGCCCGGGCGTTTGAGGACGAGTTGGGCATCCGGGTCGGCCAGACCACGCCAGACGGCAACATCTCGTTGGAATACACCGCGTGCATCGGGATGTGCGACCAGGCACCGGCGGCGTTGGTCAACGACGTGGTGGTGACCGAGCTGTCCACGGATTCGGCGCGGCGGATCGTCCGCGAGTTGCGCAGGCACATGGACCCGGCGCGGCTCGTGACGCGGCTGGGCGACGGCAACAACGCGCACGAACTCGTGCACGCGATGGTGTGGAACAACATTCGCGTGAAGGGGTCCATTATCTTCACGCCGCCCAATCGCGGCGAGGCGATCCGCAAGGCCCTCGGCATCACGCCCGTCGAAGTAATCCGCGCGGTCAAGACCTCGCGCCTGCGCGGCCGCGGCGGGGCCGGCTTCCCCACCGGGCTCAAGTGGGAGTTCACCCGGCAGGCGGCCGGCGAGAAGCGGTTCGTCGTCTGCAACGCCGACGAAGGCGAGCCCGGCACGTTCAAGGATCGCGTGGTCCTGACCGAGCGGCCGGACCTGATGTTCGAGGGCATGACCGTCGCCGGCTATGCGATTGGCAGTGACACCGGCATCATCTACCTTCGCGGTGAATACCGGTATCTTTTGAACTACCTGGAGAGCGTGCTCGAGAAGCGGCGGGCGCAGGGATTGTTAGGAAAAGACATCCTCGGCCGCGAGGGTTTCGATTTCGACATCCGAATCCAAATGGGGGCCGGGGCCTACGTCTGCGGCGAGGAAACCG
>CAIWOY010000397.1 GCA_903914415.1 uncultured Phycisphaerales bacterium | reverse complement strand
AGTCCCTCGACCAGCCCGGCGTCGGCAAGCTCGTCAAAATGGCCATCGACCAGGCCCGCTGGTCCAACCCGAAACTCAAGATCGGCATCTGCGGCGAGCACGGCGGCGACCCCGACAGCGTCAAGTTCTGCCACCGCGTCAGCATGAACTACGTGAGCTGCTCCCCCTACCGCGTCCCCATCGCCCGGCTGGCCGCCGCGCAAGCGGTGATCGAAGAGTCAACGGTTAAACCGAGCCGCCCCAGTCATGGGGCGGTCAAAGACTCACGGAGCCGTCCCATTCATGGGGCGGTCCCCCGCACCGCCAAGAAGCGCGCGAAGCCGCCGGCGAAGCCCGCCACGAAAGCGAAATCGCGGCGCTAACCCAGCGTCCCCTCGCCCGCATGGGAGGGCGAGGCTCCTGCCGAGCCGCGGCGGCGAGCGCGTGTCAGAGCCCCGAGCGCAAGCGAGTGGGTTTCCGGCAAACCTCCATTGCCAGGCGCCGCAGTCTTGCTCCCTCCGCCAGGTGCCACGGTCTCGCTCCCCCCGCCAGGTGCGACGGCCTTGCCCCGTCCGCCGCCGCGCGTGGGTGGCATGGCCGCTTCCCGTCGATGCTGCCCGCCCCGCAAAACCCCCTTGTGATCGTCTGACCTGCTTGGCCCGGTGAAGCGGCTCAGCGGCCATGCCTCGCCCATCCATCGCGCCGCGTGCCCCGCCCGCTCCGCCCAGCGCGCCAATCGGCGACCCAAGCGGTAGCGCGGGCCCCCTGACCGAGCCGGCCCAGTGATGGGCCGGTCCGGCGCCCCCACGCCCGAGGTGGTACAATGCGCGCCGGCGCACGGCGGCTCCGCCGGGATCGTCAATCCTCTCGACATCGTCGCGTCGGGGTCGGCGGGGTCGGCGGGCCGCTCGCGTTGCCCCTTGCTTGCGGGTTTCCGATGAGCTTCGAGCCCTCTGCGATGCAGGTGCCCCCGCCGAAGGACTGGCAGGCCTTCGAGCGCCACATGCGCGACCTGCTCGAAGCGCATTGGGGTTGCCGCGCCACCATGCACGGCCGCACCGGCCAGCCCCACTCCCGCGCCCTGCCCCCCCCCGCCCGTCGCCCCATCGAACAATCCCGTATAATGCCCCCATGGGGACCTTGGGGCTCGGACAGCGTGCTCTCAACCTCCTGCGTGGCGGGGCTGACCTCGGCGCTGCCCTCGGGGCCAATCTCGCGACCAGCGCCATGGAGCACCAACACTGGGGCGCCGCCTCCGCCTGCGTTGCGGGCACGGCCCTCTTCATCGCCGGCCGCAACGCCCTAAGCGCCCACGGCGAGCAGAAGACCCACGCGCAAATCGAGAAACGCCTCCTCCGCGCCCTCCAGGACGGCCAAACCGACCTGCTGACCGCAATCAAGACCGTTGCCGCCGAGCAGGACGCGCACGCCTACATCTCGCAGCAGCGTGTGAAGAGGCTGCTCAAGCTCCTCTCCGGCCGCGGCAAAGAGCTGAACGCGGCGATCACCGCCACCAGACAGGACCTCAACGCGATCGGCCGACAACTTGAGGACCGGTGCAAAGAACACGGCGAGACGCTCGCTTCTCTTACCGACGCCCTCGCACAGCTCGCGGCTCAAACGCACGAGGACCACCAGCGCCTCGAACAGAAGGTGGACGTACTCGTCGACCGCGTGACCCCGCCCGCCATCCAGCCTCTCCACCAACTCCGCCCGCCCCTCAAGGACTTCACCGGCCGACAGCCCGAAATCGACGACCTCCTCGCACACATCCAACAAGGCGTCACGATCACCGGCGTCCAGGGCATGGGCGGTATCGGCAAGACGGAGCTGGCCTACGTGCTCGCCGACCGCGTCAAGGACGCGTACCCGGACGCCCAGCTCTGCCTGGAGCTGAAAGGCACCTCGCCGTCGCCGCTTTCGCCGGCGGATGTCCTAGCCTACATCATCCATCGCTTCCACCCGGAAGCGAAGCTCCCGGACGATGTGGAAGAGCTCACCAAGCTCTACCACTCGACCCTGCACGGCCAACGCGTCCTGCTCCTCATGGACAACGCCGCCGGCCCCGACCAACTCCGCCCGCTGTGCCCGCCGCCGGACGGGTCCGTGCTGCTGGTCACCTCGCGCCAGCACTTCACCCTCCCCGGCCTGCATGTGAAGGACCTAAACACGCTGCCTGCCGACAAGGCGCGTGAATTGCTCCGGACGATCTGCCCCCGCATCGCCGACGCCGCCGACGAACTCGCCCGCCTCTGCGGCTGCCTGCCCCTGGCGCTGCGCCTGGCGGGCAGCACGCTGGCGTGCAGCACGCTTTCTCCATCGGATTATGCGCAACGACTAAAGGACGAGCGACAGCGCCTCGCCCGCCTCGACCAGGGCGCCGAGTTAGCCGGCGAACCTGAGATTACCGCGTCACTGGCGCTGAGCGACGCCCTCCTCCCCGACGACCTCCGTCCGCTCTGGTACGCCCTAGCCGTCTTCCCCGGCGATTTCGACCTCGCCGCGGCCGCCGCGGTCTGCAACATGAAGCCCGACGGCGCCCAGGACGCCCTCGACACCCTGCACCGCTATAGCGTCCTCGACTGGAACGACCAGTCCCGCCGTTTCCACCTCCACGACCTCGTCCGCCTATTCGTAGACCAGCGCCTGGATGACGCGCACCGCACGGCCGCGCAGCACCGTCACGCGGAGCACTTCGAGCGCGTCCTACGAACGGCAAGGGAAACGTACACACTGGGTGGCGACAACGTCGTGCGCAGCCTGGCGTTGTTCGACCTGGAATGGCCCAACATCCAGGCGGGGTTCGCTTGGGCATCCGCGCTGGCCGAGCGCGCTGAGCCAGCCGCACGCCTGTGCAGCGCCTACCCGGACGCCGGCGCAGTATGCCTGTCTTTGCGCCAGCACCCACGGAACAACATCGCCTGGCTGGAAGCAGCGCTGGCCGCATCCCGCCGTCTCAAGAACCGGGCGGCCGAGGGCGCGCACCTAGGCAATCTGGGCCTCGCGTACGCCGACCTCGGCGACCTGCGCAAGGCGGTTGCATACCATGAGCAATGTCTGGCCATCGCCCGCGAGATCGCCGACCGCCGCGGCGAAGGCATCGCCCTCGCGAGTCTCGGCAGCGCCGCCGCTGTCTTCGGCGACTTGCGCAAGGCCATCGCGTTGTACGGGCTTTCCCTGGCCATTGCTCGCGACATCACCGACCGTTGCAGTGAAGCCAACGCGTTGGGCAGTTTGGGCAACGCCTATGCCGATTTGGGCCAACCGCTCAAAGCTATCGAGTATCACGAGCAGCAACTCACCATCACGCGCGAAATTGGGGACCGCCGCGGCGAGAGCAACGCCCTGGACAATCTCGGCCTCGGTTACATCGCCTTAGACGACCTGCACAAGGCCATCGAGTACCACACGCAGTCTTTGGCCATCGCGCGCGAGATCGGCGACCGCCACGCCGAGCGTAGCGCCCTGGGCAACTTGGGGGTCGCCTGGCACAAGCTGGCCCAGCCCCGTGAGGCCATCAAGTACTACCGCCAAGCCCTGCCCATCGCTCGAGAATCCAGCGACCGGTCCGGCGAGGCCACCATCCTGGGCAACCTCGGCAACGCCTACAAAGACCTGGCCCGACCGTACGAAGCCATCGAGTGCTACGAACAAGTCT
>CAIWOY010000396.1 GCA_903914415.1 uncultured Phycisphaerales bacterium | reverse complement strand
CAACGATCAGTGCGATCACGACGATCGAGCCCGCGAAGATGAAGTACGAGGGCACCTCGATCCCCTCGCGGATGATCTTCAGCAGCGGCTGCCGCTCACCGCCCGGCACCTGGGCCAGGGCCGGCACGGCCCCGAGCAACAGCCACGTTCCCGCCAACGCCGTCCGTTTCAAGCTCTCGCTCTGCATGGGCTCTCCCGCAGGTCTTTGCCGTCCGGCGACAGGCTAGCGCTTCAAGTCCTTTCCCGAGACGATCTGCAGCTTCCCGCCGTTGGCCTCCGCGATCTTCTGGAGTCGTCGGCTGCCCTCGGTGTCGCGCGGCAGCCCGCTGGTGTCTTGCAGCAGGATGTCGTCGAAGACAATGCAGTGGATCTTGGCCCGCTGCTTGCGATTGGCCCGTTCGATCTCGCCGACGATGGCGTCGTCGAAATAGCCGTCCGAGTGGAAGAAGATCGCATCCGGGTGCAGCGCGAGCGCCCGTTCGATCGCCTCCAGCGGCTGCGTCTCCCCGCGCGGCGCCTTCTTCTTGATCCAGTCGAAGAACTCGCGGCGGGTCGGCTCGAGGGCCGGCTCGAGTTGCGGCTTGAAGCTCTCGGTGCGGTTGCGTTCATCAACCCCGCCGCCGGTAGTGTAGAAGATGATGACGTCGAAGGACTGCGTGGGCTGGAGCTCGCCGACGGAGTGGATCAGCTCGCGTTTGAGGGCGTCGGCGGCGACGATGATCGAGCCGGAGAAATCGACGACGTAGACGACCTTGTTGGCGCGGATCTTGAGGCCCCAGAGGCCTGCCTGGCCGATCCCGGCGCCGCCGCCGAGCCCGGAGCCGAAGCCGCCGGTCCCCGCCTCGCCGGCGCCGCTGCCGGTGCCGAGCAACGTCAACGCCCCATCGCCGATGCCGAGCCCGCCGCCGGCGCCCAGCCCGCTGCCGGCGTCGGGCGGCCGCAGCTCACGCAGGTTGGTATCGGGCACGTCCGGCAGATTGGTCAGACTATCGAAGGACTGGTCGGGCGGGCTTTCTTCCGGCGTGTCGGGCGCCGGCGTGTCGCTCCACTGGAACGCGTCCTTCATCCGGTCTGCCAGGCTCTCGGTCAGGCCGGCGTTGTACTCGCCGACCTCAATCGTCGGGCGCGACAGGACCGTGAAGGTTTTCAGCGCCAGAAAAGCAAACAGGCCGACATGCACCAGCAGGCTGATGGACAGCGGCAGACCGAAGTACATCAGGTAGCGGTAGAAGGGGTTGCGGGCCGCCCGATCCACCAGCGTGTCCACCGGGGCGGGCGAAACCGCGCCCGGCATTGACCGGCCGGCCTCGGGCTCACTACTCATGCGCAGAACCCTTGCACGTTTGCCCGGTGAACCTCGCCCCCGTCGATTCTATGCGCCGGGTGGCCCCACAGGCGGCATTCGCGGCGGCGCGCCGCCGCCGCCGGACGCCATTTGCACGAACGCCACGCGCGTCTCGTACAGTACCTGATCCAGCAGGGCCTTTTCCTCGGCCGTCAGGTTGTTCTTGGTCTTGTCTTCCAGCATTTGCAGCATGTCGATGAAGTGCTTCGCGACCTCGGGGTCTGGCGGCACGCGCTCGCCGCGCGGGCCGGCCAGCAGCCCCAGCCCCGCCATCGCCTGCATGGCGATGATGTTGAGCAGCTCGGCGAAGCTGGGCGCGGGCAAGGCCGTCAGCTTCGGCTCCTGGGTCGCCAGCCGCTCCTTTTCCCGCTTCGCCTCCGCCTTCCAGTCGTCGTCGACGATGATCTTCTTTGGCTCTTCCGCCATGTGGCACCTTATGTTGTGGTCAATCGGCAGATGTTACCCCCGGCCGGGACCACGGACAATCCCGGGCCCGCATGCGCCGCTGGTTGGGGGTGTACCGCCGGATGTTGGCGGGTGGTGGGAATCAGAGCCCAGAGCGCAAGCGACGGGTTCCCGGCCCACGCGCGCCAACCGGAAACGCAACGCCCTCCGGCAACCCCGCGCTGGCGCTTGGGGCTCCGATCCGCGCGGGCGACGCTTTACAAGCCGCCGCCGTTCGGGTTTGATGCGCATAACTACGAATGTCGCCAGACAATGGAAGGAGATATGCCATGAAACGCTGGCCCCTGTTGTTGGTCGGAATCGCGGTCCTCTTCATCGCCGGGTGCGAGCAGAAGAAGCCGCAGACCGAGATGCAGCCCGAGTTGAAGCCCACGCCCGTCGCGAAGGAGCCCACGGTTAATGAAACCGATCCCTACGCGACCGATCCCATGCTGACGCAGCCCAAGTCGCCAGCCTATACGCCGGCGCCCAAGACGGCGCCCCCTGAGCCGAAGCACTCCACCGCCAAGAGCTCCAAGGCGGCGAGCGGCGGACGTACCCACGTGGTCGCCAAGGGCGAGACGCTCAGCTCGATCGCCAAGAAGTACTACGGCGACGCGAACGACTGGAAGAAGATCTGGGAAGCGAACAAGAGCGTTGTGCCGGACCCGAAGAAGCTGAAGGTCGGCACGAAGCTCACGATCCCATAGCGGCGAGCTAAGCATCGGCCCAACAAGCCGCCCCCGCCGCCCCTGTCCGGCGTCGTGATGACCACGCTGCGCAGCGACAGCCCGATCCAGTACGTCAAGGGCGTCGGGCCCCAGCGGGCGGAGTCGCTGGCCTCGCTCGGCATCCAAACGGTCGGCGATCTGCTCGAGTACTTCCCCTTCCGCCACGAATGCGAGAGCGGCGAGGTGGATATCGCCGACCTCGTCCCCGGCACCAACGTCACCGTCCGCGGCGAGGTGGTTTCGGTCGGGGGACGCCGGCCCACGGTACGCTGCGAGATCGACGATGGCACCGGGACCTGCGTGCTGCGCTGGTTCCACGTGCCGTTCGGCGGCCTGCACCTGTTCCGCGGCGCCACGGTCGTCGCCAGCGGCCGCGTCGAGGTCTACGGCGATCTGCCCGAGCTGGTCCAACCGCGCCTCCAGGTCTTCGACCGCGACGCCGTCCTGATGACCCAGCCACGTGGGCCGCGGCGGGTCGGGGTTTATCGCGGCAACGCGCAGGTCAAGTCCCCGCTCATTCGCCGGATCGTGCAGAGCGTGCTGACGCAGGCGCACCTGCCGGTGGACGAAGTGTTGCCGGCGGAGTTGCTGCACAAGTACAGCTTTCCGACCCGCGAGCAAGCGGTGCGCCAGATGCACTCCCCGACGACCGACGCGGAGCTCGAACGGGCGCGGCGCCGGCTGGCGTACGAGGAGCTGCTGCTGATGGAGCTGGCGCTGGCGCTGCGGCGGCGGAAGCGCCTCGCGCTGCAAACCGGGCAGAAGCTGTACGGCACGCCCGAAATCGACCGGCGGATTCGAGCGCGTTTCCCGTTCACGCTGACGGGTTCGCAGGAGCAAGTGGTGCGCGAGATCGTCGCCGACCTGCAAAGCGGCCAGCCGATGACGCGTCTGCTGCAGGGTGACGTCGGCAGCGGCAAGACCGTCGTGGCGCTGTACGCGTGCCTCGTCGCGATCGCCGGCGGCAGACAGGCGGCGATCATGGCTCCGACCGAGATCCTCGCGCAGCAGCACTACACCAACATCCACCGCTACCTGGCCGACAGCCGCGTCCGCTACGTCCTGCTGCGCGGCAAGCTGGGCAAGAGCCAGCGGGCGGACGCCTTGGCGGCCATCGACCGCGGCGAGATCGACCTAGTCGTCGGCACCCAGGCCCTGATCCAGAAGGACGTGGCCTTCAACCAACTCGCCCTCGTGATCGTCGACGAGCAGCACAAGTTCGGCGTGCTGCAGCGCCACCAGTTCCGCACGAAAGGGCCGATGCCGCACTACCTGGTCATGACCGCCACGCCCATCCCGCGCACGCTGGCGATGACGGTGTTCGGGGACCTGGACGTGTCGATCATCAAGCAGTCGCCGCCCGGCCGCGGACGCATCACCACCAAGATCGTCGTCGGCAAGCAGTGGGAAACGGTGATGACGTACGTGCGGCGGCGGCTGGAGGCGGGGGAGCAGGCCTACGTGGTCTGTCCGTTGATTGGGGAGGAAGGGCGGCGGTCCCGGCGAAGCACGGACGCCCCAGAAGCGCTGCCGGACGCCGAGGTTGACGAACTCCCAGAGCGGACCGAGTCGCTGACCTCCGTGATTCGTGCACACGAGCGGCTGGTAACGGGACCGTGGCAGGGCCTGAACGTCGGCCTGCTGCACGGGGCCCTGCCGACGGCTGAGAAACAGGCGGTCGTCACGGCGTTCGCGGCCGGCAAGCTGCACGCCGTGGTCGCGACGACCGTCGTCGAGGTCGGCATCGACGTGCCGAACGCGACGATCATGATCGTCGAACACGCCGATCGCTACGGGCTGTCGCAGTTGCACCAGTTGCGCGGCCGGGTCGGGCGGGGCAGCCAGGACAGCTTGTGCGTGTTGATCGCGCACGATCGCGGCGGGAAGGCCGCCGAACGGCTCGCCGTCATGACCGAGACGACCGACGGCTTCAAGATTGCGGAGGCGGACCTGCGGCAGCGCGGCCCGGGGCAGCTTTTTGGCACGAAGCAGCACGGCCTGCCGGAATTGCGCGTCGCGAGCATCCTCGACGACTTCGGGCTGCTGGAGCAGGCCCGGCAGGACGCTTTCGCGCTGGCGGCGGCCGATCCGACGCTGGCCCGGCCGGAGCACCAGCCGCTGCTGCCGGCCCTCAAGCGGATGTTCGGGGAGAAGCTGGCGCTGATCGACGCGGCGTAGGGTCTGAGGGCACAGAAACCGGGGCGGGCACACCAGCCGGGGAGGGCGAAGCTCCTGCTGAGCCGTTGCGGAGGCGTGGGGCCGGGTTCGCCCGCCCAGCCCCGGGGATCGCGCGCCTTTCGGCCGCAAACCCCGCCTGTGGCCGCCAGCCGCCGCCAGGGGGAAAATTCTGTACAAGAATTTCTAGACATCCTATCATTCCTGTGCTATCCTATCTGCACGCCCTCGGGCGGCCCCGCCGGCTGCCAGGAGAACCAACGTGCCCCAGCCCACTCGCTCACGTGCCGCCGCCGTCCTCCGGGCCCTCGGGTCCCTCCTCTCTTTCGGCCCGGACCGGCGGCGTGCCGCGTCGGCTTACATCCGCCCCTGGCGCGAAGACAGCGCCCACGGCTACCCCAGCGTCGGCCTGACGCCGTCGCGCCTCCTGGCCATCCTCCAGGCCGCGGACGCCGGCTGGCCACAGATGCAGTTCGAGCTCTTCGCGGAGATGCTCCAGAAATGGCCGCGGCTGGCCGCGGTCGAGAACACCCGCCGCCTCGCGCTGACCGGGCTGGAATGGGAGATCGTCCCGGCCGGCGATGGCCCGGCGGGCGCGCTCGAGCGCGCCGCGGCGGCGAGCGCGGCCGACTTCTGCCGTGAGACCCTCGCCCGGCTGGACCGCTTCCGCGACGTGCTGGACCACCTCGCCAGCGCCATCGGGCACGGGCTGGCGGTAGCCGAACTGGTCTGGGAGGACAGCCGGCTGGTCGATCTGGTGCCCGTGCCGTACTCGCGGCTGATCGCCGATCCGCAGGAGCCGTGGCGGCTGCGGGTGCTCACCGAGGACGAGCCCAGCCTGGGCCTCGCGCTCGACGAACAACCCTGGAAGTGGCTCTTGCACCGGCCGCGCTACGTGCCGGGCCGGCCCTTCGAGGGCGGGGTGCTGCGGGCCTCCGCCGGGTTGTACCTGGCCCAGAACCTCAGCTTCAAGGACTGGCTGATCTACTCGCAGATCGCCGGCATGCCGGTCCGCGTGGCCCAGTTTGAGCCGGGCACGCCGGACTCTGAAAAGCAGGCCCTCCTGCGGATGCTCGAGTCGTTGGGGACCGACGCCGTCGCCGTCTTCGGCAAGAACGTGAACCTGCAGTTCATCGACGCCGCCAAGACCGGCGAGCGGCCGTACCAGCCGCTGCAGGAGTACTGCAATACCGAGGTCACCATTCTCTGGCTCGGGCAGCACCTGACGACCGACGTGCGCAGCTCGGGCTCGCGCGCGGCGGCGGAGATTCACGACCGCGTCCGCGAGGACCTGCTCACGGACGACATCGCCGACGAGGGGCACAGCCTGCGGCGGGACGTGCTTACGCCGCTGGTGCTGGCGCGCTTCGGCGACGGCGTGCCGGTGCCGTACTTCCGGCGCTCGCTGATTCAGACGGTGGACACCAAGACGCTGGCCGACACGCTGGCGGTCGCGGTCAACCAGCTTGGGCTCGCGGTTCCGCAGCGGTGGGCGCACCAGGCGTTGGGCATCCCGCAGCCGCAGTCGGACGAGGCGGTTCTGGCGGCGGGGGGCAAGGCATGAGCCGGTCGCCCTTACAACGCAAGCACGACGGAGCCCAGCCGCAAACGCGGGACGGGTGCAGCGCGACGGGGATCGGAAACGCCGCGGGGCGGCCCGTGGCGTTGACGGTCCGGCCGGCGCTCGCCAGCGACGGCGCGCCGCTCAGCTTTTTCTTCGACACGGTGCTGCGCCGGGACTACTTCCTGCGGCGGGGGCAGCTCGCGGACATGCTGCACAGCGCGTATCACGCCGTGTGGGTGGCGGAGATCGACAGCATCCTGGTGGGGGTGGCCATCACGACGCGCGGCACGCGGCTGGTCAATGCGCTCGTGCATCCCGCCTACCGGGGATTGGGCATCGGCCGCGCGCTGGTCCGTTGCAGCGGGGCCCGCGAGGTGTGCGCGAAGCTCGACATGAGCTCGGGCGACCCGCGCCCTTTCTACGCCGCGCTCGGATTCCGCGCGACGGGGGAGACCAATGACAAGGGCAACGTGGAGTTCATGCGGTTGGAGACCAAGCCCGCGGCGTCGGCCGCGAAGCGCGTGGCCCGCGTGGGCTAGAAGGTCGACGAAGTGCTTTGCGAGACAGAAAGCGAGGTGAGACCCTTGAGTTCGATGCACACACAGCCTGACGTCGCCCCGTCCGTGCCGGTGGGGCCGTTCGTGCGAGCGCAGATTCTCGTACGCCTGCGGGAGGCGCTGGCGATCGCCCGGGACGACCTGGGCGGCGAGTTAGAGCGTTTTCGCACCCTCCTGAGCGGCGTGCTGGAGCACGTGGACGGTGTCGCTCTGCCCGGCGCGGTCGCCGCCGGGCGAACCCCCGGGCCGCCGTCGTCCCGACTGAAGGTAACCGCACTGTCGAGCGCGCAGGGCGAGCCGGTCGGCGAGTTCCTGCTGATCCCCTTCGGCGACGTGGCGGTGGAGCGGCCGGTGGCCGGCGAGAGCTTCGTCTTCACGGCGACGCACGCGGAGTCCGCGCAGCGCTGGTTCCAACAGATGGGGCGCAAGCTCGCGATCGACTACGAGCACCAGAGCTTCGACCGGCTCAATACGCGGCCGGACGGGCTGCGGCCGGCCGCCGGCTGGATCGGCGGGCTGGACGTGCGCGACGACGGCCTGTGGGCGACCGACGTGACCTGGACCGAGCGGGCCGCGGAGCTGCTGCGCGCCGGCGAGTACCGCTACTTCTCGCCCGTCATCTTCTGGACCGACGAGGACCACACCGATGTGTCCGCCCTCGGGCCGGTGGCGCTGACCAACGACCCGGCGATGCACGGGGTGCGGCCGTTGGCGGCCAGCCGGCAGCCGTGGGAGAGCCCGGACGAGGAATCGGCCGAGCCGGAGCCGACCATCGCGTCCGTGCTGGTTGCCCGGGCCGAGCTGAATGCGGCGCAGGCCGAGATTGAATGCCTGCGGAAGCAACTGCGCATGGAAGAAGCCGACGCGTTCGTCGAGCGCGGCCTGCGCTTGGGGAAAATCCTCGACAGCACGAGCATGGACTGGCGGGCGGACTACCTGCGCGATTCGGAGGGGACCGAAGCGCGTCTGGCCCGCGCGCCGCGGCTGTTGCTTCCGGGCCGCGTGCTGACCCTCGACCGGCGCGGCGAGGTCACCCGCGTGCCGCCGGGCCAGGGCGACGCGCGGCACGCTCTGGCGGCGGTCGGCCAACCCGCGATCGAGCTGGAGGACCTGGCAGTTTACGAGCGGGCGGCGGCGGCGGGTCGCGTGCGGTGCGCGGGCCGGTAGTCGCCTCGGACACAGAAACCGGAAGCGGCAAAGAACAGACAGGAGAACCAATCATGGCGTTAACGGTGGACCGCAACGTGGAGTTCTACGCGTCCGAAGAACTGGTGGATTTCCCAGTCAAGGACAATGTCAAGATCTACAAGGGCGGCTTCGTGGGGCGTGACCGGGCGACTGGTTACGCCCGTCCACTGGCCGCGGGCGACGAGTACCTTGGGCTGGCCTACCGCCAGGCCGACAACACGGCGAGCGGGCACGCCGCCGGCGGGATCAACGCCCGCCTGCATCAGAGCGTGGACATCGTGCATGCGCTGAGCGGCGTGACGCTAGGGGACGTGGGCAAGGACGTCTACGCCAGCGACGACGAGACGCTGACCCTCACGCCGACGGGCAACAGCCGCGTCGGCCGGATTGTCGCCATCGAGGGCACGAACCTGACCCGCGTCCGCTGTCGGCCGGTGGCGGCGTTGTGCGGGCTGCTCGACAACGCGCCGGTGGTGAGCTTGGCCGACGCGAGCGCCACGCTGACGCTCGACCACATGAACCGCACGCTGCTGATCGCCAACAGCGTGGCGCGGACGCTGACGCTGCCGCCGGTGGCCGCCGTACGGGCGGGCGGCTGGTTCCGGATCGTGAAGACGTCGGCCGCCGCAGCGGCGGTGACGCTCGATGGGAACGCGTCCGAGACGATCGACGGGGCTGCCACGTTTACGGCGCTTGACGCGCAGTACGACTGCGTGCTGGTGCTGTGCACGGGCAGCGAATGGATCATCCTGAGTCGGGACATCGCGTAACGCGCAGGAAGCATGGGCCTGGGGCCCGTTTCAGAGCCCGGAGCGCAAGCGACGGGTCGCCGGGCAACGGAACGTTCTTGCCGAGAAGGAGCTACACATGGCAGTGGTTGTGGATACGGGATTGACGTCACGGGCGGTGATCGGCCGCTTCTATCGCCGGCTGGAGGAATATGCCCAGGCGGCGTGGTGGACGAAGCTGGCGATGCACTTCGCCAGCAACCAGGAATCCGAGACGTACCGCTGGCTGGGCATGGTGCCGCAGGTGCGGCAGTGGGTCGGCGGGCGGCGGGTGCGCCCGCTGCGCAGCCAGGGCGTCACGATCGTCAACAAGACGTGGGAAGCCACGATCCGCGTCGACGCCGACGAGCAACGCCGCGACAAGACCGGGCAGATCATGGTGCGGATCAACGAGCTGGCGCGGCGGGTGGCAACGCACCCGAACAAGCTGTTGACCACGCTGCTGTCGGGCGGTGAAGCGGCGGCATGCTACGACGGGCAGTACTTCTTCGACACGGACCACAGCGAAGGGGACTCCGGCACGCAGTCCAACAGCATCAGTGCCGGGGCGACCACGCCCACCACGCCGACGGACCGCGAGATGTACGAGGCGATCGTGAAGGGCATCGCGCAGATCATGGCCGTCACGGACGACCAGGGCGAGCCGATGAACGAGGCCGCCCGGCAGTTCCTGGTGATGGTGCCGATGCCGTTTCTGTCGTCGACGCTCGTGGCGTTGTCGGGCAAGGTCGTGGACGCGACCACCAACCCGCTGGCGTCCGGCGAGCCGTTCAACGTGACATGGGTCGCCAACCCGCGGCTGGCGTGGACCACCAAATTCGCGCTTTTCCGGACCGATGGCAGCACGCGGCCCTTCATCTTCCAGGAAGAGCTGCCCGTGCAAGTCCAGGTCCTGGCCGAAGGCAGCGAGCTCGAGGTCAACGAGAACCAGCACCAGTACGGCGTCAAAGCCATCCACGAGGCCGGCTACGGCTTCTGGCAGGACGCGTGCCTGGTGACCTTCAGCTAACGTCGTCGCGCAGTTGACGCTGCTGTGGGATCGGTATCGCACCGGTCCCACAGTTGCGGCCTGCGAGCAGCGGAGTGTTCGGCATGGCTTACGTCACGACGGAACAGCTTAGTCAGCGGTTGGGCGCGACGGTGTACGCCCGCCTGACGGATCGCGTGGATGGCACGACGGCCAGCACGACCGTCGCCCAGCAGATCGTCGCCGACGCGGAAGCCGAGGCGAACAGCTACCTGGCCCAGCGCTACAAGACGCCCGTGGACCTGGCGGCGCACCCCGAGCTGGCGGACGTGCTCCGGCTGCGTGTGCTCGATCTGGCGGAATACGCAGCCTGGAAGGGCTCGCCCTTCGTGAGCGATCCGCCGCAGCGCGTGCAGGCCGTCTACACGGTGGCACTGCGGTGGCTGTCTGATCTCGCGGCGGGGCGGCTGCCGCTGCCGGCGGCCACGCCGCCCGACGCGCGGACCGCGCAGGACGATACGCCCGGTTATGCCGCCGTTCCGCGCGCGTTCACGGCGGAGGAGTTGACGGGGCTTTAGCCAGCCGGTCGGCCGTCCGCGGCGGCCTGAAGGAGAGTGAACAATGGCCATCGCATACTGCTCATGGATCTCGGCCCAGAGCGGCGCCGTGCTCGTGCCCGCTCAAGCCGGCAAGATCATCCGCGTCGTAAGAGTCGTCATCACGAGCTGGGCCGCCGTAAAAGTCCAATTGCAGTCGGACCCAGGGCCGGACCCGCTCAATCTGACGGCGCCGCTGCACGTCGGCGTGGGGCATCCGCTGGTTCTGCGGCTGGGGCGCGGCGGCGCGCTGACCGCGCAGCGCGGCAAGGCCTTCGGAATCGCGAGCGCGTTCCAGGGCGGCACCGCCGAATACAGCGTAGTCGTCTGGTACGACGTGGTGACCTGATGTTGCCCGACGTGCTCACCCAGCTTCCGTCGCTGGGGATCGCGGGGCTGCTCTTCGTGATGTGGTGGATCGAGCGCCAGGAACGGGCGCGGAGTACGACCGGGCTGCGCGAGGCGCTGCAACACGCGGGACAGATCGCCGAGGTGAACCGGAATCTGCTGGACGTGATCCGGTCCAACACGGAGGCCCTGACGGCCTTGCGCGAGGAATTGCGCGCCCATCGGGCCACCGAGGCGGAGTGCCTGACGCGGCTCGCCCACCAGCTCGACGATCTCGCCAGCGCGTGACGGTTCCGGTTTTTTGGTTTTGGATTGGGCCGGCTGGCTGCCAGCCCGCGTCTTGGAGGCCACATGGATCTGCAGAGTATTGTGCGAAAAGTCGACGCGACGACGGCTCGGGCCTTCGTCTCCGCCGCGCGGCACGTGATCGATGCGCTGTTGATCGAGGCGCATCGGGCGCAGGCCGCGCAGACGCCGCCGCCGCGCGACTACAACGCGGCCGAGCTGCCGCGCGCGGACGCGCCGGGCGGCTGGCTGACGGATGACGAGCTCCACGAAACGGCCCGCCGGTTGGCGGAGGCCATCGCCGCGGAAAAGTGGGTCGATGGCTTCGTGCTGGCGCTGCAGATGCTCGCGGCGCTGGGAGGTGCCCTATGAGCGCCGTCCGGATTGCGGGGCGCCGGCAGCGCGGGCTCTTGCTCGGCGTCGCGGTGACGGCCCTGGCGCTTGGCGGCTGCACCCGCGAGTCGGTACGCACGGCGCTCGAGACGCAGCGCCGGGCGGACGACGTCGAAGAGGCCGTCGTGCAACGCCAGCATGAGGCCCTCTGCGTGCTCCTCTATCGCGATTCGCTGCGCCGGCTGGCCGAGCGCGGCGTGGTGCTCGACGACGCGCAGCGGGCCGCGCTGAGCGCCGTCTGGAGCGATCGCGATCTGATCGAGTTCTGGGCCGTGCAGCACGAGCGGGCGAAGGCGCTGCGGATCGCGGGCGTGGACGCGAAGCTCGCCGCCGATCAGTCGATCGTGGATCTGCTGTGGAAGCAGCTCGCGGCCCGCGCGGGCCGCATCGAGCAGGGGTTAGCCGCGCAGGCCGCCGACGCTGCCGCCAGCGCGCTGCCGCCCCGGAAGGAATGACATGGACACGAACACGTCGTCGTGGCGGCGCTGGTTATGGCCGCTGCGCAGTCGAAAGGTGCAGGTCGCCCTCGCCACGATCATCGTGGCCTACGCCGCCCAGGCCGGTCTGGCCGTCAGCGATGATACGGTGCTGACCGTGCTCGGCGTCGGCGTGGCGCTGATCCTGGGGATCGCGCACGAGGACGCGGGCCGCGCCGCCGGAACTTCGTAGCCCTCGGTGGCCCGCGCCGCGCGGCGCTGGTCCGCAGCGCTCAGCGGGCCACTACGGCTCGCGCAGCACCTCGGCCGTGAAAAGCAGCACCTCGGTCGCGGGGTCGCGCCAGGCCTCGGCCGGCAGGCCAGCCTTCTCGTGGCAGCACAGACCGAGGAACGTCTCCTTGGTCATGTGGTGTTCCACCGCCACTTGCGGCAGGAACAGCCCGCGCTGCAAGCCGCGCTGCACGAGCACGCCGTGCCGGCCGAGCTCCAGGTCATCCAGGCTGCGCATGCGCTGGGGCGGCGACAGAATCGACACTTCCACCTGTACGTCCGACAGCTCGTCCGGGGCGACCGGCGCAAAGCGCGGATCGCGGGCGGCCGCGCTGATCGCCGCCTGCCGCACGGCCTCCGCCAGGGGCAGGCGGTCGTCGAGCACGCCCATGCAGCCGCGCAGCCGGCCGTGCTTGTGCAAGGTGACGAAGACGCCGTTGTGTGCGCGGGCTTCGGCCGGCGCAGAAGACGTGTCGGCGACGTCCGCACGCCGCGCGGTGTGCTCGATCACCTGACGCGCGAACGTCAGCCAGGCCGAGGGGGCCGGCCCAGGCGTTGTCATGGGTGGCTCGCTTGATCGTCCGGGGGCGCCCGGCCCAAGCGTGTTAACGACGAACTGACGGGCCGCAGCGTGCTCCGGTCCGCATCGGGACGCCGTCTTGATCGTGATCGCCGGCGGCGCAGAAACGCTAGGTCTGCTGTTTCTTCTTGATGATCAGCACCACGATGAGGAACACGACCGCGACGCCGATGATGAGCCATTGGGTGTTCGAGAAAAGGAATTCGGCCAGAGTCATAGCGTGTCGTCCTTCCTGAATAGGTCAGTGGCTCCGCCGCGAAAGACTCGCGCGCCAACGTTGAGCTTAGTTAATCGGATGCCACGGTCGCTGTCAACCACGATTGCCGGGGGGGGCGTGTCGGGGGTCTACGTGTGCCTTCCGCGACGGGGCTTGAGTCGGCGTGCGGTTTCACGGCCAACGATGGCTCGCGCGTAGGTGGCCCGGCCTGTTGGCCGGCCCTTTGATCAGGACCGTGGTCGCATGGCTCCCAGGAGCAGCCGGACGGCGCGGGGAGCGTCCGGGCGACGGAAGTCGGGCGCGCTGCGCGGCGGACTCGTCGATAACTTACTGTAAGACAATATGTTATGCCTGTTCGTCCCTTAGCGAGAGTAGTCGCGGCACTCAAGACCCGCGTGTGACCGGACCGACCTGGGCAACGCCGGTCCCGTGGCCGCTTCGACAAGCTTACCGCCCGGGCGCGGGTGTCCTTGAGCGCGGCAACGCCGCGAACCGATAGGATTGCCAAGCTGCGCGTGCGCGTTTGCCGAGCATGGCCCCAATTTTTGCGCAGGACCGCTTGACGAGTCTTATATCTCTTGTACGATTTGCCCTCGTTTTGCGCGTGTCTGTGTCGTGTCAAGGGTATTGGCGCGGTTGACGGCGGGGGGCACTCCGCGCGGTGCGCAGCAGTTCAGGATGCAAAGGTCCAAAGAGGAGTTGCACATGTCAGGACGACTGCAACGGCTCGGTCTGTTGGTTGCGCTGGCGGCAGGCCTGTGGGCGGCTCCGGTCTTGGCCGACGAGGGATCGTCCCGGGCCCCGGCGGACGACAAAGACAAGATGGCCCGCCTGGAGGCGCTGCTCGAGGCGCAACAGAAGAAGATCGACACCCTGGAGCAGCGGGTCGCGACCGGCGGTCAGCAGGACGCCGACCGGGCGCGCGTGGAGCAGATGAAGCAGCAGATTCGCGAAGTGCTCAGCGAGCAGGAGTTTCGCGAGAGCCTGATGCCGACCACCGTGCAGGCCGGGTATGACAAGGGCTTCTTCATCCGCAGCAGCGACGAGAAGTTCCTGATGAAGTTCAACGGCGTGATGCAGTTCCGTTGGACGTACTACCGGTCGCAGCCCAAGAACCACTACTTGGCGCCGGGGTTCAAGCGCCATGATCGCACCGGCTTCGACATTGCGCGGGGACGGTTCCGGTTCAGCGGCTATGTGTACACGAAGGACCTGACCTACTTGCTCGAGCTCGACATGAGTTCCCCGTCCGGCTACGACGCGCGGCTGTACTACTTCTGGGTCAACTACCGGTTCCTGGACGAGTTCCAGTTCAAGGCCGGTTTGTTCCGAGTGGCCAGTACGCGGGCGAACTTCATGTCGACCGCGCTCATGCAGTTCGTCGAGTACCCGATGATGGATGCGGTATTCGGGTATAACAACGGGCTGGGCGTGCGGGCCTGGGGCCAGTTGTTCAAGAAGCGCGTAGAATACTACGTGGACGTGGTCAACTCGCTGAACACGCCGAGCACACAGACCATTACGACCGATGAAGACTGGTACACGAGCGGCCACGACAGCAACCCGGCGATCCTCGCGCGGGCGGTCTGGCATGCGCTCGTGGGCGAAACCAGCGTGCCGCTGGAAGACACGGCCCACTTTGATACGCCCTCCGACATCGAGCGGCACACCCAGCCCGCCCTCGACATCGGCATGCACTACGTGTTCGACGACAATTACCACGACGTCGGGACGGGCACGCTGCGCATCCCGTTCCCGCGCCGGACGTTCCGCGAGGGCGGCTTCGGGCTGACCAGCGCCGAGGGCTTGCAGATCAACCAATTCGGGGTCGACGCGGCGTTCAAATACATGGGGTTCTCGATCAGCGGCGAGTACGTGCTCCGCATCCTGGACGTGCGGAATTCAGACCACCGTCCGTTCACGCCGCTGTATCTTCTGACCGGCAACGAGTCCACCGACACGCAGCAAGGGGCGTACGTGCAGTGCGGCTATTTTCTGCCGATCCCCGGGCTGGAGAAGAAGCTGGAGCTTGTCGGGCGCGTCGGCGGGGTCTCGACGCTGGCAGGCCGACAGGAGGGCAATTGGGACTACGGCGGAGGTCTGAACTACTACATCGATGGGCACAGGGTGAAGCTGCAGACCGACGTGACAAAGGTGACGGAATCGGCGATCTCCAACCCCGCCTATAGCCTGGCGAACGTCAACGACAGCGTGTTCGTCTGGCGCGTCCAGCTTCAGGTCGCCTTCTAGCCCGCCCTTGGAGAAACCTGCAACCCGCGTTAATCACGGAGGAAGTGACATGCTACGACGCCTGCAACGGTGTTTGGTCCTGTTGGGAATTGGGGCCGGGGCCCTCGCGTTTGGCCCGTGCAACCCGACGTATGCCGATCTCACCAAGATGATCCAGACGGCGGGCGGCGACGTCATCAAGACCGGCTCGAACACGCTCTTCGACCTCCCCACGTTCACCGGCGGCACGTGGACGACGAAGGGCGATTCGGACTGGGATCGCTGGGTGCGCCTCCCGCTAACCACCTTCGTCCAGAGCGGCTGGAACAACTTCGTCGACTCCAGCGTGCCGCAGGATCCGGCGGATGCGTTGCGCAGCGGTGCGCTGGTTCGGAAGTAAGGCCCCGCGCGGTCCGGCTTGCCGAGCCAGCTTCGGGCCACGCCTGCAGCGCGGGCGTGGCCCGTTTGTCTGCGCCGACGCCGCTCAGCCGGTTGGATTTAACGGCGGTGAACCTGCGTCCACAGCAGGTTGGCCGTGTAATAGCGCGGAATGAGTTCCGGAGGGATCGCCCCGCTCATATCGCCGGACAGGTGGACGGGCGGGACATCTGGATACCAGTTTCCGTTGTGCTCGTTCTCGGGGCCGACCTGGATGGGCTCGCCCGGGTACCAGAGGCACGCGTTGGCGGTGTTGACCGGTTCCGCAAGCTCGGGGCGGAAGAGCACTCTGGCCACGTGGCCATCCTGGAAGAGCAAGTTGGCGGATCGACCGCGGTGCCGCCAGTCGATCGTGTTGTCGAACTGCGTGGGGAAGTCCGCGTCATGGCCCAGCAGCATATACCCGCTCAGGTTGTAAATGGCGGTCCAGCTACTGTCGCCGGCCAGAACCCGCTGCGCAGTGTAGCGCTCGTGGTTCTCGAAATGCCGCGGACGGGCATCCTCGGGCGGCGCGTAGCTCGCGTACCAGTTCCAGCCGCCGGCCGATAGCGGCACCCCGATTCCGTAGCTGTACTCGATCACCGGCCCGTCGGGATTGCCGCTCCTCGAATCTCGGCGGGCGGAACTGCCCAGGGCCGCGGCAGGCGGCGGACGGCCCTCCGGACAATACCCAACCCCGGCGCTGGCGAGCTGACGGCTTTGGACGAGCACGTCGAGCCAGGTATAGCGTGCCGGGTAGCCGCCGTCGTCCCAGAACGGATAGTACCCGTATTCTGTATACGTGCTTTCGAGTGACAGGCCGATCTGTTGAAGTTGCGTGCCGCAGCGCGTCGCCATGGCTTGCCGGCGCGCTAGCAGGATGGGTGGCAGGATGATCGCAAGCAGCAGCGCGATAATTCCGATGACGACGAGCAGTTCGGGCAACGAAAATCCCCTCGACCCCCCGGAGCGTTTGTGTCCAAGGGCGTTTTCGCGGCCGCGGAACAGACTCACGAGGTTTCTCACCTCCAGCCTGAACTGTCCGCCGTCCTGGGCAAAACCTGAGCGCCCAACTCCGTCGTGCGCACACCACACCTACGACCATCGGTCCGAACCGAGGACAGTCCCCAACCGACGGTCCCACTACTATCAGGATAACCGCTCCCGCGGCGCATTCAAGTCCCTTTTTTGCTGGAGCGCATGACTTATCGGACGGTCTCGGACTGTTCCTGCGGCCGGGCGCTTCACGTCGCCTGACACGCCGTCTCTTGTACGCCTCGAACGGCGTGAGAACGCCTTCGTTTATCGGTCGTTCAGTCGCTGGACTTGAGGGCAACTGGGCCACAACCGCCCGGCCGTGCCGACCCCGACGGACCCACGTATACTGAGTGCATGATTACCTGCGCGCTCCAGTCGGGCTCGAACGGCAACAGCATCTACGTCGAGACCGATGGCATCCGGCTGCTGTTCGACGCCGGCATCAGCGGACGGCAGGCGGCCACGCGGCTGGCGAGCCACGGGCGCAACATTCGACGTGTTGACGCCCTGGTCCTGTCCCATCTTCACGCCGACCACACCCGCTGCGCCGGCGTGTACCAGCGTCTCTTTCGCCTCCCGGTCTTCGCGACGCCGGCCACCGCACACGCATTGGCCCGCGGGCTCGGCCGGTCGCCAGACGTGCGGCCTTTTCGGCCTGGGGATACGCTCGAATTTGGCGACGTCCGCGTGCACACGCTCCCGACGCCGCACGATGCCGCGGACAGCGTCGCCTTCGTCATCGAGCACGGCGACACGCGTCTCGGCGTGCTGACGGATCTGGGGCACCCGTTTGCGGCGCTGGTCCGCACGCTGCCCAGCCTGAACGCGGTCTACCTGGAGAGCAACTATGATCCGCACATGCTGGCCGTGGGCTCCTACCCGCCTGAGCTGAAAGCGCGCATCCGCGGCGCTGCCGGGCATCTTTCCAACGACGAGGCCGCCGCGTTGCTGGCCGGCTGCGACCGACGGCGGCTGCGCTGGGCGGCCCTGGCGCATCTGAGCGAAGAGAACAACCACCCCGACGTGGCGTTGCGCACGCACCGGTCCATTCTGGGCGACGACTTCCCGCTGACGGTGGCCAGCCGATACCGGGTCTCCGAGCTGCTGCACGTCTGAGCGGCCGGCGTGCGCCGCAGAGGGTGCGCACACGTCGCCCGGCAGAATCTCAAGGCTCACGTTGGCCAGCGCCCGCACGCCGCCGAAGGCCTGGCTGACTGCGCAGACCCCGACTCGCGCGTGGCTCACCGGTGGGTCCGCGAAAAGGGCGCGCGGAACACGTAGGTGCCGGAGCCGATGCGGCAGGCTGGACCGCCATCTTCCGTCTCCTCGACCGCGACCCCCGGCGCCTGGGTGATCGGTTTGCCGCTTTCGGCGATCGCCGCCGGATCATCCGCGGGCACGTAGACCGTCGCTGAGGTATTGGGAGGCACAGTCACCGTCACGTCGATGTACCCGCCGTCAATCTTCCACGCACACGCGATCGGCCCGTGGATCGAGCGGTACTCGCCCTTGGCCCACGTCAACCCGCCGCCGGGTTGCGGGCGGATTACGAAGTGCTTGTACCCCGGGTGGACTTCGTCGGGGTCGATGCCGATGATCGTGCGATACATCCACTCGCCGACGGAGCCGAGCGCGTAATGGCTGAAGGAGTTCATGCCGGGGTCCTGAAACCCGCGGCCCTCGACGTACCCGTCCCAACGCTCCCAGATCGTCGTCGCGCCGTGGTCGATCGCATAGCCCCACGACGGCATCGTGCGGTTGCTGATCAGCCGGTAGGCCTCCTCGACATACCCGTGCCGCGCCAACTCGTGCATCAGGCAGATCGTGCTGTGAAAACCCGTCGAGATGTGGCCGGCGTACGTGTCGAACGCTACGAGCATGTAGTGGGCGGCCGTCGTGCGGCGAGCCTCCGGCAACAGGCCGAAGCTGAGGGCCAGCGCGTAGCCCGCCTGCGTATTGCCCTCGATGCGCCCGTCGGCATCGACGTAGGCGGCGTTGAACGCGTCGTGAATCCGGCCGGCGAGCGCTTGGTAGCACGCAGCGTCGTCAGAACGGCCCAGGACCGTCGCCATGCGCCCGACCAACTCCGCCGCGCGGGCGAAGAACATCGTCGCGAGGACCTCCTTGGGGACTTCCGCGCCCCTCGTCGGCCAGTCCGTGAGCTTCAGCGTGTCGGCGTTACGCCGGTCAGCAGCGCGGTGCTCACGAGAATACGGCCGAGCATGGCGGGCCCTCGGCAGGAGTCGGACAGGATGTGCACCACCGCACACGCCATCAGGGCCCGGAGCGCGAGCGACGGGTTTCCGCCAAACCCGCTCTTCCCGGGAAACCGTGGCTGGCGCGCGGGTCGCCGCAGAGCATGGCGACGCACAGGCGTGGCGAGCGCGTCCTACGGCTGCTTGGGCGGCTCCGGCGGCACGGCGGCGGGCGCCGGCAGTTGGGCCGGGTGCGGCGGCGGTGGGTTGATCCGCCACTCCGACAGCTTCTCGTCGAACCGGGCGACCTTGTCCGGCGCGAGAACCGGCCGCACATCCCGCCCAAGCTGCTCCGTGCGCTCCTCCAGCGCGGCCTGGTCCTTGGGGCGATCCACCATCAGGCTCTTGCGGAAGCTGTCGAGAACCTCTTCCAGCCGGCGGTCCTGGTCCGGCGTCAGGCCCAGCTCGCGAGCCGCGCGCAGGACGTGCACCGGCCGCAAAGTCGCCGATTGCGGGTTCTTGGCCAACTCGCGCACCTGTGCCAGGCGCGTTTTCTGCGGCTCGGTCAGGACCTGCACCAACGCCTCGAAGAAGTCCTTTTCCGCCCGTACGTCGGGCGACAGCTCGCGCAGCTCGGCCCGCAGCTTCTCCACGAGCGCCTCATTGCCCTGCTCCCGGGCGGCCTGAATCTCGGCCGACCGTTCCTGCAGCTTCCGCAGCATGTCCGTGCGGTCTTTCTGCCCCTCAGCCATTTCCGCGTTGAAGGCGGCGATCAACGCTTCCATCTGCTGCGTCTGCTGCTCGTTGAGCTGCAGCCGCTTACAAATCCAGCGCAGCTTCGCCTCCCCCTGCAGCCCGCTGTCTTCGGCGGGCCGCGTTGCCAGTCGCGGCGGCGGGGCCGGCGGCCGAGCCACGGGCGGCGGCGGCGGCTGCGCTGCGGCCGAGATCACCCCCATAACACCGACGATCAGTAGAGAGACCCTGCGCATCATGACGAACTCCCCTGCAAGTTCTCCAATCGGTCGCGGCGTCGACGCTCGACGCCGCCAAATCTTCAGCCGGATACCATACAACCCGCCGCCGCCCTCCGCAACCGACCCGTCCGCCGCCCGTCGCCGCGGCCCTAACGGGCTTCGTCCCGGCGCGCAGCCCGTCGGCCGGCCGGAAGCAGTGCACCATAAGCCCAAAGTCCTATGCCGGAAACCGACATTCTTTTGCAAATCCGCTCGTCCTGAGGTACCATATTCATGGAGTTCGGAGGTGACGGTCCTCATTGACGGGAATAACCTCCTGTTCGCCGCCCGAGCCGCAGAGGAGTCGGACCTTCTCATTGGGCGGTCGATGCTCTGCGACAGGCTCGGGATGTGGGCGCGGCGGCGGCACGAAACCGTGCACGTCGTCTTTGACGGGCCTGCACCAGCACCAGCGCTGGCCAGCCAGATCGCCCACCCCGACATTCACGTCTCGTACAGCGGCGCCGGAGTAAGTGCCGATGCTGCTGTAGTAGACATTCTTGAAAATCATTCGGCGGCGAGACTCTTCGTGGTGGTGACCACCGACCGGGAAATTGCCCGGGCCGCCAAGCGACGCCGTGCGAAGCCGGTCCGGTCGGAGGTCTTCTGGGCAGCGTTGAAAAAAGATCTGGCGTGCGCGGTTCCGCCGCCGAGCGAGCCGCCTGAAAAGGAGGCCGGGCTGGACCCAGGTGCAACGCGGGAGTGGCTTCAGGAATTCGGGTTTGACGAACAATCGCCAGAGTAGCCGCGTGCGTTCCCGGGCGTGGGCGCGCCCGCGCGGCGGAACGACGGCGAAGGAGACGGTGACATGAGTTCGACCGAAGCAGCCACGTTCCCCGTGGATCACTCCGGCCCGTCGGAATCGAGTTACGTATTGGAGCGGCGTTTCGAGCCGCGTCAGTCAATTGCATGTGAGCTCTGGATGATCGACCATCACGGGTCGACGGTCTTGCCTTGCCGATGCCTGGATGTCTCTCGGAGCGGCATGCGTCTGCGAGTCCCCCTGGGGTACGGCGTGGCGGAGGGGCAGCGTTACGAGTTGCGATCGCACCGGCCGGGGGCACGCTGCTCCGCCAGCCTCGGGCTCGTCGCGAGCCGGTGGGCCACGGTGACCCGCACGCGACTGTGCATCGAGGGAGGCGACGATCATCTGGAAGTGGGGGTCGTGTTGGATTCCGCCGAGACCCCTAGCGCGCGAGTCGTCAGCTAGGGGCGCTCCAGAGCCCAGCGCAACCTACAAACGTGGCCTCTGAGGCCGGCGACCGGGCTCGGTTGTGGGTCGCCTTTTCGGCCCGGGACCGCTACCGGCGACCACCCCGGGGGGCTTATTCGGCCTTCATCGAACGTAAGAACTCGACGAACTCGTCGCGGTGGTGGGCCATCGTCGCTTGCGGGCCGACGGCCTTGAAGAACCACGGGGCGCCGGGCGTCTCCACGATCGCGCCAAACATGCGGTAGTTGTCCTTCGCCGCTGGGGCCGAGGTTCCGGCCATCAGCGTCCCCGGATTGAAGCGCCCCGCAAGGTCGATGAACGTGATCTTCAGGTCACCAACCTGCATCGTCTCGCGGACGACCGCCTCGTCGGGCAGCGGTTGATCGTCCGGCGTGGAGAACTGGCTGCGCCACCGGGCGACGTTCAGCTCGACACCGCCGCCTACGCCGGCGGCGAAGACGGCCAACTCGCCGTCCTCGGCGTCGCCCGGGACGCGCGGCAGACGGAACTGCGCAGCGCGGAGGCTCGACCGGACCGGGACCTGTTCCCAAGTCGAGGGCGCGGTGTACTTCAGATTGACCGGCGGCGTGCCGGGCGGCGGGGACTCGCCCGTCGGACGCATCCCGGGCATCTCGCCGATGCCCGGGTGCCCCGGCGGCATGGTCGGCGGAGCGGGCGGCGCGTTTTCCTTCACGAAGTTCCGGACATTGGCGAGCTCGGCCTCCGTGGGGGCGCTGGTGGGCGCGGCTGCGGCGGGCTGGGAGGTGGCGCGCGGGGTCGGCTCGCGCTCGCACGCGGGAACACACAGGAAGGATGCACACGTCAGAGCCCCGACCGCGGTCAATATCGCCCGTCGCATGGTCTGTTCGCTCCGTATGCCGCCGGTGATTACACGCCTCTGCGAAGTCAACCGATGCGTCTCAGGCGTAGCTGTGCACGCTCGCGATGAAGAAATTCACGAAGAACCAGTTGAACCCCATCATGATGCAGCCGGCGATGGACAGCCACGCCGTCCACAGGCCGCGGTCGCGGACCACGAAGCGCAGGTGGAGCAGGATCGCGTAGATAATCCAGGTGTTCAGCGCGAACACCTCTTTCGGGTCCCAGCCCCACGGCCGGCCCCACGAATAATCCGCCCACCACGCTCCCAAGACGATGCCGCCCACGAACAACAGCACGAACACGATGTTCAGGACGATCAGGTGGCTCCAGTCGATGTTGTTGAGCCACGCGGGCAGACCCGCGCCCGGGCCTTCGTCGCCCGTGACGGCCTGGCGCGGCGGCGAGTCTATTGGTGGTTAGGCGTATTGGTGTTAATCGCGTTCGCCGCGGGCCTGGAACGTTGGGTAACGGGTGATTTATTTTCCGCCCTCCGGACACTGGTAGT
>CAIWOY010000395.1 GCA_903914415.1 uncultured Phycisphaerales bacterium | reverse complement strand
GGGTAAAGGGTTTTTACGAAACACGAAACAATAACGAAAGGAGTACCGTCATGTCAACACCAGCAGTCAAGCAAGCCCCGAAACAAGTCCGTCAACCGCTCGTCAGTCTGCCGAAGCCGGCCGATATGGACGAATACGAAATCGAACCGTTCGACCGCGGTCTCGTCCTGCTCCAGGGCCAGGGTGGCGCGGTTCTCCACGAGGTCCGCCAGGTCGGCCAAAAACGCCTTCGCCCGGGCCCGGCCGGCGTCGTCGCTTTGCGCGAGCGTGAAGACCTCCTCAAACTGGTCGAAGATCAGCAGCGGCGTGAGCGCGCGGCCGGTGGCATCGCGCAGGACGTCGTCGCGGTGGTGGAAGAACTCCCAGAGTGTTTCGCCCGCCTGGGCGGAGCCGGGCTTCGTCCAGGTGCCGGCTTCGGCGGTAACGCGGTGGACCGCCTGCTTGATCTGCTCCGCGGGCGAAGGCGCGTCGGGCTCGTAGTGGAGGCGCACGCCGATCGGGCAGAACCCGTCCGGCCGGAGCGCGGGGACGAGCCCCGCGTGGATAAGCGAGGTCTTGCCCAGGCCCGATTGGCCGAAAAGCACGGTGAGCTGCTTGCGCCTTACGCGGCGGGCGAGATCCGCGACCTCGCTGTCGCGGCCGTGGAAAAGAGCCCGCGTTTCTTCGGTGAACGAAGCCAGGCCCAACCAAGGGCTCTCGCTGGAAGCCGGTGAGTCGAAACTCTCAACGCTTAACTTTGAACCTTTAATGCTCAACGCGCACCTCCCTCATCGATGGTTTCTCTCCGATCTTGTGTTCTCACTGAGCTCCGCGTTGGCGGGGCAGAGAGTTGAACTTCTAGCGTTCTGCCCGCCGTCACGGGGCCTGTTGCTTTCTGCGGTGCGAATGCTTGCTGCAAAGATGCGCACGAGTTCATCCGCTTCGGTGAGATCTGCATCCAGCGATTCAGGCTTCGCGACGAGTGGCGCCCGTCGGACGAGCCGTAGCCAACGCCGCGCTTCACGCAGCTCCTTGTAGCAGACTCTCAACTTGTGGATGAAATCGTTTCGCGATTCGGCTCCTTCCGCTTCGCCGTGGTGTCCATAAGGCGAGGTTCCCGCCCGCAACAACTGGTCCGCCACATAGGTGCCAGCAGAGGACCGTTGCATCGACTCCGTGACGCGAATGATTCGCACTGAGAAGTCTAGCAGTCGTTCTTCAAGATCGAATTTTGCCATGCTGATTGAGCGTTGAAAGCTAAACGTTGGGCGTTAAGCGCATTCATGCTCGCCCCGCGGCGAGCAGTCCCTGCAGGCGGCGGGCAAACTCCGGCGTGGGCTCGCCGCCAGGCAGGCGCGTCCAGTGGGTCTTGAGGAAGATGTCCGGCACGAGCGCCCCGGCTTCCGGCGTGTCGTCGATGCACACCGGCAGGATGAAGGCCGCGCCCTCGGCCATGCCGTGCGTGCGGTCGACCGCCCAGTTCCATTCGCGGCGGAACCAGCCCTCGACGCGCCGCTGCGTGCCGGCCGAGATGACGGGAACAAAATAGCTGCAGCGCGCGATGTTGCCCCGGATCTTCCGGTTGAAGTCGTCGCCGCTCTCGAGGCGATCGATGTCGAACCACGCCACGATCCCAGCCGCGTCGAGCCCGGCCTTGAGGCGCTGCACCGCAGCGAGGTCGTCGCGCGCATAGCTGATGAACACGGCCTGGTCCGCCATCTCGCGCGTCGGCGGCAGGAAGCGGACCGGCCCGGCGCCGCGCGCGGCGGCCGGCTGGCGGCGCGCCAGCCAGCGCCGGTGCAGCTCGGCCACGAACGCTTCCGCCCCGCTGAAGAGCCGCGTGCGTACGCTCACCTGGTGGAGGAACTGCACCAGCAGTTGATCGCGCAGCGAGTGGTCGTCGGCCAGGACTTCACCGACCTCGCGCGGATCGGAGAGCCGGTGACGCTTGGTCAGGCGCAGGAAGAACCGCGCGAGCCAGTCGGAGAACGTGCCGCCGATAATGAGCAGGTGATTGTGCTCGAGCTCGTGAAAAAGCCGGGCCGGGGTGACGTGTTCCGACTGCAGGGCGCAGACAAACTCAAGGGTGTCCTCGTCGGAAATCACGTAGGTCGGCGAGGCGGAGAGGCGCCCGAGCAGATGATACACCACCGGGCGCTGGAGCTGGCTGCGCTCGGCGGGCAGGTCGGCCACGCGGTTGGGCGCGTAGGCGATGACCTCGGTGGATTGCGCGCCCTGGAAGCGCTCTGCGTTGACCGCCTGCTCAAGCAGCGAGTCGAAGGTGGTGGTGACGAACAGGTCGAAGTCGGTGATCTGCGCGAGCTGGCGCAGGGCGAGGGACGGCGCGAATGCGGCCTCCCGCAGGATGCTGCGGATGCGCGTATAGGCCTCCTCGCGCCGGCCGTGGGTGGCGAGGTAGCCGCAAACAACGTCATTCAGCGTGCAATCCGCGGGCAGCGCCCGGGGATCGACCGCCAGCCGGGCGGCCAGCTTTTCTGCGAGCCAGCTGTAGAGCAGGCGCGGGCCGCTATCGGTTTGGACCCGGAGCAACTCCGGCCCGAGGATGGGGATGACCCGGCGTTCCTCGATGTAGTTGAGAAGATCGTCCCACGCATTCTCGTCGAAAGCGTCGGCGGGAGGCGAACTGGGCAGATCGGCG
>CAIWOY010000394.1 GCA_903914415.1 uncultured Phycisphaerales bacterium | reverse complement strand
GCCTCCGCGGCCACGACCCCCTGCTGACCATCGCCAACGCCCTGCGCACCTACCTGCAAACCGGCCAACTCCCGCCGCTACCCGCCGCAAGTACTGCAAACGGCTGAACTCTTACCCAAACTGCAAGGGTGATTGACGCTTTGTTACGGCGTTGCAGGTATCATTCCCCTTTCCCCTATTTCTGCCGCCCGAATCTCGCGCTGCTCGACGCGAATACCTCTGACCGGCGAGGAGACCGCGCGGATGTCCAACTCACAAGCAGCCTTGGCACCCACGTCGTGCACACCCGCGACGCCCTCCCAACCCGTCGCCGGCGCCACTGGCTTTGGCTGCTCGTAGCCTCGCCGGCCGTGACTTACAGCGCGTGGTTTGCGTTCGCGTACTACAACCAAGAGGGCATGATCTTTCCCGGGGCGGGGCGGCTGCGGGCGAGCGCGGACGGGCCGAGCGACCCTGAGATTGAGCGCGTCTGGATCACGACGCCGGAGGGCCGGCGGGGCGAGGCGTGGTTCAAGCCCGGTCGGCGGCGTCGCCGGGGCCGGCGGTCATCTACTTCCACGGCAATTACGACCTCATCGACACGCGCTGGTCCGCCGTGCAGCCCTACGTCGATCTTGGCCTGTCCGCGCTGGCCTTCGCGGCGACACGGACAAGCCGCCGGCAACCGTAATTGGCCCATTCAGGCCCTGCCGCGGCGGCTGGCCCGCGCCACTTGAACTAGTCGTCGAGCGCGCGACTCAGACCGCTAGAACAGCGGCGGCTTGCCGAGCTTGCGGCGGACCAGGGCGAACTGGCCGGCGTGCATGAGCAGGTGCGTGCCGAGGATCGTGAGGACTGCGGTTACCGTGGGAGCATAGTCGCGCATCGACTCGGGCCCCGGGCGGTCGAGGTCGGCCTCGGGCGTGGCGTCCACCGCTGCGAGCGACGCCGCCCGCATCTTGTCCATCCACGCCACGTAGTCGTTCTTCTTGAGGAATTTGGCCGCGTCGTCCGACGTGGACGTTTCCTTCGTGTGCGCTTCGGCGAAATTGGGCGGCAGGGCCGGCACTTGGCGTCCGATCGCCGTCAGCATCATGTGGGAGCCGCTGATCAGGTGCCCGAGCTGCCAGGCGATGTGGTTGGCCCCCGGCACGGGTCGCACGAGCAGGTCTTTGTCTTGCAGGTCACCCAGGTATTCCCGCGTGATCATGTAGCAGGACTCGATGACTTGTCGAATGACGTCCTTGGCGGTCATAGCTGTTCCTCCGTTGACTGCGGTTCCGCTCGCCCACGGTACGATGTACGTCAAACCGGCTACCATGATGACACGGAAGTTGTGCCGTGGAAAGCCGGAAACCGTGGTGCCGGTGGCGCGCGTGCAGATTCTTGGCATTCTGAACATCACCCGCGATTCGTTCTCCGACGGCGGGCGGTACCTGGCGCCGGACCATGCGCTGGCGCACGCTCGCCAGCTCGTTGCGGACGGTGCGGACATCATCGACATTGGCGCGGAATCCACGCACCCGGACGCCGAGGACGTCCCCGCCGCGGAGGAAATCGCGCGCCTCGCGCCGGTCATCGCGGCGCTGCGGGCAGAGGGCGTGTGCGTTTCCGTCGATACTTACAAGCCGGCGGTCATGCGGGCCGTGCTCGACCTGGGTGTCGATTTGATTAACGACGTGACGGCCCTGCGGGAGCCCGACGCGGTGGCCGCCGTGCGCGACAGCAGCGCGCGG
>CAIWOY010000393.1 GCA_903914415.1 uncultured Phycisphaerales bacterium | reverse complement strand
GCGCTGTGGAATGGCCTGGTGGCGCGTCTGCGACGTTGGACGGCCATTCCCGCGATCATGGACTGGCCGACGTTCGTTGGTCATGATCGCCGCGTCGCCGCGTGAAACCCGCTGGAAATCAAGTTCTGCGGCGGACTGCTAGTCCAGTCGATCCCTACTACCGCCAATCGGGGACAGAATATGCCGAGATCGTTCCTGACCTGCCCCCGGGCGACTATACGATCGTTGCGGCGCTCGAGGTAATCGCGTTCAGTGAATGTTCGGGCGAAGCCTTCGGACAGTTCGTCGAGACCTATGGGCAGTGTCATCCGATCGCAATCACGCTCAACGAGTACACCGGTCCGATCCTGCGGGTTTCCCCCCAACCCCCATCACACGACTTCGGGCAATGCTATCGCACTGGGCCGGTCGAATGGGCTTTCAACATTTGGAACGGCGGTGCCGGCACGCTTAGCTGGACCGTCACGGACGACAGCGCTTGGATCAGCGTCGGCCCAAGCGCTGGAAGCAGCACCGGACCGGCCGTGCACACGCGGGTCATCGTCGACACGAACCAGCTGGGGGCGGGGGCCCACACCGGGCATATCAACATCAGCTCGAACGCAGGCCAGAGTCAAGGCGTGATCAACATCGTCATTCTAATGCCGCCACCGGTTGCCGACGCGGGCGGGCCGTACTCAGGCCTCCCCTGCCGGCCAATCTCGTTCGACGCCTCAGGCAGCTACGATCTCGATGGTTCGATCACGGGCTACCGGTGGGACTGGAACGCGGACGGTGTATGGGACACGGATTGGCTCAGTACGCCGACCGTTAGCCACACATTCGACGGTCCATACCAAGGTTCGGTCTTGCTGCAGGTCAGGGACAACGATGGTCAGACAACGACTACCAGCGTTTCAGTCTCGATCCCCTGGCCCGTGGTCCGGCCCGATGGAACCGGAGACTACGCGACGATTCAGGCGGCCATAGACGACGCCGCAGATTGCCCGGGCTATGTCATCCAGCTGTCTAATGGGACTTTTCGCGGCGCAGGCAACCGCGACATCGATTTCTACGGTAGAGCGATCACGGTGCGCGCATCGAACCCCTCGTACCCGGAGTACTACATCATCGATTGCGAGGCAAGTGGACGCGGCTTTTGGTTTCACCACAGCGAGGGTCACACATCCACGCTATCGGGGTTGACCGTCGCAAATGGCCTCGCGCCCGAAGGAGGGGCGATGCTCTGCGAGGGGGCCTCGCCCACGGTCGTCAACTGCCGCCTGGACAGCAATCATGCTACGACCCGAGGCGGCGCCGTGTCGTGCGTCGACGCGGCGCCAGCTTTCAGGAACTGTACGATCAACGGGAGCTTCGCCCCGCAGGGCGCCGGTCTGTACTTTACCGGCGGCGCGCCGATTCTAGCATTCTGCACCATCACGGGCAACCATGCCGCTGAATCGGGTGGCGCCACCTATTGCGCCCCGGGCTCAGCGCCGACGATCGCAAGCTGCGAGTTGGGCGCGAACGAGGCCGTTGTTGCTGGAGGCGCGATCTACTGTGCGAGCGGCGCCGCGCCGGTTCTGGTCAACGACGTCATCCACAACCAATCCGCCGGCACCGGCGCGGGCATCTTCAGCGAGGCTGGAGCACTGCCGTACGTCGTCAACGACACCATCGTGCACAATGTCGCCACGGTCGCCGGGGGAGGGGCGTGCGGCGCGGATGCGGGGTTGCGTATCCGGAACAGCATTCTCTGGGAAAACGAGGCGCCTGTGGACACCCAGATACACGGGGCCGACGCCGACGTCCAGTACTCGGACGTCCAGGGAGGATACCGGGGCGCTGGCAACCTTGATGCTGACCCTGGCTTCGCTGGGCCGGGGTGGCCGTGGTCGTTGCCGTATGAGTTTTCCCCCGCGGGGCCATGCTCTCCCTGCGTTGACAGTGGTGACAACGACGCCCTGCCACCCGACAGCGCCGACTTGGACGAGGACGGAGATGTAACGGAAGCCGTGCCCTATGATTGCCGATGGGGGGGGCCGCGGGTGGGTGATCTGCCCGGTGCGCCTGATACGGGCCACGGAGTACCACCGATCGTGGATATGGGCGCCTACGAGTATGTGCAGCGCTGTGTCGTGTGGTGCTGCGGGGATCTGAATTGGGACGGGGTGATTACCTTTGCAGATGTAGATCTGTTCGTACTGGCGGTGTTTGATCCGGACGCCTACGAAGCCCAGTACCCTGATCCCCCGCCCAGCGGGTTCTCGAACAGCGCCAATCTCGACGATGACTGCCGGGTGGACTTCTTCGACATCGATCCGTTCGTGGCCTTGCTCGGCACAACGTGCGCCAAGGGGCAGCGCGCCGTTGTGCAGGAGCCGGTCATGCGCAGCTCGCAGGGAGTGCGCTTCTTCTTTGACGGCGTGGGCACAGACGAGGAGCAAGGACCACGGCCCGCAGTTCCATTAAGTTTCGGCAACCCACAGGTTCACGGAGACGGGCGCCTCTACATTTACGGCTTGTTCCTCGGCGCCGGCCAGACGTGGGAGGGCATCTCGTTCGACATCGCCGTCACCGGACAGGCACGAATCACAGCCTACCGCTTCTACAACCACGTGGTGAGCGGCTACCCGCGCTGGGCCGGCATGCTCAATGAGAGTGGTGCGGGGGCGGTGAGCCTCGCGGGGGACGCTGGCATGATGGCCCCCGGGGGCCTGGGAATGACAAACGGATATTCCTGCAGATACGATACGCATTTCAAGAAGAGTACGCAGGACGGCGGCAGTCCGTTCGGGACAACCCTGCTGGGGTGGGTTGACCTTGAACACACAGGTGAACCCGGGACCGCGGAGGTGCGTTTGGGCGTCGGGCGATGGGGCATTGTTCAATGGTACCACGCCCTGCCCGCTGACCAGATCTCCTTCGGCTTCGGCGACGGGCCCCTGTTGGGCAACGACTTCGGCGGGCAATCATCCGCACCCGATGCCTACGTCTGCCCGCGCGCCGACCTGGACCTCGACTGCGACGTGGACTTCGCCGATTTCAACGCCCTCGGTTCTTGCCTGCGTGGGCCGGCCCAGAACGCGCCAACCGGCTGTGGCGCGGCCGACCTCGATGCGGACGGGGACGTCGACCTTGTCGACTTCGGCAAGCTCCAGACCTCCTTCACCGGGCCGTAACGGGCGCGCTGGTGTTCAAACGCGGCCGCACGGCGATCCGAACCACGACCGTCAGGGAGCGCAGAGCCGTCACGCAGAGCAGCCCGATTCCGCACGGTCGAGGTTCTGCTACGCGCCACGCCTCGCAAGGAGTCGCGCGATGGAAACCCCAAACCACCCGCAATCCTGTTCACGCCGCACAATTCTGGGCCACGCACTGGCCGGAAGCGGAGGACTTATGGCTGGAATGCTGGTGCCACCGGCGCACGCGGCGCCTAATTCGGCGCCGCCGGGAGCGTTCTTCAACGTTCGAGGCTTCGGCGCGGCCGGTGACGGCCAGACGGACGACACCGCCGCTGCACAGACCGCGATCAACGCCGCTCTGAAAGCCGGCGGCGGCGGCGTGCATTTTCCCCCCGGGCGCTATCGGATCACCCGCAGCCTTCTGCTGGGCAGCGCCGACCGGATCGACATTACCGGCGACGGCTGGACTTCGATCCTCCTGCACGAGAACAACGAGCATTTGCTGCTCTGGAAAGAAGGCGTCACCTGCCGGGAGTGTTCGGTTCGCGATTTTGCGCTCCTGTCTACCGGGACCGACAAGTCGGCCGAGGTTGCCGCCCTCGCCTGTCTCGGCGGGGCCGAGCGTTCCCTCTTCAGCCACCTCTTGATCAAGGGCGACGGCGCGCGGGTCGGCAGCGGTATCGTCGTCGAGGGCGTCATGGACACCACCACCCTCGACCACTGCCTGATGTGGGAGATCTCCGGCACCGGCGTGAAGGTCGCCCGCGGCTCCGAGGTCCGCATCTTCGGCGGCCGCATCGTCGGCAAGGACCGCTACCGCGACCGCTCGATCGGCGTGCATCTGACGGGCGACAACGGCGGCGTGCACATCGTAACCACCGACCTCATCGCCCTGAATACCGCCCTCCAGATCGGCGAGCGCGGCAGCAAGCCCAACCGCGAGGTCTTCATCACCCACGCCACGCTCGACGGCTGCATCCACGGCCTCGTGCAAATGGATGGTGCCTACACGAGCATCGCCGGCTGCTGGGCCGCCTCGTCCGACGAGGAGCAAATCCTGCTGGATTCGTCGGCCGAGGGCGCGATCCTGGTCGTCTCCGGCGGCACGATCTTCAACGGCGGCGCCCTCGGCCGCGGCGGCAATCACGGCCTCGTCGTCCGCGCCGGCTCCATCGTCCTCAGCGGCGTGACCGTCCGCAGCAACAAGGGCACCGGAATCCTCGTGGACGGCGACGCCGTGCGCGACTACGCCGTTACCGGCTGCCGCATCGTGGACAACGGCGTCGGGGCGGCCCTGAAGGGCGACAACTACGTCTTCACCGGCAACGTGCTGGCCCGGAACGGCCAACACCTGCTCGACGCGGGCGGCCCCAACAAGCAGGTAGCCAATAACGTCCTCGCAGTGAGCAAGTGACCTGGCTGCCAATCGGCCTCCCCGGGCAACAGGGAACTCGATCCGGGTGTGACTACTCGGTGTGGAGGCGGCGGGTGGTCCGGTCTGGCGAGGTTGGTCGTGGTATACGAAGTCAGGCGCCCGGCAGGTCGCACACAAGCGCGACCTGCCCTACGG
>CAIWOY010000392.1 GCA_903914415.1 uncultured Phycisphaerales bacterium | reverse complement strand
AGCGGCAGGCGCCGCCACAACTCCGCCTGAAAGCCGTCCATGGCCAACCTCCGCACGCCACCGATCCGCGGCCGCGTCTCCCCAAGTCAGCCATCGCACGAACCTTACGTCAAGCGAAGATCGTGAAAGCAGTGGGGCGAGCCTCCCGGCGAGCCGCGGCTCAGCAGGAGCTTCGCCCTCCCGACAGCAGGAGCCTCGCCCACCCGACGGCCAAGCCAGACCCGCGCGGGCCTCCGGCCCGTGCGGTGGGGTCGCGGATCGTTTATCCTGTGCGCCCGGGGCCACGGCCGCCTAACCGTGGCCGCGGCCGGTTGTCCAAGTTATATGCGAACCCGGGCGGGTGTGCCGCCGGGCTGCGGGCTTCTCGGGCTGCAAGAGGTCTACGCCATGCGAGTATTGCGAATGACGGCTGTGGTAGGGGGGTGGTTGCTCATCGGGCTGGCGTCGGCCGGGGCCCAGGACATCGCCAAGGAGCAGAACAAGCTGCTCGCCAAGCGGGCGGCCGAGGCCGACGCCTACCGCAAGCTGGCGGAGATCGTGTACGGGCTGCAAATCAACTCGCGGACGTACGTGCGCGATTTCGTGACGGAGTCCGACGACATCCGCGGCGAGGTCGACAGCTTCATCAAGGGGATTCGCCTCGGCACGCCGACCTGGTACGAGGACGGCTCGTGCGAGGTCCCCGCGGAGGTGACGGTTGCGAAGGTCGTGGAGACCCTGCGTTCCGCGCACGACCGCTACTACAAGGGCGACGACGTCAAAACCAGCGACTTCGAGTCGATCACAAAACGCATCGAGAAAAACGTGATTAAGGTCGTTGGCACGGGGGCGCCGCGCCCGGATCTGCCGCCCGACCTGCCCCAGGGGGCCGTGGAACTCCTCGGCCCGCCGCCAAGGGAGCTGCCCAAGCCGCCGATCCCGGCCATCTGGGCGAATCTCGGCCCGGAGGCCGCGCGGGCCCGCCTCATGGCGATCCAGGCCGCGCACTTCGATGCCTTGCGGAAGCTGGCCGAGCGCCTCAAGGGTCTGCGTCTCACGTCCCACACGCAGGTCCGTGATTTCGTGACGGAGAGCGACGAGGTCCGCGCGGACATGGATGCGTTTCTCAAGGGGGCCGAGGACGTATCGACGTACCTCCACAACGATGAACTGATCGCCGAGGTCACGCTGCGCGTCCCGACCGAGCAGGTCATCACCACGATCAGGTCGCTGCACAGCCGGCGCTACAAGAACAACGACCCCGACGAGACCCGCGGCCACGACATCGAAGAGGTCGTCAAGACCATCGTTAAGAAGGACTTCGAGGCGACCGGCATGGGCGTCCCGCCGCCGAAATACATCCAGGCGTACGCCGAGCGGGTCGAGCTGCCCGATTGGGCCGCGGATTACGTCAAGGCGGACGGCGAGGGCACCGCCCCCGCGATCGACACGCCGCAGGGCAAGCTCAAGGCCGCGCGGGCGGCGGAGATGGACGCGAAGCGGAAGCTGGCGGAGCGGATCGCCGGTCTGCGGCTGCGGGGCGAAACGACGGTCCGCGAATTCCTGACCAGCCACGACATGGTGGATACGCTCGTGCAGGCGTTCATCGCCAACGCCGAGGTGCTCAAGACGGAGATCACCGGCGAGACGGCGCATGTGACGGTTGGCGTGCCCGGGATGCAGGTGTTCGGCGCGATCGACGAGGGGATGCGGCGGGCGGCGCGGCCATAGGCCGCCGACCCATTTCGGATTCTCGAACTTGGATTCTGGAGTTGAGGGATCAGTCATGGTCAGATGGTGCTGCCGAATTGGCGTACTCGTGTGCGTGTTGGCCGGCCTCGTGACGGCCACCGGCTGTCACAAGCGTACGCATCGCGAGGTACAGGTCCACGAGGAAACGCACGAGGGCCAGGTGCACGAAGCCCCGCGCGGCGAAATGGTCCCGGAATAGCAACCCCGCTCATGAGATCGTTGCCCTTCGCATGGCCGGTCGCAGCGCTCCTGACGGTGCTTTACGGCGTTCTTGCCGTACATGCGGCACCGCCGAGCAGTGCGCCGGCCGCCCCCACGGCTGCGCAGCGGAAAACGCTCGAGCTGCTGGCACTCGGCAAGGCGCGCACGGAAGCGCTCCAGCGCATCCGTGCGTTGCCGATCACGCGCGAGGCCGGGGCCGGCGATTGGGTGACGGGCAGCGTTGAGCTGGACCGCGCCCTGCGGCTTTGGGTGCGCAATCGGCCGGCGGAGGGCCAGGTGCGCCAGTATTCCGACGCGGTTTGCGAGGTCGACGTCGCCATTTCGCCGGAGGCCCTGCGCGACCAGTTGCTGCGGCTGCTGGACGAGTACGGCGCCGCAGCCAGTGTGCGCGGAGTGGACGCGGCCGCGATTCAGGCAGCGGCGAAACGTTGGCCGACGCTGTGGACGACCGGCAGCGCCGCCCTCCCCGAACATGCGGTCACGGACCGGCCGCCCGGGTGGGAGGATGTCACGAGCACGGGGCTGGACCTGGCACGGCAGGCTGCCGAAGCCGACGCGTATCACGCGCTGCTCGAAGAGGCGGGGCGGTTGAAGGTCACCGCGGCGCGGCGTCTGCGGGAGTTTCTCGACAGCAGCGACGCCGTCCGCAACGCGGTGTACGACGCCGTACGCAAGGAAAGCAAGACCAGCACCCAATTCGAGCCGGACCAGATCGCCGTCGCCACCGTCCGAATCGGCATCAAGGACCTCATGCGCATCGTGACGAAGGCCCACGACGACCAGTATCGCGGGGGGGACTTCACCGCGGCCGATTTTCGCGAGATGGTGCTCCTGGCCGGCCGAGACGAGTTGAGCGCGAGCGGGCTGGCCCCGCCGCCGGAGCGCACGATCCTGCGGAACCGCTACGCGCCGATCGAGCTGGATGCGCCGCCGTGGGCCGCCGAGACGCGGATGGCCGTGGGCCGCTTCGAGCCGAGCGAAGGGGAGTCGCCGGATGCGGCGACGCAGTACCAGGCCGCGCGCCTGGACGCGCTCGACCAATTGCGGCGGAAGGTCGAGGCGCTGGTCATCCAGCAGAACGTGACCGTCGCGGAATTCGTCGGTTACCACCAGGACCTGAAGGACGACATCGTGCTGTTCCTCAACGGGGCGCGCGTGATTCGCCGCCAGGCGCGCCCGGACGGTGGGGCGGAGGTTGAGGTGGAGCTGCCGTTGCGGCGGCTGTGGGAAATCGTCCGGCGGGACATGAAGCTCGAGGAGGTCGAGCCGGCTGAGACCACCACCAAGCCGGCCAGCCCCGCGACGCTGCCCGCCCCGCAGAAGGAGAATCCATGAGAGCCGTGCTCATCGCTCTCCTGTGTTCCGCGTGCATGTTGGCCAGTGCGCAGCCGGAGGAGGCTCCGGTTCCGCCGCCGCCGGAGAGGGAGCCCGAGGCGAAGGTCGTCCGGGTGACCGCGGAGGGGTACAACCGCGACGATGCGTTGAAGCAGGCGCTGCGGAAAGCCGTCGAGCAGGGGGCGGGCGTGGAGATTTCGGCGCATTCGAACGTCGAGAACTTCGCGCTGATCCGCGACACGATCTACAGCCGGGCGGCCGGCCTGGTCAGCGACTACAAGGTCCTGCGGGAAGGCGAGGGTCCCGGCGGGACGTGGGAGGTGACGATCGAGGCGACCGTCCGCCCGAGCACCGTCGCGAAGATGTGGGGCGAGGTGCAGAACGTCCTGGACCAGATCGGCCGGCCCAAGATCATGGTCTGGATCGACGAGAAGATCGACGGCCGCCTGGAGGACGAGTCGGTCGTCGAAAGCCGCATCGAGCAACTGTTCCTCAAGGCCGGCTTCGACCTGGTCGAGCGGAAGGCCGTCGCGGACCTCAAGCGCCGCGAGGCCGCCGACGCCCAGGATGAGCGGGACGCGGCCAAGCTGGCGCGACTGGCCAAGGACGCCGGCGCACAAATCCTGATCCGCGGCTCAGCCAACGCCGACCGTGTCGGCGTGCGCGACATCTACGGGGCGAAGGCCGCCTTCTACAACTGCGGCGTCCAGGCGAAGATCTACTACACCGACACCGGCAAGCTGCTGGTGAGCGAATCGATTCCGACGCGCGAGCGCGGCGTGCGGTCGTACCACGAGTTCAGCCCGCCCGCGGCACGGGCTGCGCTGGTCGCCGCGACGTTTCCCGACACGGACAACCGGCGCGAGCCGGTGCTGGCGGTCAAGCTGATCGACGCGGTGATGGAGCAATGGTCCACGCAGATCACCGCCGCAGGCGACATCGAGCTGGAGGTCGACCGGCTGGACTTCAAAACGTACGTTGAGCTGAAGAAGGCGCTGGCCGGCTTCAATCCGGATCGCATCCGCTCCGTGGAGGGCGACTTCTCGAAGGGGACGGGCCTGTATCGCATCAAAGCGCAGATGTCGGCCCAAACGCTGGCCGAGCGGCTCACCGAGAAGCCGTTCTCGGCGTGGATCGAGGTGCTCGACCTGAAGCCGAACCGCATCCAGGCCCGCGCGGTGGACCGGCCGCGCACCGTGCCCGACAGCCAACCCTAACGACAAGGGCAAGTGATAAAGTGATAAGGTGATAAGGTGAAAGACGCGCACCGACCCTTTATCACCTTTTCACTTTATCACCTTATCACTTCTTCTCTGTGTCTCTGCGCCTCTGTGGTGGGACTTGTCGGGTGCCAGCAACCACACGCTGGCGACATCGACCGCGCGCTCATCGGCGAAGTGCTGACGCACTCAGAATTCGCCGCCAACCTTCGCACGCTGGCCATGCCCGGCGGGCGGCTGACCGGTACGCCGAATGCGGAGCGGGCCGGTCAGTTTGTCGCCGATAAGCTGCGGGCGTACGGCCTCCAGAACGTGCATTTCGAGCCGTTCGAGATGTCGTGCTGGACGGTGAAGCAGACCAGGGTGACGTTGCTGAGCGAGCCGCCCTGCGTGCTCGCTGGCGCCGTCGCGTTGGCGCGGACGCTGCCTACGCCGCCGGGCGGCATCACGGCCGAGCTGATCGACCTCGGCGAGGGCGCAGAGCAGGACTTCGCGGCGCGCGGCGACGAGCTGCGCGGCAAGTTCGTGCTGGTACAGGACGACCGGCACACACGCAAGGACAAGCTGCTGCGGGCGCGCCAGCACGGTGCCGTCGGGCTGGTCGTCATGAGCCCGTCCGACCACGTCCCCATCATCGGCAACGGCCACCTCACGCCGCGGCCCGAGCCGGCGGTGGTCATTCCCCACGACGAGCAGCTACTCGATCGTCTGGGCAGCGGCGAGCGAATCGTCGTGAACATCGAGCTCGACACGGACAACTGGCACTGCCGGCCGAACAACGTGGTGGCCGAGTTGCCCGGCCGCGGCCCGCTGGCCCGCGAGATCGTGATCCTCTGCGCCCACCTCGATAGCTGGCATCTGGCCGAGGGCGCGCTGGACAACGGCAGCGGCTCGGCGGTCATCCTGGAGACGGCCCGCGCCCTGGCCCGGGTCGGCGAGCAGCCCCGCCGCACGATCCGCTTCATCTGGTTCATGGGCGAGGAGCAAATGCTGGAGGGCAGCGAAGCCTACGTCCGCGCGCACCAGGACGAGCTGGACCGCGTCGTCGCCGTCGTGAATGTGGACATGCCCGGCAGCCCGCGGCGATTCGGCGTCTTCGGCCACCACGAGATCGAGCCGTTCCTGCGGAGCCTCTCGGCAAATCTGGCGGGCTTCGAGTTGGACGCCGAGATCGGCGAGTGGTCCGGCGACGGCAGCGACCACGCCCCGTTCATGAAGCAAGGGGTCTGCACGCTGTCGCTTGGCGGCGAGCTGGGCCCCGGCGTCAAGGGTTACCACACCGCCGGCGACACGTACGACTCCGTCGACCGCCGTGGAACCGTCCAATCCGCCGCGGTGCTGTCGGTCGTCGTGCGGCACCTGGCGGATGCGCCCGAGCGCCCGACCCGGCGCT
>CAIWOY010000391.1 GCA_903914415.1 uncultured Phycisphaerales bacterium | reverse complement strand
TTCGCTCTTCGTCGCTCAACGTGATCGGAATCGCCTTGCGCACAGGTCTCATCCTCCTCTGGAAGATAAGACCCGCCAAGTGCTCATGCGTTGGTATAAATATGAGGCGCTACACTAGGGTGGCGCCGCCGCCGCCTCAGCTACCCGTTGAGCCGGGGTCTCGAAGCGGCCCGCCGCGGCTCGGCCCCGCCACCTCGGTAGGAGCGTGTCATGCCACTCGTTGACCTCCGCCCACAAGCGACGCGCCGCGACCCGCATGCGCTGCTCAAGCACCTCCAGTCGTTCGAACTCGACCTGCGCTTCTCCGCCGGCATCTGGTTCTTCTCGCCCGCGGGCAGTCGCTTCCATGACCGCTACGGGCCCGCGCGCGACATCGAGCAACGCTTGGAGATCGCGGCGGGGCTCGCGAGCTATGGCCTGAAGGGGATGGAGGCCCACTACCCCAACGAGTTCAACGAGGACAACGTCGAGACCTGGAAGAAGTTCTCCGCGGCGACCGGCGTCCGCGTCATCACCGTGATCCCGCTGCTCTTCTGGGACGAGCAGTTCGAGTGGGGCTCGCTGTCGAACCCGCTCAAGCAGCCCCGGCAGGCCGCGCTGGAGCGGACCAAGCGGGCCTTGGCGCTCAACAAGCAGCTCGACACGGATTTCGCCATCGTCTGGCCCGGCATTGACGGCTACGAGAACCCCTTCGGCGCCGATTTCGTCGCGCTGCGCGACCGGTTCGCGGACGGCCTCGCCGAGGCCCTCGATGCGGTCCCCGGCGTCCGCATCGCGTTTGAGCCGAAGCCCTACGAGCCGCGCGGGCACATTCTCTACGGCACGACGCCCGAGGGTCTGCTCCTGGCGCAGCGCGTCGAGCGGCAGCTCCGACACCCGGAGAACCGCAAGCTGCTGGACGAAGGGCACGCGCTCGTCGGCCTGAATCCCGAAATCGGCCACGTGCTGATGGGCTTCGAGGACCTGGCGTACGCCTACAGTTGGCCGCTGTCGGAGGGCCGCCTCGCGCACACGCACTGCAACAGCCAGCCGCTCGGCAATTACGACCAGGACCTCAACGTCGGTGCGGTCGCGCCGGAGCAGCTCGAAGCGCTGCTGTACACCCTCAAGATGTATGGCTATCGCGGCTACTTCGGCATCGACATCAACCCCGAGCGCATGCCGGTCGAGACCGCGCTGCGGATCAGCATGGACGCACTGCGGGCCGCGAACGACCGCATCAACGAGCTGGACCACGAGGCGCTCCTGTACGCCCAGATGAACCCCGACAAAGCGCGCGGCTGGCTCGAGGCGCATCTCGTCCGCGCCCGCGCACCACACCCCGAGCGCCTGCCGCCGCTGCCGAGACCTCGGTAGCACCCGCTGGCCGCCAACTCCGGCCGCTCACGGTTCTATGGCACGGGAGGTCGTTGGCACGCCAGCAGCGCATCCAACTGCGCCGCGATAGGCTTCGATTCCTCCGCCGTCATCAGCGCAAGGTTCGCCCGCACGTTGGCCCCCGCCGCCTGAACCGCGGCGTAAGCGAGCTGGCGCGCTGCGTCGGCGTCCGAGCGCAGCCGCGGGTTTCCGATCGCACGTAGTTGCGTCAGGTCATCCAGCACCCGCGCGGCCAGCGTTGCGGTCTTGAGCGGTACGCTGCCCGCCAGCCCGGCCGCCTCGGCAATGCGTGCGGCCCGTTGCGGATCGGCCTTGTCGAGCTTGAACGCCGCATCGAGCACGCTGTACGCCGCCGCGTCCTCGTCGACCAGTCTGCGCAGCATCTCCTCGGCCCGCTGCAGGCGTGCGGCGAGCTGGCCGATCTGCGGCGCGACGGCCGCGAACTTGGGTTTGCCGAGCGTGAACGCGGCGACCATCCGGCCGAGGGCCGCAGCCAGAGCGCCGGTCAGCGCCGCGACGCTCCCGCCGCCGGGCGTTGGGCTCTGGGACGCAAGCTGGTCGAGGAACTCGCCGACGGGGAGCTGTAACAGCGATTCGGTTTCCATCGTCCGTACTCCAAGGTTCCTCGCCGGGCAGGGCCCGCCCTACGCCGCAGAGGTCTTACGGTGTCACGCCCGCACGCGGCCGCGGGGGCTTCACAATCGACGCGACGACCGCGACCGCCAGGATGACGGCCACAATACCCAGCGAGACCCCGACCGGCATCTTCCAATGCAGGAGCGGCTCGGCCAGCATCTTGGCGCCGATGAACACGAGCAGGACCGCCAGACCGTACGACAGGTACGCGAACATCTTCATAAAGGCTGCGAGCACGAAGTACAGCGCCCGCAAGCCGAGGATGGCGAAGATGTTGGACGTGAAAACGATGAACGCGTCGCGCGTGATCCCGAACACGGCCGGGATCGAGTCCAGCGCGAACACGATGTCCGTCGTCTCCAGGAAAACCAGCACGAGCAGCAGGGGGGTGGCCAGACGGCGTCCGTCGATCCGCGCGATGAACCTCCCGCCGACATAGCCCGGGCTGAGCGGGACGAACCGCCGCATCAGCCGCACGATTGGGTTCTTCTCGGGCTGGATCTCCTGGTCTTTCGCGAGGCCGAGCTTGACGCCCGTGAAGATCAGGAACGCGCCGAAGACGAAGATCATCCACTCGAAGCGGTTGATGAGCTCCAGGCCGCCGAAGATGAAGATCGCGCGGAAGATCAGGGCCCCGAGGATGCCCCAGAACAGGACGCGGTGATGGTAGATGCGCGGGACGGAGAAATACGTGAAGATGACGGCGAAGACGAACAGGTTGTCGAAGCTGAGCGAGCGCTCGATCAGGTAGCCGGTGAGGAACTCCAGGGCGGCCCGGCCGCGCGCCTCCGGCGGATAGGCCCCGAACCACCCCAGCCACAGCCCGAGATTAAAGACCCCCGCGGCGAGCGTCCACACGACGCTCCAGAACATGGCTTCCTTGAACTTGACCTCGTGTGACCGGCGGTGGAACACGCCCAGGTCCAGGGCCAGCATCACTAGCACGGCGGCGTTAAAGCCGATCCACCAGGCCCAGCCTTGCTCCATGACGCGTATCTCTCCCGGCGTACGGTTAACCGGTCACGGGGCCTGGGATTGTAACGCGACGGGACACCTTGCCAACGGCGGCGAATTCGGCGATGGTTTCCCCGGCGCCCGCCGGTCCGAACCCCGGACGCCAGTCCGGGGCCGTGCGCTGGCCTAACCAATCAGGATTGCGCCATGGAACTCTGGCACTTCGCCACCAAGTTCATCCTGCACCTCGACACCAGCCTGTTCGAGCTCGTGCAGCAGTACGGCACGTGGACCTACCTCATCCTGTTCGTGATCATCTTTTGCGAGACGGGCTTGGTGGTGACGCCGTTCCTCCCGGGCGACTCACTGCTGTTTGCGGCCGGGGCGCTGGCGGGGGCCGGCTCGCTGAACCTGGCGCTGCTGTTCGGCCTGCTGTGGTGTGCGGCAGTGGTGGGGGACAACAGCAACTACTTCATCGGCAAGTTCTTCGGCACGCGGATCCTCGAGGCGAAGAAGACGCGGCTCGTGAAGAAAGAGTACATCGCGCGTACGCACGCGTTCTTCGAGCGCTACGGGACAAAAACCATCATCATTGCCCGATTCGTGCCGATCGTCCGCACGTTCACGCCCTTTGTGGCCGGGCTCGGGCGGATGACCTATCGCCGCTTCCTCCCGTTCGACATCGCCGGCGGAGCGCTGTGGGTCGGGGCGTGCACGTTCGCGGGGTACTTCTTCGGCGGGCACCCGTTCGTCAGGCAGCACTTCTCGCTGGTCGTGCTGGCGATCATCTTCATCTCGATCCTCCCCGGCGTGATCGGGTACCTCCGCGCGCGTGTGGGCGCGCGGGCGGCCGCATCGCAGAAGACGCCACCCTGACGCCGGGCCAGTCCGCGCTTATCGGACACCACGCCGGACCCCCCAACCTCCGTCATGCCGACCGACGCCGCGGCACCGTGGCCGGGCCGTGTTTGACCGGGCCCGTCGTCCGAGAAATGCGCCTGGCACGCGGCGCGCACGTCCGCAGCCTTGCGTAACTCGGGATACCCGCCATTTCTGCCGATGACTCACGCGGGATTGTAGCGCGCCGCGGCGTGGCGGCGAATCAGCAAACGACAAACGACGAGGGCCGCTTCGCGTGGATAAAGCGAGCCTGATCGGCAGTCTCATCGGGATCGCCGCCTGCTTCTACGTGGGCCTCCGAGCCTCGGGCGGCAACTGGGCCATGTTCTACTCCGAGAAGGGCATGGTCATGGTATTCGGCGGCACCATCAGCGTCGCGCTGATGGCCATGCCGCTCGAAAAGCTCAAGTGTGTCCCGGGCTACATCCGCCGGTTCTTGTTCCACAAGGCGAACCCCGCCAGCGCCGTGATCAAGCAGGTCGTCGCGCTGTCGGAGAAGTCGCGGCGCGAAGGCGTGCTGGCGCTGGAGGCGGACATCCATGCCTTAGATGACAAATTCCTGGCGCAGGGGCTGAAGATGCTGGTGGACGGCACGGCACCCGAGACCATCGAGACTAGCCTGCGCATGGAAGTGCTCGCGATGCAGGAGCGCCACAAGGCGGGCAAGAAGTTCTTCGACCTGGTCAAGCTCTACGCCCCGGGATACGGCCTGGTCGCAACCCTGATCGGCCAGATCGGCATGTTCGGCAAGCTGGGCGGTGCGGTCGAAGAGATGGGGCACTGTTTGGCGGTGGCCGTCGTCGCCACCATGTACGGCACCATCCTGGCGAATGCCGTCGCCGGCCCGATCGGCGACAAACTCTCGTTGCGGTCGTCCGAGGAGATCGTCAATCGCGAGATGATGTTGCAGGGGCTGCTGTCGATCGGCATCGGCGACAACCCGCGCGTCACGATGGAGAAAATGCTGGCCTTCCTGCCGTACTCCGTCCGCGCGAAAGTGAACACGGCGTAAACGGGGGCCGCATCTGACCCCGGCTTCCGACTGGGCGAAATGGCTGAGAAACGTGACCAAGCCGAGCAGGCCGCGCAAGGCGCGGCGAACCACGGCGGGACGGCGCACGCCGGCCACGGGGGCTCGTCACACGGCAGTCACGCGGCGGGCGGGCACGGCGGGTCGCACGAGGAAGCGCACGAAGGCGCCCCCGAGTGGCTGATCTCGTTCGCCGACAACGTCATGCTCCAGATGGGCTTCTTCGTGATCCTGTTCGCGCTGGCGATGAAGGCCCCCGGCGGTGGCAGCAAGGGCGAAGCCGCCAAGGAGGGCCCCGAGAACACCGGCGGCCCGACCGCGGAGCAACTCGATTTCGCGCTCGCGATCCGGCAGGCTTTCAACAACCCCGTCGACCTGAATTCCACCGACCCGCACGACTGGCTCCTCGTGCAGCGCCTGCGCATGCGCGCCATGGGCCAGAGCGACGCGCAACAGGAGGGGCTCAAGGGCCGCGAACGCGACGTGCAGTCCGTCCGCCGCACCGGCCTATACAATGCCGGCGGATTCATCCCCTTTGAAGCCGGCGCCACCGGGCTGACACAAGCCGGCCGCGACGCGGCCGCCGAACTCGTGCGGCAGTTCCGTGGTTGCCAGACGATTCTCGAAGTGCGCGGGCACTGCAGCGCTGCGGAGGCGTACGAGCGCGACGATCGTGGGATGCAACTCTCATACGACCGCGCGCTCGTGGTTGCACGCGAAATGGTGGCCCAGGGGTTCGAGTGGCGCCGGCTGCGCCTGACGGCGTGCGCCGACACCGACCGCGTGACGACGACGACCTATAACGAAGCCGGCCACCGTGCCAATCAGCGGGTTGAGGTCGTGCAAATCGAAGCGGCCGCGCCCGCCGGCCCCTAATCGCTCCAGAACTGTTCGGTTTCGGGCGGTTTTTCGCAGCCAGCGCGCGATTCCGCGAGCGCGGGGCGGTGCGGTACGCTCCCGGTGCGGAATCGGCGCCGCGCGGCGTAAACATGCCGCGCGCACGTCCGGCACGTTGCTTGCACGCTACAATCCATCTGCGTATATTC
>CAIWOY010000390.1 GCA_903914415.1 uncultured Phycisphaerales bacterium | reverse complement strand
GCCGTCTTGCCGTCATCGGGGCGGGGACTGGTGATCAGCAGCGTCCGCTGCGACTCCGCGGGACCACTGAAGGTCAGGTGCGCACGCACTTGGCGAAACGCCTCGGCGACCAGCGACTGCGGCGCCCGGCGCGTCGCCCACTCGATCTCGTCAATGTCGGCCTCTTCTTCGTCGAGCAACGGAACACAGCCCAGCACGGGCAGCCGACCGTAGCGGGCGACGTCGATGGGCGTCCGGAGCGCCTGGTCGGTCAGCTCGCGGAGAAACGCCAGGCCCACCGCCGCCAGCAGCGTGAGGACCAGACCACCGCCCAGATACACCTTGAAGTTGGGGCGGCTGGGCGCGGTAGCATCGCGGGCGGGGATGGCGAGCGTCAACATGCCCTCCCGGCTCTTGACCGTCGCCTCGTTCTCCGCCTCGCGGAGCGACATCGCCACTTGATCCAGTTGCCGGCCAAACCGCTGCTCGTCCTTCTGCCAGCCGTCCAGCTCCTGAATCGCCCGATCCAGGTCCTTCTGGCCCGTCTCGCGCTCCGCGAGCTGGTCGCCTACGGTTGCCTGCATGTTGACGACGCGCGCCCGCTCCTGCTGCAACGATTCGATCTGCCGGCCACGGAGGTCGTCGATCAGCTCCTCCCGGCGGGCGGCCTCCATCTCGGAGTAGGCCTGCCGCTGGGCCATGATCTGCTTCATGGTGCGGTGCTGCTCGCCGAGCTGCGTCTGCTTGAGGGACGCGATGCGCACGTCCAGATCCTCGACCAACTGGCGGTAATAGCGCAAGACGGGATCCGACTCGATGATCACGCGCATCTCGGCGGAAACCGGCAGGTTGCGCGGGTCGACGCCGCGCACGGTCGACAACTGCGCCTCGATGTCCGACAGCCGCGTCTTCAGCTCGGCCATCGTGTTGTTCAACATGGCAATCACTTCGGCCTGCACCTGCCGGTCCGACTCGAGCGCCGGCATGTCGCGCTGCGCACGTTTCTGCGCGATCCGCTCGCGAATCGCGTCGAGCTCCGACTCAATCTGCGCCTTTGTGTTCTTGAGCGTGTCCAGCCGCCGACGAGACTCATCGCTCGCCACCGACCGCGAACGCTGCAGGAACCGCTCGATGACCGTCTGCACGAGCTTGGTCGCCTCCGACTTGTCCCGCACCGCCAGCCCCACGCGGATCAGGTACGTGTCCCGCACCGGGGCCACCGCCAGCCGGTCGCGAAAATCCGTCAGGCATTTCTCGAAGTCCTCCCCAAACCCGCGATAGTAGCTCGTCTCTTTGATCTCCGGTTGCGCCAAAACCTCCTGGAGCAGCAGCGGGTCCCGGATGCGGTTCGCCTGCGTGGCGAGCTGGACGAGAACGTACTCCTTCGGGAGAATCGCCGCCGTCTGTTTCAGCGCGTCCTGAACCGGCGGAATCAACTGGATGTACGCCTCACTGTACCACTCCGGCGCATAACGCCACAACAGAAACGTCCCCGCCAACACGCCAATGTACAGCAGACTGAAGGTCAGCGCGATCAGCAGCTTCCGCTGCTTGATGATGCGCCAGACATCCCCCGCCCCCATGCTCGGCCCGATGGGCCCGGCGTCGAGACCCCCCGGCGGGCCCGGGGGCCCCGGCGGATACTGAGAGGTCCAGACCACCGGGCGAACATCACCCATCGTACTCATACCACACCTCACAGCGGCGCGTTGCCGGGGGACGCAACGCGCGGCAGCCCGCTACGGGACCTTGCTCAGCAGCTCATTCAAACGCTTGACCATCGGCTCGTCGCCGGCCTTCTGGGCCTGCACCAAGCCCCGGTTGTAGACCGCACGCGCATCGGCCCCCCGCCCTTGCTCCACATACACCTGTCCCAGATGCGCGTACACCGAAAGGCTGTGGGCCGGGTCCAGACTCAGCGACCGTTCCAGGGCGGCGGCCGCCCGCTCGACATACGCGCGGCGGTCGTCCGTGCTCAACTGATAATCGCGGCCCGCCAGCGTCATGTAGCGGAAGTACACCCACCCCGCCGTGTCGAGCATGTTGCCGGCGTCACGGTTGTCTCCGACCAGGCTCTCGAGCCGCTCCGCGTACTTGAGCGCCTCCTGCGGTCGGAGCAGACGGGCGTCCTCGGTCGTCGCCAGCAAGTACGCCAGGTTGTTCAAGGCCAACGTGTTGTTCTGGTCGGCTTGCAGGATCTGCTCGTACGAGGCCACGGCGCCGGCCACGTCCTGAGCGGCCTCCTGCACGCGGGCCTGGGTCATCAGGGCCGCGAGACGCTCCGGGGCATCCACCCCGGCCTTCTCCAGCGCCTCCTTGAGCAGACCCAGAGCCTCACGCCGCTTGCCCTCCGCCTCGGTGCCCTGCCCCAGGTTTCGCGCGAGATGATCCGCCAGTCCGATCCGCAACCGCAGACCCAGATCGGAGTCCCCCGGCGCGCTCGACAGAACCCCGCGCAGCAACTGCTCCGCGTCGGCCGGCAGCAGCGTGCTGCGCAGCTCGACGGTCACCGCCGACATCGGCGCGACGCCCAGCACCGCCGCGCTCTGCAGCGCCTCGCGCCACTGTTGGAGGGCCTGCTCGCGCTCTTGCACGTCCCAGTGCGCCCGGGCCACGGCCAGGCGCAGCGGCCAGGCCGGCCGATCGAAGGGCAGGCTCTGGAAGAGGGCGATCGCGTCGCGCGGCTGGCCGGCCTTGCGGAGCACACCAATGCGGGCCGCCAAGGCCTGGGTTCTCGCGTTCTGGTCCGCCCCGCTCTTGTCCGCGGCCCGCTGGTAATAACTGGCCGCCGCCGCAAAATCGCGGCTGCCGCCGGTTTCATTCTTGGCCTTGGCCGCTTCGGCTTTGGATTCCAGCAACTGCCCGAGCTGCATGGGCCAGTTTGGCTCGTCCGGGTACTTCTCCATGTACTCGCTGATGAGTTGCTGCGCCTGGTCGAGCTGGTTGCTCTTACGGTACAGGCGCACCAGGTCCGCGACCGCGGACTGCACCTGGTTTCCCCGCGCGCCGCTGGACGTCAGCGTGCTCAGCAGGGCGCGCCGCTCGCTGATGGACAGCTCGATCTGCCCGGTGGCTTCGTAGAGGTCCGCCAGCAGGCCGCGGACTCGTGGCTCGGAGGGCGAGCCGGCGGGGATCTTCGCCCGGGCGGCCTGCAGATCGTCGCGGGCCGCGTCATAGCGGGCCGCCTGGAGCGCCAACCACCCGCGGGCCTCGAGAGCCCAGGTGCTCTCGGGATCTTTCTGGAGAATCGTCGTCAGATCCGCCCGCGCACGATCGCGCTGATTGCGGGCCATGAACAGGCGGGAGCGGGCCATTAGCCCCCGCACGTCGTCGCCGTACGCCTGCAGGTAGTTGTTGACCTCGTTCTCGGCGTCGCCAGGCTGCCCCGCGGCGAGCAGCCCGTCGATCAGCATCAACCGTACCGCCTGGGCCTCCTCGCCGCCGTGCTCATGCAACTGATCCAGCAACCAGCGGCAGGTTTCCACCATCGGCCCGGGCCGGGACCACCGCTGATAGAACTCCACGAGAATCAGGCCCACCCGCAGGCTCAAACGGGCGCGCTCCGCGCTGTCCGTGATTTCCTTGGCCACCAGCCGTTGGGCGGCTTGCAACTCGCGCTCCGCCGCGTCCAACCCCTGCACCCGTTCGAGAAACTGGGCCAACTGCACCTGGGCATACACGCGCATTGCGCCGCTCTGCTTGTCGGCCAGCCCCCGCAGCAAAGCCTCCCCCTTCTCCCGCTGCTGTGCGCCGGCGTAGAAGTCGCTCGCCCGCTGCGCGAGACGAATCTGATCCATGCCGGACAGCCCTGCCAGCGCGGCCGGGAAGAACGCGTCCGCCTGCGCCGTGACTTCCGCCTTGGCGGCGGCGTCCAACTGCTTGTCGGCCTGAGTCCAGGCCTCGTGATAAAGCTCCCCGAGCCGCGCCAGGTTCTCCACGTCATCGGGCTTCTCGGCCCGCCGACGCTGGCGCTCGGCGATCGCGGTCCGCGGGTCCGCGTTCTCCGCGGCCCGCTTCTGGCGGGCCTGCACGTACGAGTGTTGCGGGGCCAGCTTGGCCAGGTCCTCAAAGACCTTGGCGGCCTGGCGCGTATACTCCTCCCGCTCCGGGCCGACCGACTTCGCCGCCAAGTCGTCGTACGCATCGGTCAACAGCCCGTACGCTTCCGTGTGACGCGTGTTGATCGCGATCGCGCGCCGCAGCGCCTCGATCGCTTCCGCCGAGCGCCCCGCCAGCAGATAAGCCCGCGCCAGCCCCGTTTGCAGCTCCGCCGACTTTGGCAGGCTGAGCACCGCTTGCCGGAACTCGCGGATCGCCAGGTCGGCGTTGCCACGCGCGTATTCCAGCTCGCCGCGATAGGTCGCGCCGCCCGCGGAATCCTGCCCCCGCCCGCTGTCGGCCTGGGCCAACGGCACCAGCAGCTCCGCGGCCCGATCCAGTTGCCCCAGTTGAACCCGCAGCCGAAACTCGCGCTCCGCGATCCGCAGATCATCCGGTCGCAAACGCCGCAGCTCGGCCACGTAACCGGCCACCTTCTCCCAGTCGCGTCTCTGCACGTAAAAGTCGGCATACTGCTCAGCCCGCGCCAGGGGATCGGGCTCCGCGGCGATGAGCTCCAGGAACTTTTCGTCACGCTTGCTCGGATCGCTCTCCGACTGCATGACCGCGTAGGCGCGGAGCAGCCGCTCCAGCGTGGGACGCGGCGGCGCTGCCAGCAGCTTCTGCACTAGCTCGCGGGCCTCGTCCTGCCGGCCGGCCGATTCGAGTGTGGCCAGCAGCAATTGCAGCGCCAACCGCACCTGGGCGTCGCCGGCCGCGCTGTCGTTCAGGACGCCCCGCGAAAGCTCCTCGGCGCTCGCGAAGTCGTGGCGATCCACCGCCAGGCGGGCCTCCCACAAGCGCAGCCCCGGATTCGCGTTCGCGCCCACGACGCTGGCGACCTCCTTCGCCGCCTCCGGCGCGTGACCGAGCGCCGCCAACACCTCAGCCCGCGCCGCCTTCAACGTGCGGTTGTCATCCTCCGAGGAGTACTGGCCGGCGTAGCGCGTGAGCAGGTCCAGGGCGCGCTGGTTGCCCTGGGTCTCGTCGAGCTGGCGCCGGTACAGGCTCGCGAGCGCGTACACCAGACGCGCCGGCGGCAGGCGATTCACTTCCTGGTCGTACTGGCGCATGGCTTGTTCAGCGTACTTCAGCGCCTCGCCGAGCTGATTGTCTTGCCGGTACAGCATGGCCAACTGCTCCGCCGGCAGCGTGCCCACCCGCGCGCCGGCGAGCCACCAAGCGGCCTGCGGCCGCTTCTCATTGGCCCGCTCGAACGCCTTGATCGCGGTCACGTTGTCGCCGTCGGCCAGGGCGTAGCTACCCTGCATGTAGTCGGCAATCTCGGAATCCGGCCATTTGGTCTGGACGTCGTCGAGGAACGCCTTGACCCGCGTCAGGGCCTGCGCGCGCAGCGGAGCGTCGCCGCTGCGCTGCGCCAGATCGACCATATCCGCCGCCGTCCCGAACGCGCGCAGCAACATCAGCAGACGATCGTTCGCCCGCAAGATGGCGCGCAGATTCCGCAGCGTCAGCGTCCGAGTCTGCGCATCCTCGAACACCTTCAGCGCCGCATCGAACTTCTGCGGCGTCAGCGCGGTGGTTCCGCTCGCATCGGGCGTCAGCAGCTTCGTGCTGGCCAGAATGGCGTACGCCTCATACGCGGCCGGGTCGAGCTCAACCGCGCGCTGGGCGAGTCGGGCGGCGCGGGCATACATCTCGTTGATCTCGTCCGTGCTCGCGGTGCCGCGCCGGTAGTTCGCCAGCGCCAGCAGATGCTGCGCCAAGCCGACGTTCAAATCGGTGCTGTCCGGACTCCCCTGCACGGCCTTCTCGATGGCCGCGCTCGCCTTGGCCAGGAGCGCATCCGCTCCCGTTTGGTCCCGGTCGGCCAGCAGCACAGTGGCTTCCTGGCGCAGGACGTCGCCGTACATCAGCACCAGCGGTACGTCGTCCGGATGCTCCCCCACCGCCGGCGCCAACACCTGCTCGACCTGTTCCACGTAGCTCCGCTGCTGCCGCGTCATTTCGGTCATCGTGGCCGCGGACGCGGCGGCGGCCGCCAACTTCTCGCGGCCCTGCCGGGTCAGGTATTCCACCTGCGTTATCGCCACCCGCGGCTCGCGCGGCGCGAGCTGGAAGGCCGCCGCCGCCGCCTCGTCCCCGCTGTTGCCGTACGTGTTCCGCACGGCCTCCAGACTCGCGCGGCGGGCCTCGGTGTTGTCGCCGATCGTCTCGGGGCGGACGTCCCGCAGGTTCCACAGGCCCCAGGCCCGGCAGACGGCCCCCAGGACCTTCTCGTCCAGCTCCAGCGGCTTCGCCTCCGTGTCGAGCTGCAGCAGACGCGTCGCGTAGTCCGCCCACTCCGGCCACCAGAAGCCGTACCCCTGCAGATCCTTCAGCCGCCAGAGCCCATCGAGGACGGCGCGCAGCACCCGGCGGTCGTCCGGTACCCGCGCGTTCTCTTTCCGGAGCACCTCGATCCACTGCGTGATGCCGCCCAACTGGAATGAGCAGCGGGCCAAATCCAGCGCGTACTTCGGGCGGTCCGCGTTGGGCTGCTGCTCGGCGGCGACATAGGCCTGCTGGTACAGCCGGATCGCCTTGGCCAACTGTTCGGGATCCCCGGCCTGCTCATGCTCCCGGGCCTGCCGCGCCAGTAGCTCCGGATCACGCTGCGCGCTCTGGCGAATCACGAGCGCCGCAACCGAGACGACCAGAATGATCCCCATCAGCGTCAGGAACGCGATGAGACTCTTGTTCAACCGCCGTTTCTTGACCATTGCGCCTACCCTCTCTCTCGATTCCGCGCCCCCGTCTGGACCGCCTCCGGCGAGGCGAATTTGTCCAGGTCGAAATGGTCGCTCCTCAGCACCGGCACGACCGCCTCGAGCAGGGGCGCGAGAGCCGCCCGGGACGCATCCGCCCCGGCGGTGTGGACCAGGGCGTCGTCCGTGAAGGAAACCTCGATCTTCGCATAGTACGCGTAGCGCGCCAGGGGGTTCGAAAGCCACAGGCGTACGCCGTTGCGCGAAGCGGCGTAGCCGGCGTTGACGTCGAAGAAATACATGACCACAACCTCGCCCGGGGCCGCGTTGGCCACCCGCCCCCGTTGGGGGGCCACGAACCGCATGACCCGTACGGGGATCTCGTCGTGCGGGGCCCCGCTGCCCGCCACGTGCACATCCGACATGGTGGAACCCAGGATGTCATAGCCGCCCGCCAGGTAGCACTCGTCCGGCACGTGCGGAACCATGTCCGGCTGGCCCGTGTAGTAGGTTACGAACAAGTTGGCGACGCGGGTAGGGTCGGTCGGGGCTTTCTGCGTGTCCAGGAGGTAGATCTGCAGATACTCTTCGGTACCCAGGCTCTCGATGGCGTCCTCGCTCATCGGCCGCGTCGTGTCGTTGACCGGGTGACGCACGTACCGCGGGGCCAGCTTGCGCACGTCGAACTGCCGCAGCGGACGCTTCAGCGGCACCGCCGCCTTCTGCGGAAAGATGCCCAGCCGCGGCAGGACGCGCACGCCCACCGCCGCCGACGCGAGGATCAGCGCCGCGGCCCAGAACCGCGGGCTGGCCCAGCCCCGCCGCGTGCCGCGCTGGTTTGGGGGTTCAAGGGGCGTAGCCCCTTGCGTCGGTACCGTTTGCATGCTCGTCACCAGACTGGCCACGTTACGACTCGCTCGGGCCGCGACCAGCGGGGCGGCACGACTCGTCGCCCTCCGCGTCCGCCGCCGGCTCCTCCACCCACAAATGGCTGAGCAGCCAACCCAGGCCGCTGAAGATGCCGAAGGCCAACAGGATGATCACCAGCCCCAACATCATGTGGTACTGCCCGCTGGCATACTTCGGATCCACGAAGATGTGCAGCCAGCAGGTCGTCGTCACGCGAATGACGTTGCAGAACGTCGCGATCGGGATGCACGCCGCCACCAGCACGATCCGCTGCCACAGCGGCCGGTCCGACATGCACGCGACCGCCACGCCCAGCGCGCAGAGCGTCACCGTGCTGCGCATCCCGCTGCACGCGTCCGCGATCCCGATGACGCCGCTCGCCCCCCGGTAAACGTACTCGAGGTTCGAACCCACGCGCTCGATGGTCAGGTCGGGCACGAGGCCCAGCACTGCACTGGCGGCGCTGGCGGCGATCCGGCGCAGCGGGTTCGTCCACGCGAAATACAGCCGCTGTGGCAGCGGGATGGCAAAAAACAGGTACAGCCAGGGCAGCCACACGTAGTAGAGCACCGGCAGCCCGCACAGGAAGACGATCACGCCCAACAGCGTGGTCATCATGGCCAGCGGCCGGGCGTACCCGAACGGCAGCATGCGGGCCAGGGACCACAGGTACACGGTCAGGCCGACCAGCAGCACGACCAGCCCGACCCACGTGTGCCGCACCGGGCAGCGGCGTACGCGCTCCCATTTGACGTACACAAGGTACGCGGCAAACACCGGGATGAGCGGGCCGTGCGACCAGTCGGCTTCGTAGATCCAGGCGTGCACGAGGACGCCGAGCGGGGGGACGAAGGCGAGCAGATGCCAGAACGTAGCGACGAACACGGCCGCCAGCAGCGCGGTCCGGAGCTGCGCAGGGCGGTGGAACGTCAGCGCCGCTGCTTCCGGACTGCTCGCGGGTCTCGCCGCCATCAACTTCGCCTCTGGCCGCCCGGTCCCGGCCCGCCGGGACCGCCGGCCGCCTGCCTGCTAGAACGAAAGTCCGCGCGCCGCGCGCCGCGCCTGTCGCACCGCTTCCGGGTTGGACCGCCCGCCGACGGAATCCTGATCCGCGAAATTCCGGTCGTACACAAACCCAAAACCATAGGTGAAGCGGAACGAGTTGCGGATCACGTAGAGGAACGGCGCCACGAAATGCGTACCAACGTTGATGATGTCGTCGTCCCGCAGATAGAAGTCGTCCTCCAGGCCGTAGTAGATCGCATCCAGATTCACGGAAATCGTCAGTTGCTTGTCCGTGCCCGGCTCGTGGCGGATCACCTCGCAGCGCTGCGGCCAGGCCAGCGGCGTAAAGCCGCCCCCGATCGCCAACGCCTGCTTTATGGTGATGTCACGACCGCCGAACGCATACACACCCGGCCGGACGATTTCGCCCACCAGGTAAAACACGCCGGTATCCACCGGAATGTTGAGCACGTCGCGGTCGCGCACCACGATATTGTAGCGCGGGTTGCCATTCTTCAGCTCGGGAAGGTCAATGGCGATCACGCGCTGCTCAAGCTCCCGCTCGGCGACGTTCTCCCAATTGAACGGTTCCTCCAGCTTCTCCTCCGGGGCGGCCGGCCGGGGCGGCGACGGCGGCGCCTTCGGTTCCGCCGCTTTGGCCTCCGGGGGAGCGGCCTTCGGCTCAGGCTCGATCACCCGCCCGGTCGCAGGGTCAAAGATCAGCGGCTCAAACTGCGCCTTCGGCCGCTCCGGCACGGCGCGCGTGGCCGGCTGCGTCTTCGGTCCCCCGGGCGCAATAACCTCGCGCAACTCGTCCTTCGTCGGTGAAGGCTGTGTCCCGGGGTCCTGCTCCGTTTGCAAGGCAAGACCAACGCCGGTCATCAGGCCGCCGCTTCCTGAGGGGCGCGGTTCGGATCGGCCCGGCGGAGCATCCTGGTCAACCGGCGGCGGGATGATCAGTTCTTCCTTCGGCATCGCGCTCGGAACCGCTTCCGGCGCCAACGCCTTGCCGCCCCCACTCCGCCGAACCACGTACAGCTTCTTCGCGTTCGCATCCGCGTCGCCCACCATCCCCAACGCGTCCAGCAGCCGCAGATCCGGGTCCGAGATCGGGTACGGACCTGGCACCCGAACCGCCCCCAGAACCGTGAACAGCCGCCCACGCTTCACCTGCGTCGCGACAACCACCACCGGCCGCGGCAGAACGCCCGCTTCCTTCAGCCGCGCCGTCAGCTCCTGCTCCAACTCCCGCTCCGTCAGCCCCGCCGCCCGTACGCTGCCCAACTGCGGGATCCGCACCTCCCCCAGCGTGCTCACCTCCAGCGCCATCTGGAACGGGCGCCCATAGTCGATCAGGTCCTCGATGCTCACCCCCAGCGCGTCGCCGGGGGCCAAACGGTAGTCGTCGTACGTCGCCGCCAAATCCTCGGGCGTCGGCTCCGTGGCCTGGGCCAGCCCCGGCGGCGTGTCGCGCGGCGTCAGTACCCGGCGGATTCCCCCCTCCCCCGATTCAAGCCCAAAACGTCCAACTTTCGTAGGGTCGATAAAACTGTTCGGCGGCAGCAACGCGCAGCCGTCCGCCAACCCCGCGCACAACACCAGCGCCGAGAGTCCGCCCCGCCACGCCGCTCCGTGCGTACCCCGGCCACACATCCCACGCTCCTTAGCACCCATTAACACACACGCCACGCTCGGACCGCCTCACCGGCAAGCGGCCGACTGGCCCCACTCCTGATGCAACCACCCGCTCCGTAAACTCTTGCACTCACGAACCACGGTATGTAACACCTTTCGCACACAACTGTCAAACGCGACGCCCCGGGGGAATCAACCCCAGCATCCGCTGGATGCTGGAGTTACGTGCCCAACCCCTCGTCGGTTCGTCCGACACGGGGCGTTCCGGGCGCCAAGCAAAAATGATTATCGGCATGTCCGCGCTCGCGCCTTGTGGGTTGTTGGCCCCCCCGCGCCCGCCCACCGCAGACGCACCGGCGCATGTTCGGCCGACCGCGGCCCACAACTCGCCCCCACCTCGATTGAACCCGATATCAGAACATGGCAGATTGGGCGGCCTGCTCCAACCATCGACCGCTCCGACCCCCTGGCATGGCCTCCTGCGAGCAACCAGACATGCGCACGCCCCGGCGGATCCTAATCCTCGGCGCCGGCGGACACGGGCGCGTCGTGCTCGACATCCTCCTGCAGGCCGGCCCCGGCCAGGTCGTCGGATTCCTCGATAACAACGCGGAGATCCACGGACGACGCATCGACGGCATCCCCGTGCTCGGCCCCCTCGACGACCTCACCACCCTCGCTGACCAGCACGATGTCGATGGCGTCATCGTGGCCATCGGCGACAACGGCGTCCGCCGCGGGCTGGCACGCCACCTGGACCGTACCGGGCTGACCGTGCTCAACGCCGTGCACCCGTCCGCGACCCTCGCACACAACGTCACGCTCGGGCGAAACGTCGTCGTCGCCGCGGGCGTGGTCGTCTGCGCACACTGCCAGATCGGCGACTCCGTGATCCTGAACACCGGTTGCCTCATCGACTACCAGACCATGATCGGCGAAGGCAGCCACATCTGCCCCGGCGTCCGCATCGCCGGCCGCGTCAAGGTCGAGCCCGGTGTGTTCGTGGGCATCGGTGCAACCGTCGTCCCCAAGGTCACTTTGGGGTGCGAATCCATCGTCGGGGCCGGCGCCGTCGTCATCGAGGACGTGCCCGCGCTGGCCACGGTCATCGGCGTCCCCGCCCGCCGCATCAAGCTCGCCGCCGCCTCCGAGGAGATCGCGGCCATGCTGCTGCCCGCACGCGTATAGCCCCTCACGCCGGTATCCCGGGCCCCATTTCGGCGTCGCCCGCGGCGGCGGCCATCGTGACCCGCGCCAGGATCGGTGCCGCAGCGCCCAGCCGCTCGGCCCCCACGCGATCAATGTCGGCCACAAGCGTCTCGACCGCATCCCGGTACTCCGCGGCCTCATCGGACGCGACCGTCACGGCGCGGATCAGCTCGCCGCCCACGTCCTCCAGCCCGGCGCGCAGCCCCGTGCCCAGCGCACGCAAAACCGTCCGCTCCAGCGACGGCCGCAGTAGCTGGTCGAGCGCGTAGGGGACGGCCCAGGCGATCAACACGACCAGCGCACTGTTGATCGCGAAGGCCAGTCCGAGGAACTCCCGCTGCCCCTGGACGGCCGCGTGGTACCCCCGCAGCACCGCGTATGCCACCCACACCAGCGCCACGGTCGGCAGGAACGCGGTCAGAAAGCCCGTTCCCCGACGCAGCACGCGCGTGAGCGCGTCGCCCGGCTGAGCCAGCGCCTGACGAACACGGTCGCGCAAGAGTTGCGTGACGCGGGCACCGGCCGAGTCGCCCGCCGCGTCAAGCGGCCGCCGCACCGGCGTCGCCGCCAGCCCGGCGTGTCGCAAGCCCACCTCGAGGGCGTCGAGACAGGCGTTCAGCTTGGCTTGGGACCACTCGTCCCAGAGCTGGCCGGTCAGCTCGTTCAACAGGACGATGTTCCCCGGCTCCGCCGCGGACAACGGCTCGGCGTGCTTTCGCCCGCCTGCAACAGACGCGTAGCGCCGCAGGTACTCGCCGAGCCCGCTGTCGCGCGCCGCGAACCGCGCGGCCACGGCGCGCAGCGACCATTCCGCGCCGGAGGCGATCGTGGCCGCCGCCGCGCGCCAGTTCTCCCGTACGCTGTCGGTCACACGGGTCCAGGCGGCCGCGTCGCCGAGACGGCGCTGAGCAGTCTGGAGCGCGGCCCGTAGCTCGGCGAGGCGCGCCCGAACACCCAGTCGCGCCAGGTCCTCCACCCCGTGGATGCGCAGCAAATCCACCAGCACGGCGTGGATTTGATCGAATTCGTCGGGCGTGGGCAGCGGCCGCGCCGGGGCCGGAAGACAGCAGGTCGGCAGGACGAGCGGGTCTGAAAAACCGGCGTCCCGCAGCAACCGCGCGAAATCCTCGACCTGCCGCGGGTCCCCTTCGTCCCAGCGATTCAGCACGAACAGCCACCCGTGCTTGTGCCCGCGCTCGCGCAGCACGCGCCAGCCCACGTCGTCACGGTAGCGCTCGGGACTGATCACGTAACAGACCAGGTCCACGTGCGGCAGCCACGCCAGGGCACACCGCCGATTCGCTGCTTCGGTGCTGTCAATGTCGGGGGCATCGACCCAGAGCACGTCGCGGTGCGCGCCGGACGCATGGCGTTTGATCTGCACGGCGTCGAGGGGCAGCTCCGGCGGCAGATCGGCGAGCTGCACCGATTCGTGCACGTACACCGTGACCTCGCGCGACGTCGGGCGCTCGGCACCCGTGCGCGCGAGCACTTCCCCCGCCAGGCGGTTCAGCAGACTGCTCTTGCCGACGCCCGTGCCCCCGAAGAAGGCGACGACGAGCGGCCGCCCACCGCCGGCAGGGCGATCCACGAAGAGGTCCGCGGGCGTACGCTGCTCCACCGCCGCAACGGCGGCCGCGTCCGCCGCCTCCAGCCACCCCGCACGCTCGGCCCGCTCGCACCACTGCCGGGCGTGCTCAAACAGGCTCGCATACAAATCAGCCATGGCCGACCCCCTGCGGCTCGGCAGGAGCCTCGCCCCACTGCTTTCACGATCTTCGCTTGACGTAAGGTTCGTGCGATGGCTGACTTGGGGAGACGCGGCCGCGGATCGGTGGCGTGCGGAGGTTGGCCATGGACGGCTTTCAGGCGGAGTTGTGGCGGCGCCTGCCGCT
>CAIWOY010000389.1 GCA_903914415.1 uncultured Phycisphaerales bacterium | reverse complement strand
GGCGGCAGGTCGAGCGTCAAACGAGGCGTCGCGTGGTCGGGTGCGGTCATGGTGCGTTATCCGTGCGCGCGGGTTCCTGCGCCAAGCGGTTTATCAACGCCGCCTGATAGCCGGCGCCGAAGCCGTTGTCGATATTCACGACCGAGACGCCCGCGGCGCAGCTATTGAGCATCGCCAGCAGGGCGGCGAGGCCGTGGAAGCTGGCGCCGTAGCCGACACTGGTAGGGACGGCGATCACCGGGACGCGCACGAGCCCCCCCACCACGCTCGGCAGCGCGCCTTCCATGCCTGCGACCACTATCAACACGTTGGCTTGACGCAGGTCCGCGGAACGCGCGAGCAGGCGGTGCAGCCCGGCGACGCCGACGTCGTACAACGTGCGGGTCTGGTGGCCCATGATCTCCGCGGTGATGCGGGCCTCCTCGGCGACCGGCAGATCGCTGCTGCCCGCGCAAACGATGCCGATCAGCCCGGGAACCGGCGGTTCCGAATCCTGCCGCAGCGTCAGGGTCCGCGCAATTTCGTGGTAGACAGCGCCGGCCGACCGCTGCTGTACCCGCTGCGCCGCCGCGCTGCTGACGCGCGTCGCGAGCACGTTGCCGCCGGTCGCCGCCAGCTTGACGAAGAGCGTCTCCACCTGCTCCGGCGTCTTGCCCTCCCCGAAGATGACCTCCGGGAACCCGCAGCGCAGCGCCCGGTGGTGGTCCACGCAGGCGAAATCGAGCTGCTCGAACGGCAGCGTTTCGAGCCGGCGCATGACCGCGTCGATGGTCACCTGGCCGGCGGCGAGCTGGACGAGCAATTCACGCAGGGTCTGCGGATTCACGTTCGCGACTCCACTGGACGCTGGCCGGGCCATCAGAGCCCCGAGCGCAAGCGAGCGGGTTGCCGGTCGGGTTCCGTCCGCCGCAACCCGTCGCTCGCGCTCGGGGCTCTGATTCTGGCCGCATCGGAGCATTTGAGCCAACGGCGCCAACGGCGTAGTATAAGGGGCCGCAGGCGGCCCGCGAGAGGAAGCGCATGAACCAGGCGAGCAGCAGCAAGCAGCAACTGGATACCGTGGAGCCGATGGGCAAGCGCGTCCTGATCCGCAAGGACGAGGACCGCAAGACGACCAAGGGCGGCATCCAGCTCCCCGGGAACATCGAGATCCCGACGATTACCGGGCGCGTCGTCGCGGTTTCCGTCCAGGTCGAGCGCGACGAAGATTACCCCATCGCGCAGTACGACAAGGTGCTGTTCAACCCGAAGAACGCCATCCCGGTCGATTTCGAGGGGGATAACCGGCTGTTCGTGGTGCCGGTGGAAGACATTGTCGCGGTGTTTCGGCGTAACAAGGAATGAAACCGCTCCCGGGGCAGGTTGGGCGGGGCGCGGCGGAGGGGAATCCGCAGCCCATCCGGCGCATGCACGGTCCGGGGCGGCACGCCGAGTTCGGCGTCACCCGCCAAGTGGTCCTGCTTGTGCTCGCCGGGGCGTTGCTGGTGCTGGCGGGGGCTTCGTATTGGTGGATGTCGCGCCCGGAGGCCGCGCCCAGCGGGGAGTTCGTGGCGTTTCATTGTTCGAAGTGCGGCCGCACGTTCCAACTGAGCCACGCGCAACTCGACAAGCTGTGGGAGAAGCACGAGTTCCGCACGGGCCGCGACGGGCATCCGCTCGTGAAGTGCGACAAATGCGGGGAGTTCACGGCGAGCCGGGCGGAGGAGCCGGCGGCGGGAGAGCGCTGAGGGCGCCACGGGCGGCGAGGCCGCGGAGTGCACGTCCGGGAAAAAAGCAGTGCACGTGGGCGCGGGCGGATTCTATAATGAAGGCAGCCAGCAATTCCGCCGATTTTTCTCGAAGCGCGCTGGGAAGGTCGCGATGCGGTCACGTCCGAGAAGCCCGAGTTCACAGGCCCGGCACGACGAACGCGGGTTCACGCTCATCGAGCTGCTGGTGGTCATCGCGATCATCACGCTGCTGATGTCGATCCTGATGCCGGCGCTGGCGGGGGCGCGCGAGCAGGCGAAGCAGGTCAAGTGCGTGGCGAACCTGAAGCAGATCGGGCTGGGGATGCACTATTACTTCAACGAATGGACGGAGTGGTTTCCGTTCAGCAAATACGAGGGGCTCACGGCCCTGTACTCCATGCACGGGTTCTACTATGGCGGGCATCCCGGCCGCCTTGCACCCGGGCATGCAGGTGAGTGGTGGGGCTACTACAATACGTACTACCGCGACACCCCTCTGGGGCGGCCGTTCAACCGCTACATCTATCCGGAGCTGCCGAACTGGGACGTGCGGGAGAACGATCCGCTGTTCGATGGCGTGCGCAACGTACCGGTTTTCCAATGCCCGTCGGACAAGGGTGCCACGTGGACGAACGACCCCAACGCCGAGCCGTGGTGCACGTCGGCCTACTGGTACTGCGGCAGCAGCTACCTGACGAACTATCTGTTTGCGCGGTACTGGGCGGACGACTCTCACCCGCGCAGCGATCCGAATGTGCCGACGCCCTGGCAGCACTACGCGAACGCGCTCGTGCGCGTGCAACTCCAGCGGGATGCGTCGCGGTTCGTGATCCTGCTGGAGGATGGGATGGCGTGGGGGCTGTGGAACTACCTGCCGCGGCGCGGCTGGCACAACCGGTGGAACCGGCACAGCATGCTCTTCCTCGATGGGCACGCGGCTAATATGCTGACCGACACAGCGCAGGGCACCAGCGGGCTGGGGTGGAAAGCGTGCTCGGGGAACAACCGGGACGACCGACGGGCGTGGTGGAACAAACGCGACGACCCGGATTACCAGTATCGCGATTTGTTGCCGCTGCCGGGGCAATAGCCGTTCAGGTCAAGACGCAACGGCGCCATGCGAGCCACCTGAGGCGCGGGTTTCTGTTTCGTGACTCCTCGGGAGACGGTCTGCGTGTTGGCAGGGAGAGGACGGACGTGCCATAATCGCGCCACGAGCTTGGGAGGCGCGAACGTGGGTGAGCACTTTTCTGACCGGCTGACGCGGGCGATCCAAGAACGGGGCACGCCGGCGATTGTCGGGCTCGATCCGGTGCTGGAGAGCCTGCCGGCGGCGCTGCAGCCGCGGGACCGTCGCCTTGCCTCCGCCGTGGCCGCAGTCGAGACCTTTTGCCGCGGGGTGATCGACGTGGTCGCGCCGCTGGTGCCAGCGGTGAAGATCAACGCGGGGTTCTTCGAGGCGTTCTACGGCGAAGGGCTGTCAGCCTACTACCGGGTCGTCGCGTACGCCCACGCGCGCGGGCTGCTGGTCATCGGCGACATCAAACGCGGGGACATCGGCTCGACGGCGAAGCTGTACGCCCGCGGGCATCTCGATCAGCCGGCGCTGGACGACGTGGACCCGGCCAGCATACCCGACGCCGTGACGCTCGCGGGCTACCTGGGCGAGAACGCGGTGCGGCCGTTCATCGACATCGCACGGAAGCTCGGGAAGGGGCTGTATGTGCTGGTGCGGCCGTCGGACCCGGGGGCGGACGAGGTGCACGAGTTCGCAGGTAGGGTGGGCACCGCCCACCAGCCGGATGGTGGGCAATGCCCACCCTACGCTTTCTACCGTCACATGGGCGACTTGGTGCGCCACTGGGGCGCGGGGCCGGACCTGATCGGCGAGTGCGGGCTGTCGTGCGTGGGGGCGGTCGTCGCGCCGAAAGACGGCGCCAGCACCGCCGCACTGCGCGCGATGATGCCACGAACGCCGTTCCTGGTGCCGGGGTATGGGGCGCAGGGGGCGAGGGCGGAGAGCTGCCGGCCGTGCTTCCGGGCGGACGGCACGGGGGCGGTCGTCAACGCGTCGCGGTCGGTGATCTATGCGTTCAACGACGCGCAGCGCGTCGAGCGGCATGGCGCGGATTGGCAAGCGTGCGTCGCGGCGGCGTGCCGGGAATTCGCCGGCGATGTAGCCGGGCTGATGCGGCCAGCATGAGAACAGGGAGGAATTCGAGATGAGTGCAGAACCACAGGCCGCACCGGGGCACGTCGATGCGCAAGGAGCGCTCGCGATCGACGTGCAGTGCAAGAACTGCGCGTACAACCTGCGCGGCCTGCGCGAGGACGGGCGCTGCCCGGAGTGCGGCACGCCGATCGGTCTATCCACGCGCGGCGACCTGCTGTGCTATGCGAATCCCGATTGGCTGGACAAGGTCGCGTTGGGGCTGAAGATCATTCTGTACATGGTGGTCGTGAGCATAATCGTGGGCGGTCTTGCGGTGGTCCTGGCGAAATTACTGTCGCCGATGTTCGCGCGCAGCTTGTCGTTCCTGGCTTCGCTGATCTCGTTCTACGGGGTTTGGTTGATGACGGAGCCGGATCCGGGCGGGATCGGCGAAGACCCGAACATCACGGCGCGGAAGGTGGTTCGCATCAGCCTGGTCGTGGGTCTGGTAAGTCAGCCGGTGCAAGCGCTCATGGCGGTGGGAAGTCCACGACGGGGTGTGGCGATGATACTGGTGGCGATCATTATCGCGGCGACTCTCGTGGGCCTCGTCGGCGAATTCGCCAAGTTCATCTACTACGAGAGGCTGGCCCGCCGTATCCCGGACGAGATGCTCGCGAAGCGCGCGCGGTTCCTCAAATGGGCGCTCACAATCACCTTGGGGATCTTCGGAATAATCGGCGGGATCATGGTGCTGGCGAGAGGCCTGGCCCCCGGCTCTGCGGCGGCGCTGCCCGCCGTCGGCGCTCTGGGCTGTCTCGTATTTCCGGCCCTGATTGCGCTCGTCGTATTCAGCATCATGACGGTCACGCTGCTCGTGCGTTTGCGACGGGCGATCAGCGAACAGGCGCGCGTGGCGCGGTCCACGTGGGCGGCGGCGGTGAACCCGGCCGCGCCGCAAACGTAGAGGCCCCGCAGGTGATTTCCAGGGGGCGGCCGGTGCGCGAGCGACGGGCGCGCGAGTGGTTCGGGGCGTTCTGGCAGCCCGCTCGCTTGCGCTCGGGGCTCTGAAAGCCAGCGCTTCGGGGCGCTGATGGCAAGTGGTCGGGAGCTACCCCGGCCACTGGGCCCAGCCGGGCGGGCGCTTCTCCAGGAACGCGCGGGTGCCCTCGCGGGCGTCGGAGGTGCTGAAGCAGGTGCCGAACTCGCCGATCTCGTCCCGGCTGTGCATGGCGCGCTTGACGCGGGCAATCGCCGCCGGGGAGCCGGGGGCCAGCAGCTTGAACCACTTCTGCAGCACGGCGTCCAGGTCGGCGGCCGCGGGGACGACCTCATCGACAAGGCCGATGCGGTGCGCCTCTTCGGCGGTGATGGCTTCGCCGGAAAACAGCAGCCGGCGGGCGACGCCGAGGCCGACGTACTTGGGCACGCGTTGCGTGCCGCCCCAGCCGGGGATCAGGCCGAGGCGCGTCTCGGGGGAGCCAATCTTGGCGTCCTTGACCAGCAGGCGGAAATCGCAGGAGACGGCCAGCTCGCAGCCGCCGCCGAGCGCGGCGCCGTTCATGGCGGCGAAGGTGATCTGGGGCAGGGCTTCGATCGCGTTGAAGACGTTGTGGCCGTTTTGGGCGAAGGCGCGGCCCTGGTCCTCGGTGAACGTCGACATCTCGCTGATGTCCGCGCCGGCGAGAAACACACGCCCTTCGCCGCGGAAGACCACGAAGCGGAGATGCGGGTCGGCGGCGAGCTGGGCGACGACGGTGCCCAGATTGCCGATGACGCGCGACGAGAAGATGTTCACGCCGGTGGCGGCGACGAACTTGACGGTCGCGACCGGCCCGTCTTTGACGAGTTGGACTTCGGTTTGGGATTTCTCATTGGCCATAGCGCACCTATTTCTGGCTGTAGTCGAAGAAGCCGCGGCCGGATTTGCGGCCCAGGAAGCCCGCGTGCACCATCGTCCGCAGCACGGGATGCGGGGCGTACTTGTCCAGCCCCAGGTCGCGGTGCAGCACTTCCATGATGTGCACGCACACGTCGAGGCCGATCAGGTCGGCCGTCGCCAGCGGGCCCATCGTGTGGGCCATGCCGAGCTTCATGATCTCGTCGATCGTCGCGGCGTCCGCGACGCCGTCGGCGTGACACGCGATCGCCTCATTAATCAGGGGCATCAGCACGCGATTGCTGACGAAGCCGGGGTGGTCCTTGACGCGCAGCGGGGTCTTGCCCAGCTCCTTGGCCAGGTCCGCGATCGTGTCGGCCACTTCCGCGGCGGTCCGCAAGCCGACGACGATCTCGACGAGCTTCATCAGCGGGACTGGATTGAAGAAGTGCATGCCGATGAACTGAGCCGGCCGGCCGCTGAGCGCGCCGAGCTGGCTGATCGAGATACTGCTGGTGTTGCTGGCGAGGATGACATCGGGGGCCACGGACCGGGCAAGCTGCTGGTAGAGCTCGCGTTTGACGTTCACGTCCTCGAAGACCGCCTCGACCACGAGGTCGACGCGGGCCATGTCGTCCAGCGCGGCAGGCTTGAGGTTCTTCTTCGTCGCGTCGGCGTCGGCGGCTGAGAGCTTCTGCTTCTCGACGAACTTGTCGAGCGATTTGTTGATGCCGGCCAGGGCCTTGTCCACGGCGCCGGGCAGCGCGTCGTACAGAAGCACGGCGCGGCCCGACTGGGCAAACGTCTGCGCGATGCCGGAGCCCATCGTGCCGGTGCCGATGACGCCGACGGTCTTGATGTTGGTGCGGATGTTCACGCGATCTCCTCCGACTTCTACGGCCGACACGGGGGTCGGCCGCTACATTCTCGGCCGCGGGGTCGGCCGCTACATTGCGGAATCGGCCGGCGCGGTCCCGGCCGCTACATTGCTTCGACGGCCATTGCGACGGCGTTACCGCCGCCGAGGCAGACCGCCATTACGCCACGCTTCACGCCGCGCTGCCGCAGCGCGTGCAGGAGCGTGGTGAGCACGCGGGCACCGCTGGCGCCGATGGGGTGGCCGAGGGCGATCGCGCCGCCGTGCACGTTGACCTTGTTGGTATCGATTTCGAGAGCCTTGAGGCCGGCCAGGGTTTGCGAAGCGAACGCTTCGTTCAGCTCCCACAGGTCGACCTGATCCTTCGACCAGCCGGCCTTCTTGCACACCATCATGGCGGCCTTTGGCGGGGTGAAGAACAGCTCGCGCGGCGGGCCGCCGGCGGTCGCCTGGGCGACGATGCGCGCCAGGGGCTTGCCGCCGCACTTGGCCAGCCCTTTTTCGCTGGCGACGAGCAACATGCCGGCGCCGTCGGAGAGCTGCGACGAGTTGCCGGCGGTGACAGTGCCGTCTTTCTTGAACGCCGGCTTGAGGGCGGCCAGCGCCGACACAGTCGAGTCCGCGCGGAACGTCTCGTCAACGGCGAACGGCTCCTTGCCCTTCGGGACCGCGATCGGCACGATCTCGCCCTTGAACTTGCCGTCCGCGGTGGCCTTCGCGGCAAGCTGCTGGCTCCGCACGGACCATTCGTCCTGCATCTGGCGGGTAATGCCGGCCTTCTCCGCGGTGTAGTCGGCGAGCTCGCCCATCAGCTCCTTGCTGTAGACGTTGGTCAGGCCGTCGTAGAGCATCTCATCGACCAACTCGGCGTGGCCGAACTTGTTGCCGGAGCGCAGCGTGCGGATCAGATACGGGGCCTGGCTCATGGATTCGATGCCGCCGGCGAGGATGAGGTCGGCGTCGCCGGCGCGGATCACCTGGTCGGCGAACATGACGGCCTGGAGGCCGCTGCCGCAGACCTTGTTGACGGTGACGCAGGAGACCTCGTCATGAACGCCGGCGCCGAGGGCAACCTGGCGGGCGGGGTTCTGGCCGCAGCCAGCTTGGAGGACCTGGCCGACGAAGACCTCGGCGATGGCCTTGGGATCGACCTTGGACTCCGCGAGCAGCGTCTTGGCCACCTGGGCGCCGATTTCCATCGCGCTCAACTTGGTGAGCGTGCCCAGGTACTTGCCGATCGGACTACGCTTCGCCGCCACCAGATACGCACACTTGTCCGCCATACGTCGTTCCTTTGGTTCGGTAAGGCGTTTCGGACTTCTACGGCCGACACGGGGGTCGGCCGCTACATCTCATCGGGCAGTCGCTACGTCTCAGGGCGCCGGCCGCTACATTGCGCTTGCTACCGTTCGCGGCCCGGATTGCGGCCGCGCACGCTACCGGGAGACCCAGGCCGGGTCGTCGATCACTTTGCGGGCGATCACCAGACGCTGGATCTCGCTCGTGCCCTCGTACAACTCCGTGATCCGGGCGTCGCGCATGAGGCGCTCCGCGGGGTAATCCGCACAGTAGCCATAGCCGCCGTACACCTGGATCGCGGCGTCGGTGACACGATTGGACGCCTCGCTGGCGTAGAGCTTGGCCATCGCGGCCTCGGGGCTGTAGGGCTGCCTGTTCTGCTTGAGCCAGGCGGCGCGGTACGTCAGCAGGCGGGCGCCGGCAACCGCGGTGGCCATGTCCGCGAGCTTCCACTGGATCGCCTGGAACTTGCCGATCGGCTGGTTGAACTGCACGCGGGTCTTGGCGTACTCGACGGCGCAGTCGAGGGCGGCCTGCGAGAGGCCGACCGCCTGGCATGCGACGCCGATGCGCCCGCCGTCGAGCGTCCCGAGGGCGACGCGCAGGCCCTTGCCGCGCTCGCCCAGCAGGGCGTCCTTGGGTACGCGGCAGTTCTCGAAGATCAACTCTGCGGTGCTGCTGGCCTTGATCCCCAGTTTCTTCTCCAGCTTGCCGAGGGTGCAGCCGGGCGTGTTCTTTTCAACGATGAAGGCCGACATCCGCCGGCGCGGGTTGTCCGCGTCGGTGACGGCGAACAGGACGATCACGTGGGCCTCGCGGCCGTTGGTCACGAAGTTCTTGGTGCCGTTGATGACCCAGCCGTTGGCGTCTTCGACGGCCGTGCAGCGGGCGGCGCCAGCGTCGCTGCCGCTGCCCGGCTCGGTGAGCGAGAAGCAGCCGATCCACTCGCCGGTGGCGAGCTTGGGGAGGTACTTGCACTTCTGGACCTCGGTGCCGAAGTTGAGGATCGGATCGACGCACAGCGAGTGGTGGGCGGAGACGAGGATGCCGGTCGCACCACAGGCGCGCGAGAGCTCCTCGACGGTCATGGCGTAGGAGACGCAGTCCAGCCCGGTGCCGCCGTACTCGCTAGGGATGTAGGTCCCAAAGAGGCCCATTTCGCCGAGCTTCTGGACGAGGCCCTCCTCGAAGCAGCCGGTTTCGTCGCGTTTGGCGGCCTTGGGGGCGATTTCGTTGTCGCAGAAATCGCGCAGGGCATCGCGTAATTGCCGTTGGTCATCGTCGAGCCGAAAATCCACGACCTTCCTCCGTCGTCAACTTCGTGAGATCACCACCCGAGCAGGTTGCGGGCGATGAGGATGCGCTGCACTTCGCTGCTGCCTTCGCCGATCTCGCAGAGCTTCGCGTCGCGCATGTAGCGCTCGACCGGCATGTCCTTGGTATAGCCGTAGCCGCCGTGAATCTGGATCGCCTTGAGGCCGACGCGGGTGGCCATCTCGCTGGCGACGAGCTTGGCGAGCGAGGCTTTCTGGCGGGAATCCTCGCCGCGGTCGAGCGTTTGGGCGGCATCGTGCACGAGCAGGCGCGCCGTCTCGATCTCGGTCGCCATGTCCGCCAGCATGAACTGAATCGCCTGCTGGTCGGCGAGAGATTTGCCAAAGGCCTTGCGGTCCTTGGCGTAGGCGACGGCCTCCTCCAGCGCACCGCGGGCCAGCCCGATTGACAGCGCGCCGATCCCGATCCGGCCGCGCTCGAGCGTGCGGAGCGCGTCGACATAGCCCTGGTTCAACTGGCCAACGAGGTCCTCCGGGCCGCAATAGACGTGGTCGAAGTCGAGCGGGACGGTATCGCTGGAGCGCACTCCGAGCTTGTCTTCCTTGCGGCCGATTTCGAAGCCCTTGTCGGTGCGCTCGACGATGAAGGCGGAGATGCCCTTCGGGCCCTTGTCGGGGTCGGTGCGGGCCATGATGACGAAGACGTGCGCGCGGGCACCGTTGGTAATGAACATCTTGTGGCCGCTCACGCGCCAGCCGTCGCCGTCGCGGACCGCGCGAGTTTGCAGCGCGGCCGCATCCGAGCCACAGCCCGGCTCGGTCAACCCCCACGCGCCGACCCACTCGCCGGCGGCGAGCTTCGGCAGGTAGCGCTGTTTCTGGTCCTCCGAGGCGGCGAGGTTCAGGTGGGCCAGGCACAGGCCGTTGTGGGCGGCGACCGTCAGGGCCACGCCGCCGTCCTGGCGCGCCAGCTCCTCCATCACCACCGCGTTGGCCAGGTACCCGAGCCCGGCCCCGCCGTACGCTTCCGGCGTCACAATCCCCATCAGCCCCATCTGGCCGAGTTCGGCGATCAGCTCGTCGGGCAGGTGCTGCTCACGGTCCCACTCGCGTGTGTGCGGACGGATTCGTTCCGCCGCAAACCTGCGCACCGCGTCGCGGAGGGCGGCGAGGTCTTCCGGTAGATTGAAATCCATCGTCACAATCCGTTTAGTTGTCGCGCGTTGGAGTTGGGCACCCTCGGGTGCCAAGATCAGCTCAGTCTAGCGGATCGGGAACGCGATTTCAAAGTACCCGAATGACTTGTCCGCACTTCGGGCAGACCGCCTCTGGGGCACTGAAGCTCGGGCTGAGCTGGACCGTGCCGCCGCAGGGGCACTGGAACGACTCCCAGCCGGTTCCCTTGCGGTGGTATTGCAGCGGCTCGGCGGCAGGCGAAGGCCCGGGCGGCCCTGCGTCCGTCACCGGGGACCCCCCTGCCGCCCGCGGCACTTCGTGCTCGCGCCCGCAGCGCGGACACGTTATGCTGGCGCGCTTCGAGTCCGGCGGCAGCTTCAGCCGGACGCCGCAGGGGCACGAGATGACGGCGAACGGGAGCACCTTGTCGAGTAGCTCGCCGACGGCGCGGGCCCGGGCGACGGCCTGCTCGCGGCCGGCCGGCGCGGGTGCGGCGGCGCGGATCGGCACGTCCGTGCTGTCCTGCAGCGTGCGCGGCCCCAGGCAGCTCTTGCCGCGGGTTTGCTGGAACGCGGCCTCGTACGCCGCCAGGCCCGCACCGGCCATGCCGCGCAGCACACGGATGCGCTGCTCGGTCGGCGGGTGAGTCGAGAACAGGCTGAACGCCGCGGCTTCCTGGAGCGGGTTCACGATGCACAGCGGCGCGACGACCTTGCTGGCGCCGGCCTCGGGGGCGGCCTGCCCCGAGATCTGCTCCAAGGCGGATGCGAGGCCCGCCGGATAGCGGGTGAACAGGGCCGAGGAGGCGTCGGCGAGGTACTCCCGGCGGCGCGAGCAGGCGAAGTACAGCAGTTGGGCGGCAAACGGAGCGACGATGGCCACGACGATGGCGACCACCAGCAGGATCAGCGCGGCTTGGCCCCCTTCGCGGGACGAGCGGCGCCGGCCGCCGCCGTAGTAGAGCGCGCGCAGGAAACCTTGCGAAATGAGCACGATCGCGCCGAGCATGACCGAGGCGAGCGTCATGAACTTCACGTCGAGGTTGCGGACGTGGCCGAGCTCGTGCGCGATGACCCCCTGCAGCTCGTCGCGCGACAGACGCTTGAGCAGCCCGGCGGTGACGGCCACGGCGGCCTTGTCCGGCCGGCGCCCTACGGCGAACGCGTTCAACGACGAGTCGTCGATGATGAAGACGCGCGGCATCTTCGGCAGGCCGGCGGCGATCGTCATCTCCTCGACGACGTTCCAGAGTTGCGGCAGGTCCTCCTTCTGGATCTCGCGGGCATGGGCCGCGCCGAGCAGGATCGAATCGCCGGCGCCCACCGCCGTGGCCCAGAGGATGAGCCAGAGCAGCGTGGCGGCGGCGATGCCGAAGTAGACGCCGGTCTGTGCCCGCGTCCAGGACGCATCGCCGGGCGGCTGAAACGCGACGAGATGGCGGTGGGTTGGGGCGCCGACGTACGCGCCGATGGCCCCGCCGATGACCGCCCCGAGCAGGATCAGCACGATGCCCATGGTGCAGATGAGCACCCACGAGCGGCGCTGGTTGCTGGCGATCGCGTCCCACATCGCACGAACCCAACCTGACCGCCAAGGCGCCAAGGTCCGCCAAGAGCGCCAGGCACGGAGTTTCGTCTTGGCGCTCTCGGCGTCTTGGCGGTTTCCGCCTGGCTAGAATTTCACCTGCGGGGCCTCGCGCTGGGCGGCGTCCTGGAGCTCGAAGAACTCCGACTCGCCGAAGCCGAACATGCCGGCGATGATGTTCGGCGGGAACGACTGGATCTGCGTGTTGTAGCGCATGACCGTGTCGTTGTAGAACTGCCGCGAGAAGCCGATCTTGTTCTCGGTGGAGGTCAGCTCTTCCTGGAGCGCCAGAAAGTTCTGGTTCGCCTTCAGGTCGGGGTAAGCCTCGACGAGCATCATCAGCCGCCCCAGGGCCTGCGACAGCTCGCCCTCGGCCTGGGCCCGGCTGGCGACGCCTTGGGCGCCGACCGCCTTGGTGCGGGCCTGCACGACCGCGTCGAGCGTGCCCCGCTCGTGCCCGGCGTAGCCCTTCACGGTCTCGACGAGATTGGGGATCAGGTCGTGCCGCCGCTTGAGCTGCACGTCGATCTGCGCCCAGGCATTCTTGACCTCATTTCGCAGCCGTACGAGGCCGTTGTACATGCCAATGATCCAGAACAGCAGCACCAATACGACGGCCAGGACGATCAGCAACCCGATCAACGTGGTGCTCATAGTTCACCTCTCCCGGTGTGTTCAGCCAGGCCGTGGCGCAGCAGGTCCGCCAGGAAGCCCGCCACGACGGCGTCCTCGTTGCCCGCGAATTCACGCACGATCGTCACCAACTCGCCGGCGTCCAGCCAGAGCCCGTGCCCCGCGCGGCAACGATCCACCTCAACGGGCGGCGAATCGCCGAGCGCGATCACGTGCATCTTCCGCCGACAGCGTGGACAACGGCGGGTCCCGCCGCGGCCGGCGCCGGCCATCTGCAAGGCGCGGTGCAGTGGTCCGGCCGGGACACCGCCGAGTTCCGTGACGAATTCCAGCTCGCCGGCATCGAACCACGTGCCCCGGCACTCCGGGCAGTAGTCGATCTCGACGCCCTCGAACTCGACGACGATCAGCGGCTCATGGCACTTGGGGCACATGGCGCAGACTCCGGCCGCAACTTTCCCTCAACACTCAGGATAGCCCAAGGCTAGCGGTGCGTCTCGGCGATGGCCGCGATTTCGGGCTATAAACCGTGACTATTTCTCTAACCACGCCGCTCCGCGCGCCGTAAGGGCCGGCTGTGACCAGAACCTGTCCCACAACCCCCCTCCCTCGCAGGGAGGGGCTGGGGGAGGGTCAAAACCCCGCGGCGCTCCTTCTCACGCCGCGCTCCTCCGCAGTCGGGAAGCGGCTCATGGGATAGGTTCTAGATTGGGCGGCGCGGGCAAGTATCGACGGACAAGCGGCTTGCACGTGCCGCCGCCTTCCGCGGCTCGGATGCGACGCCTCGCTCCACCTCCGGGTCCGAGCCGCGACCGGTAGGCAGCGCCGGGCGCCTGGCCGTTCATCGTCGCCTTCCCGACGCCGCCGGAACTGGCCCGGACCGGAGGCATGCCGCGGCGGCTCGGCGTGCCGGGAGGCCGGCCGGATGGGCACGAACCGTGGCAAGATAGGCCGTTTTCGCTTGAATCGGGTGGCTCGCACGCGTACGATGGTGGGTTAAGGTCTGATAAATGGGAGATGTCGGTCAAGAAGGCCTGGATCATTTCGCCCAGGAGCAGCACACCATGACCCGCATTAACCGAAGGACGTTCATGCAACACGCCGGCACCGCAGCAGCCCTGGCTGTGCTGAGTCGCACCAACCGCGTGTGGGCCGCCCCCGCCGAGTCGGCGGAATTGGCTCTGACCGGCGGCGCCATCTTGACCATGAACGAGTCGGAACCAAACGCCGACGCGATGGCCGTGCGCGGCGGGCGCATCCTGGCGGTGGGCAACGACGAGAAGATCAAAGCCCTGATCTCGAAGGACACGAAGGTGATCGATCTCGGCGGCAAGTGCGTCACGCCCGGTCTCATCGACGCCCACAGTCACGTCATTGCGTTCGGGCACATGGAGCTCAAGTTCGTCATCATTCGACCGCCCAAGATCAACTCCTTTGCGACGCTCCAACAGGCCCTGGCCGAGGCCGCCAAGGACAAGCCCAAGGGGGAATGGATCGTCGCCCGGGGGTTTGATACCTTCAAAGAGGGACGATTCCCGCGGCGGAAGGAGTTGGACGACGCCGTCCCCGACCATCCGCTGCTCACCATCCACTGGAGCGGGCAATACGGCGTTGCGAACACGGCCGCCTTGAAGAAAGCCGGTCTTTTCGACAAGAACGCCAAGGATCCGTACGGCGGCAAGTTCATGCGCGGCCGCGACGGCCTGCCGGACGGCGTGCTCATCCACTATCCGGCGATCTACGCGGTTCACCAACCGGAGATAGACGAGCAGGACCAGATCGAATGCGCGCTCTGGGGCTTCGACCAGTTTGTTCGCGATGGCGTCACCTGCATCCACGACAACTTCTGCATCCCGAAGCACGCGAAGTCATACGTCCGCCTGGAGCGCAGCGGACGGATGCCGTGCCGGCTGCGCGTGTATCCATACGTGGTCAACCTCGAACACTGCCAGGAGTTGGTCAAGGGTATGCAGCGATACGAAGGGCCGCTGCTCCGCATGCAAGGCGTGAAGTTGGCCGTGGACGGCTACCCATTGATGTACAAGCCGCCGCCCAAGAACAAGGTGGGCGAACTGCCGATGCATCCGCAGCCGCTCTTCGAACAGATCATCGCCGCAATCCATCAAGCGGGCTTCCAAGCCGACGTACACGCCGTGGGCGACAAGGGGGTGGATTGGACGCTGGGGGCCTTTGCCAAGGCGGCGGGCAGCGTCGGCGAATGCGGCAAGCGCCGCCATCGCATCGAGCATTACCCGTTCCGCAAGATGGACTCCGTCAAACGGACGGCGGAATTGGGCGTCGCGGTGTGCGTCCAGCCGGAGTACATTCGGCTTAAGGCGGCGGATTTCGCGGAGAACTTCGAGCGCGAGTTGGTGGAGACGATGGTGCCGCTGCGGACGTTTACGAAGGAAGGCGTACATGTGGCGTACGGCGCGGACGTGCCCGCATTCCCGTCGCACTCGCCGCTGGACAGCATCCGCGGCGCAATGGACCGCAAGACGGAAAAGGGGCAGACGCTCGACAAGAGCGAAGCCGTGTCGTTCATGGAGGCCCTGCGTCACCACACGCTGGGCAGCGCGTACGCGGCGTTCGACGAGAAAGACCTCGGCTCGCTGGAGGATGGCAAGTGCGCGGACTTCGTGATCTGGAATCGCGACCTGCGCAAGATCAACAAGGGAAAAGACCTCGATGGGCTGCAGCCTCAGGCAACGTATGTCAGCGGCAAGGCCGTGTATGAGGCGTAAGCACCGGTAGCGAGTGATTGGGCGCCTTCACGGGCGACGACATCGGCGTGCTCGCCGGAGTACTGCTCAATTCTTAGACCGCGGAGGCGTGCTGATCAGAGCGAGCCGGCTTGAATTTTCCTGATTCACCGGCTACGACCAGAATCTGCCGGGTGAAGCAGTCGTTCTTCACCAGGTCAACTATGCGATCGCTGACCACGCCCGCGTCGTGGATCCGGATGGCAACGGCAACTGCAATGATGCCGGTGCGCAGTGGCAGCCCGGAGAGACTTTCTACGATAGCGCCCAGAGCGTGCTGGTAACAGTGGACTGGGCCGATGCGAACTGCTCGCAGGTGACCTTTACCAAGACGCCGCGCTCGCCCGTCTACGTCGATCTCGCCAACAGCGCCTACGAGGACGGATCAGGCGGCTGACCCGTGGAACACCGTACGGGAGGGCTGCGGCACGCTGATACCGAGCGGCACCGTCTACATCAGGCCGGGCACGTATCCCGAAGCGCTCACGCTGTCAAAGCCCGCTGATGGGCACGACTTCGCCCGCCGTGTACACTTCCCCGCCAACCGGCGACGTGAGTGTCACCCCGGCATCCGGCGGCGGGTTGCAGTCGTCGGCACGCGCCGACGAGGGCAACAGCGCCAGCACGACCGCCGAGAGGACACCCAGCCGCCCGAACAGCGCACGCCGGGCGTGTTCAGGGCCGCGGGTAAGCCCGCGCGCTACGCCCCGCGAGATTGGCACGCGAATCGACCTCGGTTGACGAGTGAAAGCCGCTCCACCGAACATGGCACACCCTCCCGAGTTGCCGCCTCCATCATAACGCCGACCGGCCGAAGGCCCAGACCGTCTATTTCGACGAGCCCCCGACCCGGACCGCCCTCGGCCCCGCCCCACCTCACCCGCGTTCTGCCTTCTGACTTTCTTCGCCAAAATCCGCCTATTTCCCCCACCCGCCGCCAATCTCCGCCAACCCTCGATCCCCGCTTTGCTTTCTGTCTCGACGTGAGGAATACTTGAGGTGCTCACGCAGTGCCAGAGCCTGCCTTGACGGCCCGCTCGGCGGTGTGGCACCGGCCCTGAACCGGTGAAACGTGCACCCCACACCCGCTGACCCGGTTCGAGACACGTGCCCGGACGCGTCCGCACAGCGCTGTCGCTTGCGGACGGAGG
>CAIWOY010000388.1 GCA_903914415.1 uncultured Phycisphaerales bacterium | reverse complement strand
GGCCAGGCAATCGCCGGTGCACCGGGCGTCCTCCGTCCGCAAGCGCGGAAGCTGGGCTTCTGAGAGTCGGCCCAACCTACGCGGGGCAGACGCACCCGAGCACGTGTCTCGAACCGGGTCAGCGGGTGTGGGGTGCACGGTTCACCGGTTCAGGGCCGGTGCCACACCGCCGAGCGGGCCGTCAAGGCAGGCTCTGGCACTGCGTGAGCACTGGTAGTATTCCTCAGGAATGGAGAGAAGCAAGGCGCCGGGGCGAGGGTGTTGGCGGCTGGCGGAGATTGCGGGCCAATGGCGAATTTCGAACGGCGAATGGCGGAGAAGGCGCGAAGGGATGCCGTGGCGCGCGCTGCACGCGCCGACGCGAACGGGCGGCACGCTGGTGCGAGAACCTCTTCTCGCACCCTGACCGGCCGGAATCCCTTCTCTCTCACGCTGGTGCGTGATTCCTATCTCGCACCCGGACGTGCGGGAACCCCTTCCCGCGTGCGGCGTCTCGCAAGCCGAACCGCGCCCGTCAGGAAGCGGCGCTCGCAATCCGAGCCGCGACCGGCAGGGAGCGCCGCCCGCGACCACCGCTCGGTCCCGCCCGCCGAGAGGCTTCCTTCCGCGGCTACGACTCGCCCCTGGCAACGACCGCGCGCCCTCCGGGCGAAGAGCGGATTCTCACGCTTATCCACCAACCCACCCCCGTTCCCCACCGTCCCGTCGCAACCCCCCGATCGCGCCTCGACACCGTCTCTCCTATCGGCGCATCCTCAGCTCCGGCCGGCGGCCGTCCTAGTCCTTTATCGGACGCATCTCCGGCCGACTCGGGCCACGGAATCGCGCCCGCTCGCTCGCCAACTCTGTTACAATAGCCGTGATCCGCTCGTGCAGCGGACGCCCCGAACAGTTTTGCTGGGAGCTTTGTCGCGTGTTCCGAACGCAACCGGGTCGCGGTCTGTTGTCCTGCCCGTCCTCGACGTCTCGCGCCGTGTTGGCCAACGCCGAAGCCCGACGCCGTCGGACCACTGTTGCGTTTGATGTACTGCGGGACCCGCACGCAATCGCACGGGCTAGACGATCTCGTCACGGATACGGCCCTCTCGCCCGGCCCATCCCGAATGCAAGGAGCCGCCCTATGGTCACTGTCCAGACACGTTGTCCGACCTTTCTTAAGGGGGCGCACCGAGCCACCTTGCGGTCACGCTTAGGCATTACGCTGGCAGCCCTTGCCGCCGCCGCAACCGCTGTGACTAGAGCAGAGGCAGACAACATTGATCCTTTTACATATTTACAGTCACATTACACCTATTCTCAGGCAGTACCAGCCCATCCAGGATGGGGACATATTAAAGGCGCAACCGGATTTAATAATGGGGCGGGTTTTGCAATATTATATGATGGTGGAAATCTTTCATTATTCAACGATGGTCAGACAGAACCATATACCTCATTTACAACAGGAGGAAATACGGGTGTCACTCAAATAAATCCTAGTTATGGTGGAGAGCTCGCTGTAACGAATGAACAAGATGTTCTATTCTATAATTTAGATAGCAGTGCTCATGGTGGAAGAAGCACACAATCAACCAGTCTACGTGATATCACATATGACGCTCAAAGAGATAGAATAATTGTGTCAAGAGCAGAGGGAATTGGAGTACTCAATGCCGATGGTTCAATATCTCATTTAGTCGGAGAGTAAGAGTTCAGCCGTTTGCAGTACTTGCGGCGGGTAGCGGCGGGAGTTGGCCGGTTTGCAGGTAGGTGCGCAGGGCGTTGGCGATGGTCAGCAGGGGGTCGTGGCCGCGGAG
>CAIWOY010000387.1 GCA_903914415.1 uncultured Phycisphaerales bacterium | reverse complement strand
CAGGAGCTGCTGCGGCGGGCCGACGATGCGCACGTGCTCATCGAACTCGTCCAGGAGCAGAACGACGACGAGTCACGCACCGAGCTGCAGCGCGAGCTCGACATCATCGCCCGCCAGACCGACCACATCGAGCTGCTCACGCTGCTCTCCGGCGAGAACGACGCCCGCAACTGCTTCTTCAGCATCCAGGCCGGGGCCGGCGGCGTCGATGCGTGCGACTTCGCCACGATGCTGCTGCGGATGTACCTGATGTATTTTGAGAACGCGGGGTTCAAGGCGACCGAGGTCGATCGCCGCGACGGCGAGGAGGCCGGCATCCAGTCGGTCACGCTGCGCGTCGAGGGGGCGTACGCGTACGGCTATCTCGCGTGCGAGCTCGGCGTGCACCGGCTCGTCCGCATCAGCCCGTTCAACGCGCAGGGCAAGCGGCAGACGTCGTTCGTCGGCGTCGATTGCCTGCCCGAGCTCGAAGAGACGAAGATCGAGCTCGCCGAGGGCGATCTCGACATCGAGTTGTTCTGCCGCGCGTCCGGGGCCGGCGGGCAGAACGTCAACAAGGTTGCGACGGCGGTGCGGATTCGGCACAAGCCGACCGGCGTCATGGTCGAGTGCGTGAACGAGCGCAGCCAGGCGCAGAACAAGCGGATGGCGCTGAGCATCCTCCAGTCGAAGCTGGAGCAGATGGAGAAGGCCAAGCAGGACGCGGAGCTGGCGAAGATCTACAGCGAGAAGGGCGACATCGCCTGGGGCAACCAGATCCGCAGCTACGTGATCCACGGCTCTACGATCCACGTCAAGGACCACCGCACGAACCTCGCGATCGGCGACGTAAACCGCGTCCTCAACGGCGACATCCAGCCGTACATCGACGCCCGGCTGCGCCAACGGCTGCTGCGGGGGAAATAGCGGCCCGCGCCCGCGACCCAATGTAGCGGCCGACCCCCGTGTCGGCCGTAGGCTGCCGGAGAATCCCCCCGCGCGCGGGCGAGGCTCCTGCCGAGCCGGTTCCGTGCGCGGTTCGGAGCGTGGAAACGCGAAGGTTGCCAGATTGCACGCGGCGCGCTACCCCTCCCTTGGCAACGTTCGGCTGGCGCGCCCGAAAACCGGTTTCGGCGGCGTTCTGAGCGTGCGGCAGGGTTGGCGGGCGGCGTGGGACGGTGGGAACGTGGGCATGTCGGAAGGGCGGGGCGCGCATACTAGGAATACTATCATAGAGAGGGCAGCGAGGCGAGGCAGAGCCGTGCGGTGCGGGATTCTGGCGGGTTCTGCTGGGTTCTGGCGGGAATGGGCGCGTTCCGCGTGATAGGGCAACAGCGCGATGGGGCGGCAGGGGCTGGGACCGGTTGCGGGCGATGGTGCTACGTCGGGCGGGCGGCGCACTGCGCCGGAGAGGCAAACCCCCGAGAGCGCGCCGCGCGGTGCGAAGGATGCACGGATGCGGGCTCAATTTGACGCTCACCGGCTCGCTTGGCCAACGAGCGCGGGACAGAGCGGCTTGCGCGCCGTTCTCGCGTCGCTGGCCTGATCGAGATGCCCAAACGGAAGCAAGGCGGCCGGCGTGCCTTCGCACAGCCGGCAGAACTCCGCGTATGTGAAACCGCGTGGGAAGTACGAGAACGCCTTCAAATCGAAGTAGTCCCTGGCGCTCATAAACCGCTGAGAGATGTCACGCGCCTTCGCGCACGCCAGGGCATGGTCCACTTCTTGGCTCAAATGCACGTTGCAGTAGCCGTCTGCGTCGATAGTCGCCTCGTCAACGGCATCTGCGCCCAGGGCGCGCAGTTTCGCGAGCATGAGGCGAGCTTCTGGGCCGCAGCCGTAGACCATGACGGGATACGCTGATATCCCCTTAATATACGGACGGTGTCGGTCCAGCCAGTCGCACGTGTCCTCCAACGTGGACAGGGTCTCGCCGGCGTAGAGAAGTATGTTCACCTTGGACCAGATGCCGCAGGAATGCGCCACGCGCAAGAACTCCGACGCCCGCGTCAAATATGCGCGGGGATCGCGTGTCTTTCGCATCGCCCTCAACTGCGCTGGACTGGCGGACTCGAGCCCCACGTCCACTACTTTCAGGCCAGCCTCCGCCAGGGCCGCGAGCGCATGCATACTCATCAAATCCACTCGCGTCTCGCATCGCCAGTTCACCGAAAGGCCCCGGGATCTGCAAAGACCGCGAAAGGCAACGGCCCAACACTCGCTTGGCAGGAACATCGAAGCCTGAAAGTAAGGAGTGATCGTTCCTCCACGGTAAGCGCGATGCGCAGCTTGCAGCGCGTCCGCTACCTTTGTCGGGGCTCGCATCCGCGTCATGGGGGTTTCGCGCTCGACACAGAACGCGCACCCCAAGCCGCAGCCGCGCGAGCACTCGACTGTGGGCTGGTACTTTAGGTACTCGTAGTTCAGACCGAAGTCGTGATCCGGAAACTCGTCGCAGCTGGCAGGCGCTTCCTGCCTTACCGCATTAGCAGCGTATGATACGTGGTGTTCTGACGCGCTGACAATGTCGACTATGCGCCTCTCGGCGGTGCCCGCGACCGCCAGATCGGCCCAGGGGATCATCCGCCTGATCCACGAGTCATCGTTACCAATCACCCATCGGCCGCCGAGGATAAGCCGTACCTCTGGGTGCTTCGCTTTCAACTCGAGGGCGAAACGGCGCGCCCACGGAACTGAAAAGAAGCTGGGCAACGATAGGCAGACTACCGCCGGCGGCGTAATCGCTCCCTCGCGCGCCAGAACACGCACCAGGAGCTCCGGCGCGCGGAACTCGCCATGGAACATGCGAGCATTGAACCCGCGTCTATGGAGAATCGTTGTTAAGCCAAGCAAACCGTAATTGAGGTACAATTGCGCGCGCGCAGCTAGTGAATCGCCCTTCTTCGGGACCAGCAAGCCAGCGGACACCATGGTGACTGTCGGTTGCATTGCTCTCTCAGCAGTGTCGTGCGCCCCGGTCAGCGCGAGGGACCCTCGTGGTCCTTCTGTCCAGCGCCAGTAGCTGCTGGCCGGAGAACTGCCTCCGCCTTTGGTGGGACCGCACCTGATTGTGGTGGGCAGGGTTGGTTGTTCCAGATGCAGGGCGCAAATTGCGAGTCCTTAAGAACACGTTCATAGTGGGAAACGATGGCTTTTCCGATGCCGTAGCGCGCATGGGCTTCTATCGTCGGATGCGCGTGACTCGGGGCCCCCGACACAAACGGAAAGAAGAATACCCTATCGTCGATCACTAGGCAGGTGACATTCGTGGCAAGGCGGAGGTAGTGCACCGAGAAACGCCCGCGCCGCGGGTTGCACCACGGCACCACGCTCCGAATACGCTGTACCCTGGCCTCGACCTCGTCTGACCAACTGTCATTTCCTCTCGGGGCGTTGCCCGTCTCTAGCGCCTGCTGGATGTCGAGAATATTCCTTCTGAAGTTGTCGCTGACGAGCTCGACGCCTGGATGCCAGAAGGCGATCTTCACATCCTGAACGAGCCCGAGGCCGACGAGGTTTGCTATGCGGTCCGCATGCTGCTCGGTGAAGCCCTCAAGGGTCATGCCGATGGCCCAGACCCGGGATCGCGCGCCGTCGATTAGCTGGTCATATTGCTGCCTCGCCCGGCCGCCGCCGCGCTCGTCGAAGACATACTCGATTCCGCCGGCGTCGGCGACTGCCTCCCTCAATCGCTGGTAACCGGCCTCGTGGCCGCGTCTCAGCGCGCTAACCGCTAGGCTCGTGAAGCCGAACAGGGCGGAGGCGAGGAGCGATCCTGCGATGGCGACGGCCGTAGTCGGCTTGAATCCGAGTACCCGGGCATCGCCTTGTTGGTCACAGACATAGGCCACTATCAACGCAATGCCGAGGGCAAGACCCGCCGCTAACCACGGGCTGGCGCGCACGACCACCCACACGCCGTTCCCGTAAAGGCGAGCGGACTGCTCACGGACCCAGTGACGTGCCGCTACAGGCCAAGCGGCATTCTTGTCGGCGCTGACATCTCCCATATCGCACGCTCCCCGATTGGATGTCCACAGAGCGCGAGCTGTATGCCGTTCGCGGTCACCCACGCCCCTTAAGAACACCTAGTATACCGAGCCTGCTTCTGGCGGTCAAGGGGTCCGCCAGCGCGTTCTGCGGGATGTGTTTCTCCTGGCCGGCGGGCGGCTGGGTGACCTATCGGGTGGCCGGGCCGGGGTGGTGCGTCGCATGGTGGTGGAGGCCGGCAACCCTAGGTCGCACCGGTCCCCAATGCAAACGGCGCGCCCGTCACGGGCCATACGCCACCGCCAGGCGCAGGTTGTAGTCGCGGATCAGGCCGGGGATCAGGAACGCATCGACGATCCACCAGAGGCCGACGATGGCCCACGTTACGAAGCCGATCAGCACGTACACGAGTGGGACCGTGATCAGGGCCAGGACGAGCATTACGACCGCGGAGGCGGTCTTGCCGGCGTAGAAGCGGTGGGCGCCGAACCAGCCGAGGAAGAACCACAGCAGATACGCCGCCGCCACGGATTTCTTGCTGGCGTCGTAGAGCATTACGCGTTGGGCGTCATTCATCGGGCGTCCCCGAGGGCCTGCGCTCTTGTCCGGCCGATGGCAGGTCGCAGACGGACGCGACCTGCGCTACGCGCTCGCAGAGCTTGAGGCCGAGTGCCCATGATAGCGGCCCGGGCATGGCCGCCACAAGGGCGGTGAACGCTCGAAGCCCGGCGGGGGTGTACCGGCGGATGTTGGCGGGTGACGGGGATCAGAGCCCAGAGCGCAAGCGACGGGTTCCCGGTCAACGTGCGCCAGCCGGAAACGCGACGCCCTTCGGCAACCCCGCGCTGGCGCTTGGGGCTCTGCTGGGCGGGGCCCACGCCGTGCTGTGGGGCGGCACACAGGCCAATGGCGGGTCGCAGAGGGACGCGACCTGCCCTACAATTCGGGCGACCGTGCCGCCCGGTGGGCGGAGGACAACCGGGAGCCCGCTGATGATGTCTTCGACCTTGCTGCTGGCCGGGCTGCTCGCGTGCAGCGCCGGCAACGGTCCGGCGCTGACTGAGGCGCAAAAGATCGAGCTGCTCGCGCACGGTGCCGGCGGCGGTCCGGCGCTGACTGAGGCGCAAAAGGCCGAGCTCACGCAGTACTTCGGCTTCGGCTCCTTTCAGGTCTACAAGTTCAAGCCGGGCATCTCGGACCTGCGCCTGGCCGATCTGAACGGCGACGGCCGGACCGACATCCTGCTCTGGAACGGCTACCAGAGCCGCTTCGAGCTGCTCCTGCAACCCGATCCCAACGCGCCGCCGGCGGAAGATGCACGGCCCCTCGAACGCAACGAGGTGCCCAATCGCGGCCACCTGCGGTCGGTGACCGTCCCGGTCACGTACAAGGTGGCGGCGGTGGACATCGCCGACCTTACCGGCGACGGCGTCCCGGACATCGTGTTCTTCGGCGAGCCGCGCGAGGTCGTGATTCTGCCGGGCAAGGGCGACGGGCGGTTCGGGGCGGCCGAGGGGATTCGCGCGCCGGACGGCAACCCGCGCTACGGCTGCCTGGCGGTGGGCGATTTCAACCACGACGGGCGGACCGACGTGGCCCTGCTGGGCACCGACGTGCTTCAGATCTTCCTGCAGAAAGAGAAGGGCGGGCTGGCGCCGCCGCTGCGGCTCGTCCACGGCATCAAGAGCCCCATGCTCATGCTGCGGGCCGACGTGAATGGCGACGGCCGCGACGACCTCATCATTGGCGCGGACGACGACCGCTACGGCGTGTACGTCTGCCTGCAAGAGGAGAGCGGGACGCTGGCGGCACTGCGGCCGGTCAAGATCCCGCGGCTGCGAAGCATGACGGTCGCCAAGTCGGCGTCGGGTCGCGGCGGCGACGACCTGTACGGGATCGAGTACACGACGAACCGGCTGAAGCAGTATCGCTGGGAGCTGCCGCGCGAGAGCCGCGTCGCGGGCGAGTGGGTGCAGCGGCTGCACTCGTACCCGATCAAGAGCGCGAGCAAGCAACGGCCGCTGGCCCTCGGCGACATCGACGGCGACGGGCGGGTCGATTGCGTGACCGTCGATCCGGACGCGGCCCAGATGGTGCTGTTCAAGGGCGAGGCCGCCGGACTGGGGGCGGGCACCGCGTTTCCCGGGCTGACGAAGGCGACCGACGTGTGCATCGCGGACGTCGATCTGGACGGACGGCAGGAAGTGCTGCTCGTCAGCCCCGAGGAAAAGACGATCGGCGTGTCGCACTACGAGGACGGGCGCCTGACGTTCCCGAGTCCGCTGGCGGTGCACGGCGAGCCGTTCGTCGTCGCGGTCGGGGGGCTACGTGTCGGCGACAAGGCGGATCATCTCGCGTACGTCACGCGCGCGGACCGGGCGTTCAGCCTGGTGGTGCGGGCGCTCGGCCAGACCGAGGAGAGCACATACGAGGTCGGCGACCTGGACGACAATCCCGCCGCACTGCGTTTTGTGGACTTGAACCAGGACGGCCGCGTCGATTTGCTCCTGTTCGTTCGTTTCGCCGCCCCGACGGCGTTTCTGCAAACGGAGGACGGCAAGTTCGAGCGGTTCGCGGGCGCGGAGCGGCGGGCGGGGATGATGAAGGAGGTCGCGGCGGCGGGCTGGGCGCTGGCGGATGTCACCGGCGATGGGCAGTCCGAATTGCTGATTGCCCAGGAGAACCTCGTCCGGGCGCTGACGATTCGCGATGGCCGCTGGACCGCCGTCGACCAGTACAACGCGGAGGCCGCCGACGCGCGGATCACGGGTCTCGCGGCCCTGCCCGCCGCGGCGGGCGAGCCGGGCAGCCCCACGCTCGTCATGTATGACCGGAAAGCGGAGGATCTGCTGGTGTTCCGGCGGCGCGAGGACCACACCTACGGCGTCGTGCAATCGATGCCGGTCGGGACGTTCGACCTGACGGCGATGACTTCGCTGCCGATCGGAAAAGACGGGAAGACCGCGGTCCTGTTGGCCGATCCGACCAAGCTG
>CAIWOY010000386.1 GCA_903914415.1 uncultured Phycisphaerales bacterium | reverse complement strand
TCGCGCACGCCGCGGTCCTGCTGCCCCGGCTCACGCTGCTTGATGAACCACGCGTTCTCCGCGAAGCGGCACGCGTCCAGGAAAAACGGCAGCTTGTGCTTGGTGCAAATCCGCCGCACGGCGCGCAGGTTCTCCAGGCTGACGGGCTGTCCGCCGCCGCTGTTGTTCGTGATCGTGACCATGACGAGCGGGATGTGCTCCGTGCCGACCTCGCGAATGAGGGCTTCGAGCTTGTTCAGGTCCATGTTCCCCTTGAACGGGTGGCGCAGCGTGGGCTGCTTGCCCTCGTCAATCACGAGGTCGACCGCCTTCGCGCCGGTGTGCTCGATGTTTGCCCGCGTGGTGTCGAAGTGGCTGTTGTTCGGGACGACCTTGCCGCGCCCGCCGACCAGCTCAAACAGAATCCGCTCGCTCGCGCGGCCTTGGTGCGTCGGCAGGATGTGCTGGAAGCCCGTCAGCTCGCGGACCTTGTCCTGCAGGACGTACCAGCTCTTCGCACCGGCGTACGACTCGTCGCCGCGCATCATGCCCGCCCATTGCAGGCTGCTCATGGCGCCCGTGCCGCTGTCGGTCAGGAGGTCGATGAGCACGTCCTCCGCCCGGATAAGAAACAGGTTGAATCCGGCCTCGCGGAGAATCTGCTCGCGCTCCGGCCGCGTGGTCATGCGGATCGGCTCAACGACCTTGATGCGAAAGGGCTCGATGATCGTCTTCATGTGCTTGTCCGTTCGAGTTCTGAACCTCGCCCGCGCGAGATTATGGATTCCAGCCCCGCAGTGCATCAAGCAACGCCCGCTCGTTTGCGTCCGCCGCGGGGCCCACCGATTCCGCCGCCGGCGCGGTCAACGCGTCCTCGTAGCGGCTGCGGAGCCGCTCGGCGGCGGCCATTACGGCGACCGCGACTGCGCCCAGCGCCAGCCACGTCACAGCCGTGCAACGCGCGACGCGCGCGCGACGCTCACCGCCGCGCCACGCCACGAGCACCCCCGCCACAAGCGTGACGACGAGGCCCGCCGCCGCACCGAGCAAGGGCAGCCGCGGCACGCCGAGGTCGCGCGCTTCAACCCGGTGGAAATCATCCCACACAAAATCCTTGGCCCCCGCGATTAGCCCTATCCCGCCCGCGACGATCACGACCGCGGCAATCGCTCCCATGCCGACGCCTGGCCACGACCGCCCAGCGCCGCGCCGGCGTCGCAGCCCAAACACAGCGCTCGCCAACGCGACCAGACCGGCCCCGGCCACCGCCGCCGCCGCCCACCCCGCCGTGGCTAACGCCCGCGTCAGCCGCACCGCCGAAACACCCGTCGGCTCCTCCCCCACACGTAGCAGCGCCGGCACCCGCGGCAGCGCCGCCGCCTCGGCGTCGTACGCGGCGCGCCACGCCCGGCACTTCTCCGCTATCGCCGCCGCCCGGCCGTCTCCGTCCAGCCCCTTCGCCAGCAAGTCCGCCGCTAGCAGACGCAGACCCGCCGGCCCCGGTTCAACCACCCATGTGCGCAGCAGCAGCCGCACGATGCGCTCGTATTGCCCAGCCGCCGTTTCGTCGCCCGATTCTCGCAGCTCACGAGCGACGGCGTGCAAACGCTCAACCAAGTATTGGAGAAACGGCCCGTGCGCGTGACCAAGACTCAGCAGCGCCGCCCGCCGTGCGGTCCCCGGCCCCAAACCAAATCGCGCGCAACTCTGTGCGTCCACCTCCAGCAATTCCGGCAGGCAATGCTCGAACGAAGCGTGTTCCAGCCCGTCCAGGTACGTCTGCAAGCTAAGCCACCACGCGCTGGACGCCGCGCCCTCGCCTTCCAGCCGCAGCATCGTCAGGGCCGCGAGCTGGAGGCGTCCGACCTGCGTTTCGCGCAGCTCGCCGATTCCGGCCCGCGCATCCTCGATCGCCGCTGGCAGTCCGTCGGGGTCGTGCAGCCCCCGCGTGAAGTGGTCGCTGAGGACAACGAGCACAAACCCCGTGCGGGCCTTACCGTTGAGGACTGCGCGCGTCTGGTTCACCGCATGCCAGTCCACTCGCGCCAGACTTTCCGCCGGTAGCCGATGCCAGGTCCGCACAAACATGGTCGCGGCCACCCCCGTCAACGCCGCGGCCGCCAGCAGGCACGTCAGCAGAATCGCGGGGAAACGTCGCGCCGACGCCTCCGCGACCGGGGTCCCCTTGGCGGCCTGAACGGTATCGGCCCGCAGCTTGCGGCGTTTCGGCATACGGGCAGGCTACGCGGCCTAACACGGCGCGACAAGCTGGCGCCGCCCATCAGAGCCCGGAGCGCGAGCGACGGGTTCCCGGCCAACTCGCGGCAACCGGAAACGCGACGCCAAACGGAAACGCGACGCCCTCCGGCAACCCCGTGCTGGCGCTTGGGGCTCTGATCCGGGCGGCGGCCTGTGTGTAGCGCGCCGCCCCGTTCACGGCGTCACGAGCCCGATCAGCCGGTACATCAGCTTCGCCGCGAGGAACTCAGTCACTGTGTTGGGCGGAATCGGGCGGACCTCGACGACGTCGGCGGCGACAACGCGCCGGCTCCGCGTCACCGCCGCGAGCAAGTCGACCACCTGGTACCAATCGAGCCCGCCGGGCTCCGGCGTACCCGTCCCCGGCGCGTAGGCTGGATCGAACGCGTCGATGTCGATGCTGACGTACACCTCATCGCCAAGCTGGCCGACCGCGCTCCCGATCCACGCGGACTCGCGACATTGTCGGGCCGAGAAGATCGCCTTCCCCGCCGACTTGATGAACCGCGACTCCGCCGCGGAGTAGTTGCGAATCCCGACGCCGACCGCCGGCACGCCGAGATCGTGAATCCGCCGCATGACGCACGCGTGGCTGAACGGCGTGCCCTGGTAGCTATCGCGGAGGTCCGCGTGCGCGTCAAGCTGCAGGACGCTAAGCCGCTTGTGCCGCGTTTTGACCGCCCGCACGAGCCCGGACGTGATGCCGTGCTCCCCGCCAAGACCGATCAGGAACTTGCCGTCCTGCACGACCCGCCGAGCCGCAGCATAGACGCGGGCATGCATCGCCTCCGGCCCGCGGGCGTCCGGCTCGAGCGGGGGCAGCGTCGCGACGCCGGCCCGGTGCGCCTCGCGCCCAAGGTGCTCGTCGAACAGCTCGACCTGTTGCGATGCGGTAATGATCGCGCGTGGGCCATCGCGGGCCCCGACGCCGAAGGTCGCCGTCGCATCGTAAGGAATTGGCAGGACCGCGAAGCGTGCATCGCGGTAGGCCGCGAAGCGTTCTTCGAGGCCGAGGAAGTTGTCGGGCACGGTGTGCGGAAAAAGTGCCATGGCTATTTGGCTATTCGAACAGGAAGATCGCCGCCGCGACCACGGTCGTCCACTTCCCGTTCTTGTCGCCCTCGGCGGTCTGGACGACCGCGCGGGTCTGCACGATCTCGCCGCTCATCTTGTACACCTCGCGGCGGGCGTCGTAGGCGAGGTCCGGGTCGAACTCGATGCCGAGCGTGGTGGCCAACATGCTGGCGGCCATGTCCTCGACCAGGTCGGCGGTCTTCCGCTCGGTCATGCCGAAGCCGTGGTGTTCCGAAATGTAGCCGAAGTGGTCCTTCTTCTTGGGGATCGCGAGGCCGATGCCCGCGGACACCATGCGGCTCGGCTCGTCGGTCCGCGTGTCGGCCATCACGCAGTACGTGATTTGCCCGGGGACCAGCTCGGCCAGGCCGACCTTGCGGCTGATGATCCTGCAGCCCGGGGGGTAAATGCTCGAGACCCGGACGAGGTTGCATTGCGCGATGCCGGCATCCCGCAGCGCCGCCTCGAACGACTCGAGGTTATGGGCGTGCTTGCCGACGCCGCGCGTGAAAAACACGGTTTTCGGGACAATGGGCGTCATTCGCTTGGTCTCCGACCTGTGGCCCGACGGCCACGCTGTCGTGCTATTCTTCCAGTGATTCAGCGCCGTACCGTGGGCACCCACAACCCACCTGCGCCGCACCCACAAGGGGGTCGAATTATAGCACCCGCGTGGGTGTGTCAACCGCCGGCGGGGAAATCCCGCCCGAAATCCCGGCGCCGTTTGCCTCCGCGACTTTCAATTCGAATGCTTGTTGTATTGGGAGCCGCAACTCGGGCAATGCCCGAGTCGATCCATGCGGGAGCCGGACGTCTTCGTGCGATCCGGAGGGTAGAGAAGGAGCATGTCCGGATGGGCCGGCGTTCTTCGGAACGCCGGCCCGCTTTTTTTGCGCGCCCGCGCAGATTCCGCCCCGGCACGCGCGGCCGGTCTGCGCCGGCTGGGGGCCGGGCACGCCGCCGGTTATGATGC
>CAIWOY010000385.1 GCA_903914415.1 uncultured Phycisphaerales bacterium | reverse complement strand
TCACGGACCCCCCGTTCTGCCAGACCGACGTCCAGTTCGTCCCGTCCTTCGACACCTGAATCGTCGCGTAGGCAAAGGGCTGGTAGTCTGAGTTCAGCCAGCGCCAGAATCTGAGGCTCGTCTGGGTCGCGTACTGAAGATTAATCGGACCCGCCGTTACCCACCACGGGCCGCCGGCCGTGGTCGCGTAATCCCCGTTCAGGTTCACGCCATAGACGTTCGCGCCGGTGTGGCCGTTGTTCGGGTCGGGGTGACCGTGCGCAACGCCGCCCTGGCCGGTGGGATGCCCGAAGGCCCACTGGCCCTGTACCGGCCAGCCCGGGTCCGTGTCCAGGTTCCAGCTATAGAGGACGTGCGGAACGCCGACCTGCAGCGCCACGCCGCGCTGCGCATCGCCTTGATGATTCGTCGTGTTCGTAAATGTGATCGTGTCCGTATAGCTGCCCGTCCCGAGCGCGTTCGCGTTGGCGTTGATCGAGACGGTCACGATTGTGGACGCGCCGCCGGCCAGGCCGCCGGACGCGTTGGTGAGCGACACCCAGCTCTGCGTGTTCGTGACCTGGTACGTGATCGCGCTGGTCCCCGCGTTGTGCAGCGTGTAATCCATGCTGCCCGGCGTAAAGGGCCCGCCGACGTCGCCCGTCGCGCTCAACCCAGTCGACGGCGTGACCTCCAGGCCGCTGACCGCCGGGTTTAGCGTGTCCACGTACTGCGAGCCGATGCCGGCCGAATCGAGCCAGTTGCTCAGGCGGGTGGAGTTGGTGCCGCCGCCGGTCCAGGACACGAAGAACCGTCCGTACCAGTCGCGCATGTCGGAGGCGCCGCACGCGGAGTACCCGCCGTGCAATTGCCCCAGCACGCGGTGGTTCTGGTCGAAGAGCGGCGAGCCGGACGAACCCGGCTCGGTCGCGCCCCGGTTGGTGGCGACCGGCAACCAGTTCACGCGCAGGTGCGTGCCGTCGCCGGGGGACGTATCACTAACGTACGTGCTGGTGAAGGTCGCGTTGGTCGAAAAGCTGATGCTCTTCTCGTCGCAGTTCGGATGGTGAATCCCCACGATGCTGCTCGCTTGCACGTCGCGGCGATCCCAGCCACTGTACGTGATCCCCCAGGCCGGGTTCGGCGCCTGGGAGAGCTGCACGAGCGTGAAATCCGACGTGGACGAGGACGCCCGGAACGTCGAGCCGCTCTGGTTCGTGCCGAGCGACCCGCCGCCATGCTGCCCACACGTCGGACTGAAGAAGTTCCAGTACACCACGAGCGACCCCGCATTGCCCGACGTGACGCCACAGTGGTTGGCCGTCATGAAGTACGGTGTCTGGTCCTGCGACGTGTTGTTGACCATGAAGCCGGTGCAGAACGCCGAGCCGCCGGTCGAGATCACGGCGATCGCGGGGATATCGTTCCGCCAGCCGTTGCCGTCCGGGCAGATCACGTCGATCTCACAGGCGCCGGACTTGTCCGCGGTCAGGTCGCCGAAACCGCGGTAACCGACGTTGATCGACGTCAGTTGCAGGATCAGCTCCTGCTCGAGCGCGCGCGGAATGGTGACCTCGACGACGATGTCGTCGGAGAGGACCACCGCGGTCCAGAGTTGGCCGTGGTCGGCGTTATTGAAGTCCGTATAGGGTTCGAGCGCGTAGCTCCCGTCGGCCGCATAGACCCAGAGCTGCCCGCCGGGTGGCATGTAGTAGGCCGTGAAGCCCAGGTTGAGAGACAGCGCGCCGGGCGACGCGATGCGCAATTGCCACTGCCGGGTCTTCGCGTCGAGGTCCTTCCACACGCCGTCCGTCGCCGAGGAAATGTGCACTGCGTTGGGGATGGCGAACCGCGGCGCCTGACCTTGGCTCTCCCGCTCCTGGTCTTCCGCGCGCACCGCGGCCAGATCCGGGAAGGGCACCTGTACCTGCGGCACGGCGGACAGGCCATCGTCGGCCCCGCGCGCCGTCCCGACCGGTAAGAACACGACTGTCAGCACAAGAGTCGAGACGACTACACCAAACAGGCTCTTCCGCAACATGAGACTTCCCTTCATGTTTCTGACGGCTGTACAGCCGCTCCGCGCGCACCCACACAGGTCACCGCGGACCCTGCGCGCAGCAGGTCCGGCCTTTGACGCGCGACGCGCTCGTCGCTTCCATCTCCCCTACATATTCTCCGCGCGATGTCAGCACTCCCAGCACAGTGAGAAGTGCCACGCCGATTGCGAACTCTCCGAGCTTGGCGCCGTCTCACCTCTCCCTATCCGGTCAGCGCCCCGCTTTATCAGACGCGGGCGCACGTCGACCGCCGGGGCTTGCCAGCGGGCATGTCATCCTAACCCGTTTAGAATACCCGCGCGGACACCATGATTCAAGTACGAATAGCACGGTTCGCCAGGCCTGCCGCACACGCTGTCGTAGATCGACGAGGCTGTTGCACACCATCCACATCCAGCCCAGCAGCCATGCGGCGAGGTGTGCCGCGCCGACGCCCAGATACACCGGCAGCCGCGTGCTTGCGCGGGCGGGGTACGTCCGTCCCGCCCCCGGCCGGCGGCCGACCCGTAAGCCGGGCGCCACATTCCCCGCGGGACCGATTCAGGATCGGTCTACCGCGGCCGGGCGCCCGCGCGCTGCTACGGGCACGTCGTGCCGATCAACGCCACGAACGGATCGATGTCCGCGAACGTCACGGCGAGGTCGTTGTTGGCGTCCGCATTGAGCCACGGGCACGGCCAGCCCGTCCAGGCGGTCTCGCCGTTCAGCGCCTGGACGAACAGGTCGATGTCGGCGAAGGTAACACTCCCATCGCAGTTCATGTCGCCCTTGCACGACGCCGGACAGAGATTGCCGGGGCGGCAGACGGTACCGTCGCCGGAATAAACACCCCCGGCCGTGGCGCAGGCAGCGCTCGAGACCACCGCGCACGTGCCGTTGGTGTGGCAGCAGGCGCCGGTTGCACCACACGTCACGACCGGCACGTCCGTGGCGTTGTTGCACACGCAGCCGGCCGCCGACGTCACCGTCACGGTCAAATGCACCGGGCCGGTGGCCCCGGCGGTGTAGGTGATCTGGTTGGTGCCAGCGCCAGCAGTGATCGTCCCGTTCGTGATCGTCCACGCGTAGGTCGCAGCCCCCGCCGGCACCGAGGCCGTGTTGCCCGGCGAGCTCGCACAGACCTGCGGCGGGGTCGGCGTGATCGTGCAGTCGGGCAGCGGATTTACCGTCACCGTCACGCTCGCACACGTCGAGTTCCCGCAGGTATTCTCCCAACGTGCGTAGTACGTGGTGCTCGCCGTCGGCGACGCGATGACCAGCGGACTGCCCGTTCCAATGCTGGTTCCGGTGCAACTGCCGGTCAGCCACCGCAGCGTCGTGCCGGAGCCGCCCGTCGCAGACAAGCTGATATTGCCGGCGTCATCCGCGCAGAAGTTGTTGCGGTCCGAGGCGGCCGAGGTCGGCGCCACCGGCAGGGCCAGCACCGTCACCGTCACGCTCGCACACGTCGAGTTCCCGCAGGTGTTCTCCCAACGTGCGTAGTACGTGGTCGTCGCCGTCGACGACGCGATGACCAGCGGACTGCCCGTCCCGATGCTGGTTCCGGTGCAACTGCCGGTCAGCCACCGCAGCGTCGTGCCGGAGCCACCCGTCGCGGACAAGCTGATATTGCCAGCGTCATCGGCGCAGAAGTTGTTCCGGTCCACCGCCGCGGATGTTGGGGCCACGGGTTGCGGCGTGCAGTCCGTGGGAATGACGTAATCCGCCACCACCGGCAGGTGGTCCGTCGTCGAAACCAGCGCGGCCAGCACGGCCGTCCGGTTCGGCAACCCCGGTAGCGCCGTGTTCGAAAGCGAGCTGACGTTGCCGTTGATCGGCGTCGTGCCGTTCACGCCAAACGTGTGGTACGACCCGGCGATGTACTGCAACCCGTTCGGGTCGCTCATGATGTTCTGCGTCACGATGTGAAAATCGTCGCGATAGCGCAGATTGTCGGCGGATTCCGTGAGGATGTCCTTGAACGCCTCGTTCAGCGCCCAGCTCCCCGGCCGATTCAGCGGGTCGAAGCCCTGTCCTGGAACCGGCGTCGCGGCGAGCAGCGTCACATAAGCCGGCTCTGTGCTGGCGTTCAGGTTGAAGTCGCCGGTGTACATAATGCGTGAGCCGTCCGGCAGCGCATCGGCGTTGGTGCGCAGCGCCTGGGCCTCGATATTCCGCCGGTTCTCGTTGGTCGACCCCGTGCCGGCTTTCATGTGGCTCACGTACACGTAAAAGTCGTTGGCCGACGTCCCGCCCACCGGCCGGAACCGATACCGCGCGGGCTGCCGCGGAAAGCCGGACGAGCTTGGCGTGCCAATCCCCTTCGATTCGATGAGCTGCAGCGTCGTCGTGCGGTAGATCACCGAGTTCGGCCCGTTGCCGCCGGTGGTGCCGCCGCTCTGCAGGGCTTGGTTGGGGTCTCGCGCGTATGTCCCGGCGCCATACGTTGCGTTCAATTGCGTCACGATGGGATCGACGGTAATGACGTTGCTCGTCGTCTCCTGTAGCGTCATCACGTCGATCAACTGCGCATTGCCGTTTATGCTCTCGTCGCTGATCCCCTGGAACACCGTGTAGAAGCTGACCGGCACGGTGGTGTGCCCACTGTCGCACAGGATGTTATACGTGACAATGCGCAGCGACGCGGCGAGGGCGGTCGCGGCATACAGGGAGAGCAGCGCGGTCAATGCCGCGCGAAACACAAGGTGAGAGCGTCTGGACATGACCGGCGAGCTCCTGTCCTCCCCGATAGCCTTCCCAGCGCAATTCCAAAACAGAGGCAACCAGCCGGACACGGCACGAGGCCGTCCAGCCAGCGCCTCTCTGGCTCCCCATTATATACCGCCAGCCCGTAACGTCCCGACGTTGTACGCTGCTCGGGTCCGATTCCAGCGGCCGATAACCTGCGCTCCCCTGGGCAGAACAGAGACGACGCTGCCCAGGTGGCCGGGCCGTCGCATGTCCAGGGCGGCGGTTTCCGGGGGACAAGGCCCAGGGCGTCCAAGCACGGGCCCGTCATCACCCGCTCAGGGGCACGTCGTCCCAACCAATGCGACAAATGTGTCGATGTCCGCGAACGCGACCAGGCCGTCGCCGGTGCAGTCGGCATTTCGCCACGGGCATTGCTGGCCGTGCGTCCAGGCCGACTCGCCGGCGAGCGCTTCCACGAACCGGTCGATGTCGGCGAACGTGATCTGCCCGTCGCAGTTCATGTTACCGCGGCAGTATGCGGACGCACGGGACTACCGAAGCGCCTGAAACGCCGCGAAGTCGGCGAGGTCCACGTCCAGATCGCGGTCCAGGTCCGCGCGGGCGAAGTCGCCCGGGGCGCGGCGCGCAGGCGGGGTCGTCACGTCGGGCCCAGCCATGCAAGCGGCGAACGCCGAAAAGTCGTCGAAATCGACGTCGAGGTCGCCGTCCACGTCGCCGGGCACGGCCTCGACGAGTTGGCCGCAGCCGATAGTCGTGACCACGGCGATGGGATCGGCCACCAGGTGCAGGCAGTAGACCGTGCAGTCGGCCACTTCGACGACCGCGCCGCCGTGCAACACCAGCGTATCGACGTACAGCGCTTCGCCGCACGAGCCCTGCGCGTTCGGGTCGTTGGGGAAGGTGTCCGCGAACCGCACGCTGGCATTATGTTCGACTTCCAGCCGGGCCAGCGCGAAGTTGTCGATCAGGCCGGCGGGGCCGGGGCCAAGGTCGGTCCCCGCGACCTCAAATGCCTGCCGGGCTGTTCCAGCGAGCGTCAGGGCGCCGGTACTCCAGTCGAACGTCAGGGGGTCCGTGCTGTGGTTCACAAAGCTGCCCGCCAGTGTGACGCGAGGCGTAATTCCCTGCACCTGAATCTGCGGCCGACCGGTCAAGACCAGCGATCCGTCGATGTTGAGGGACGGGCTGGCCTCCATTTTCAGGATCGGTGGCGTGCAGCCGCGGTCGCGGGCCTTGGCGGGGGTGTAGTCCACGGTCACGTCGCCGATGACGTGTACGTCGATCATTCCGTCGAGCAGGAACTGGCCGCCCTCGGCGCCGCTGTTGGAGATCGTGATGCTGCCGGCGGTGAGTTGGGCGGCGGAGTTGTCCAGGCCTCGGACGACGCCGCCTGTGTCGATCGAGAGCGAACCGGAGACGAGCGTCGTCGCGTTGTCGCCGAGTTGCACTTGCCCGCCGTGGAGGACCTGGAGCGTTCCGGTGTCGAAGGCGCTTTGGGCGGTCATCTTGAGGATCGGCGGGGTGCAGCCGCGGCCGGGCGGGCAGGCGGTGACGCCGTCGATGCTGGTGGCACCGGCTACCGTGGCGCTCATGGCCCCGCTGAGCAACATCTGGGCGCCGTCGTTGATGCCGTCGCCAGCGACCAAGACGTTGCCAGCGCTGATGACCGCACCCGAGTTGGGGTCGCCCCCGAGGACGGCGCCTGTATCCAGAGCAATGTCGCCCGTGACGTCAACATCAGAGTCATCATCCAGTTGTATGACCCCGTCGCACCAACCTAGGAGCGACTCCGTCGCGAATGCCACGCTGTCGATGATGTTCAGGATCGGCGGCGTGCAGCCGCGCCCCGGCGCGTACGGCACTTCGCCGTCCACCATCGTGGGTCCGTTCACCAGCACGCTCAACTGGCCGGCGAACCCGGCAAATGTGCCCTGATCCCCTTCGATGCTGTGCAGGACCACCAGGCCGCCGCAGGTCAGCGAACTCGACGGCGAACCCGCCATATAGAACGTCCCCGCGCGCTGGACGGTCACCGTTCCATCAAGGTCCATCGCTGCGTCGTCGGGCAAAAGGAGCACCAGTTGCCCCTCGTCGGCCTCCAAGTCGCCCTGGCCTGTCACGGCGGAATCGATCTCGAGCACGCCACCGGCCGCAGCCTTGATCAGGGCGTCGTTCGTCAACGGCACGGGCGGGTCGGTGATATTCCAGATCAGCAGGGGCCGGTTCGGCTCGTCGGCGAGGATCGTGCCGAGATTCGTGAACGGGCCAGACACACTGATGATGCCGGTGCCGGCGATCGTGTGCCCAGCGCCGTTGGTGAACGAACCCCGCACGTCAAAGACGACGTCCGAGTCCGGGCCGCCGAGCCGCAACCACCCCCACGCGCCGTTCAACCTGGCGCCAGCTGCATCCGCGTAGAAGACGGTCGGAACGTTGGCGTCGGTCGCGACGCCGATCATCCCGTCGTTTGCGATGGAGCCCGCGATCCCGGCGTACTGTCCGGCGGGCACGTGGACGGTTTCGTGCAGTTCGTCGTTGGCTAGGTTGTACCCGACGGTCAGGCTGTCCAGGATCGCCGGCTGGTTGGGGTCCGGGCTGAGCAGTTCGATCCGAGCGTTCGAGCCGTGTGCCCGCGCAATCCCGCCGGACAGGCGACGTCCGCTGATCTGAATCCGGCTGTCTTCCTGGTTGGAGGCGAGCGCCTCGATCATGGACTCCGAATCCTGCACGATGTCGCAGGTGTCAAACAGGAGCCATACTCCGTCCCAGGCACGGATGTAGCCACGGTTCTGGATTGGCATGTCCGCCGCGAGCGTGCGGACGCTGGCGCCGCTGTCCGCGTTCACTTGAACCACAGCGCCGTACAGGATCCACAGCGATGTGAGTACCGGATCGATGTCGAGCGTCACAATCGAGGCCGTGCCGGAGATGCTGACGCTGTACGTGTTCCCGCCGCCATTATTGGGAACCAAGCGCGGGCACCAATTCTCCGGCACGTTCCAGAAGCCCGCCGCATCGTCCCAGCGGCTGTAGATCAGGCCGGTCAGCGCGGGCTGGCATTCATCGGGGATGCCGTCCGGCGCGCCCGACTGCCCGGCGGCGTCGACGCAATCCGCGCTCGTGCCGCTGGCGATGTCGCACTCGTCGGGGATGCCGTTTGAGTTGCAGTCTTGGCTTTGCCCACAACCCGGCAGGTCGCAGGGGCCACCGGGGGTCCCGCAGTTCAGATCGCAGGCGTCGGGGATGCCGTTGTTGTTGCAGTCCTGGGCCGGGGCGGGCGGCACCGCCGCGGCAAGGAGGAGTGCGGCGGGCAGCCAGGCGCTGAGGGCCGAGTGTAGGATGGGAATCCTGCGCGGTCTGGGGCCGAGATCGGAATCACGGCCCAGCGTCCCACGGCCGAGCGTGCCCCGAACCCTGAGCCCTGAACCACGAACCCTGCCGCGAACGGGTCCCACAGCGACAGGCCCGCACGCCCCATTGACCGGCCGGAGGCCGATGCTCCCCGGCTGACGGCTGATGGCTGGCACCGGCTCCACAGCTCGGCCGACACGGGGGTCGGCCGCTACCGGCTGAGAGCTGATAGCTGACGGCTGACGGCTCTTGCACATCGCACGCCCTCCCGCCGCGGGTCAACCGGTCCCCGCCCAATGCGCCCGGCGGCTCGCACGGGGCGGTGCTCCCCAAAGGGGTGTGCGGACTTTCCCTGCCGTATCTGTCACATTGTAACAAAAAAAACGCGGGCACGAAGGGAGAAAGGCACGGAGGGACGAAGGGGCGAGGAACGGCGTGCCAAGGGGTCGAGGGCGCGACGGGCCGACGGACGAAAAACGGGCGTGGGAGCCGGTTTCAGCCGCGGAGTATCCGCCCGGGAGCGGTTTTCCGCCGCCGGCGTCGGCCCCGGCGGCCCGGGAAGGTGAACCACACCCTTCAGCACCCCCCGTGGGCGCGGATCGCGGCACACAGGCACGCGAGGTCGCCCAGGCGTTCGCCCAAAGCGGCGGGCACGATGCGGCAGGCCGCGACGGCGGCCGGCAGGGCTTCGCGCGCGATGACCCCGCGCGCCGGGGCGAGCACGAGGTCGCCGAGTCGCACGGCCAGCGAGCCGATGACGATGACTTCCGGGTTGAGGACGTCGATCAGCACCGCCAAGCCGCGGCCCAGCCAGCGCCCCGTCTCCGTCAGGACGGCGAGCGCATCCGCATCGCCGGCGTGGGCCAGTTCCGCCAGGTCGCGCGCCGTGATCCCCGCGCCTGACCAGCGCTGCGGGTAGCGCAGGGCCGCGAGGCGCGCGATGCCGGTGCCAGAGCAGAACGCCTCCCACGAGCCGGTCTTGCCAAACGCGGTCGGGCCGTCGTCCGCGAGGCGAATGTGGCCGACCTCGCCGGCGGTGTCCGTCGTGCCGCGGTACAGCTCGCCATTGAGAATCAGCCCGCCGCCGAAGCCCGTGCCCATCGTCAGAAAGATGACGTTGCGCGCCCCGCGGGCCGCCCCGAAGTACCACTCCGCCAGCGCCCCGGCGTTGCCGTCGTGTTCGACGTGGACCGGCAGCCCGAACCGGTCGGCCAGCATCTGCTTGAGCGGGATGTCGTCCCACCCCGGCAGGTTCGGCGGCGAACGCACGATGCCGGCCTCGATTTCCAGCGGCCCGCCGATTGAGACGGAAATGACCCCGGGCGCCCGCCCGGCGTCGGTGGCTTTCGCCCGGACCTTTTCGACGCACTCGCACAACTCCGCGAACGTCTCGCCAAACCCCCGTTCGGTGCGCGTGGCGAAGCTGACGCGGTCGTGAATCTGCCCGACGTAGTCGCCGAGCACGACCGCCGTCTTCGTCCCGCCGATATCCAGACCGACGATCGCCTCTCCACGCGCCGACATTGTCTCGACCACAGTTGTCATCCCATTGTGGTGAAGACACGGTCACGCAAACAGCGGCGTCCCCGTCATCTCCCCCGGCACGGCCAGGCCCAGCATCGTCAGCATCGTCGGCATGATGTCCGCCAACCGGCCGCCGGAGCGCAGCTTGAGGCCCTTGAAGGGCTTGCCGAAGATGTACAACGGCACGGAGAACGTCGTATGGGCCGTGTGCGGGCCGCCGGTCACGGGGTCGATCATCTGCTCGAAGTTGCCGTGGTCGGCGGTGATGACGCCGCAGCCGCCGCGCTGCATGATCGCCTCGTAGACCTTCCCGACGCACTCATCGACGACCTTGCACGCCTTGACCGCCGCCGCCAGCACGCCCGTGTGCCCCACCATGTCCCCGTTCGCGTAGTTCAGCACGATCAGGTCGTCGATGCCGGTCGCGATCCGCTTCAGCATCAATTCGGTCAAGCCGTACGCCGACATCTCCGGCTGGAGGTCGTATGTCGCGACCTTCGGCGACGCGACGAGCTGCCGCTCCTCGCCCGGGAACGGCTCCTCGCGATAATCGTTGAAGAAGAACGTCACGTGGGCGTACTTCTCGGTCTCGGCGCAGCGGAACTGCCGCAGACCAAGCTTGCTGAGGTACTCCCCGCCGATGTTCTGCATTTTCGGCGGCTTGCGAAACGCGACGTGGACTGGCAGGCCCTGCTCGTACTCCGTCATCGTGACGTAGCACAGGTCGAGCTTCTTCGTGCGGGCGAAGCCCATCTCGCGCTCGGCGCCGGTCCGGTCCTTTTCGCGGTACGGGAACGCTTCGCGTGTGAACGCCTTGGTCAGCTCCCGCGGGCGGTCGCCGCGGAAATTGAAGAACACGACCGCGTCACCGTCGCGGACGATGCCGAGCGGCGTCTGGCCGTCGGGGCAAACGACGGTCGGCGCGACGAACTCGTCGCCCTGCATGTTGGGCTCGAGCGGGTTGTCGTAGTAGTGCTGGAACGCCTCGGTCGCGGTCCTTACGCGGTGCCCGACGCCGTCAACGAGCATCCGGTACGCCTTCTCGACGCGGTCCCAGCGGTTGTCGCGGTCCATCGCCCAGTAGCGGCCGATTACGCTGGCGACCTGGCCGACGCCGATCTCCCGCAGCTTCGCCTCGATCTGTCGGCAATAGTCGATGCCGCTATTCGGCGACGAGTCTCGCCCGTCGCCGAAGCAGTGCACGAAGACCGCCGGCACGCCGCGGCGTTTGGCCAGCTCGACCACGCCATACAGGTGTTCGAGCAGCCCGTGCACGCCGATATCGCTCGCGAGGCCCATGACGTGCAGGCGTCCGCGTTTCTGGAGGCACCAATCCATGGCGGCGTTGAGCGGCTGGTTCTGGAAGAAGGACCCGTTGCGGATCGACTTCGTGATTTGCACGGAGTCCTGATCGACGATCCGGCCGGCCCCGATGTTCTGGTGCCCGACCTCGCTGTTGCCCATCGTGCCCTCGGGCAGCCCCACGTCGAAGCCGCTCGTCTCAACCAGCGTGAACGGCCAGTCTCGCCGCAACATCGCGTCCACGGGGGGCTTGGCGACCTTGACGGCGTTGGCGTAGTCCCACTTGGGGTCGGGGTTCTCGCCCCAGCCGTCGCGGACAATCAGAAGGCACGGGCGGATCTTCAGCGTGGCGGCCATGAAATACTCCGTCAGACCCGGTCTGCCCGCCGGGGGTGCCCGCGGGTCGTCCCGAAAGACAGCCTAGCGTCGCCCGCGTCAAAATCCACCGCTGCCCCGCAGACAGGCGGGCATTTGCGACGCATAATGACGCGCGTGTAACGTCGTGCCCGGAATTGTCGACCTTTGGGACGGGCAGAGAGCGAAACGGCCTGGGCGGTGCGAGTATTCGCAAGAAAAGGGGTTCACAGAATGACACTCGAGAGCGGGCCAGCCAAAGCAGATCGCAACTGGCAACTGGTGCGCACGATCCTGTTCCTCGGCTTCGCGCTGTGGTTTGTCTTTGACGGCGCCGTGCGCTACCCGGCCGCCAACCGCAAGGAGGCCGAGCAGCGGCTCGCTGCTCCCGAGCCGTTCGGCGGTCGGCTGAAGTACGACGACCTGGGCGAGACCCCAACCAAGGCCGACTTCGACCGGCTGAAGCAATCGAAGCCCGAGCAAATCCGTGAGCAACTCGACAAGCTGCAGTCCACGCGCACCGAGGGCCCCGGACGGTCAGCCGAGTACTGCGTTGGCCGCTACGGCTACATCAAGGTCGAGGGCAAGCACACGCCGAACATCACTTGGCAACCCTGGAAGCGCGACAAGAGCGAGCTGAGAGCGCAGTTTTACTGGGCCATCGTGCCGCTCATCCCCGGCCTGTACTTCCTGTGGCGGCTGTACAAGGCCGCGACGCTCCGCGCGACGATCGACGACGAGGGGATGACCTACGGCGGGCAGCGGATCGCGCTGGCCGACATGGTCTCGCTCCGCGATTACAGCCCCAAAGGCTGGATCGACCTGCACTACAAGGTGGGCGACGGCGAGAAGAAGCTCCGGCTCGACAACGAGAAGGTCCTGCGGTTTGACGAGATCGTCGACGCGCTCTGCCAAGCCAAGGGCTTCAAGAACGAGGTCAAGGAGTACGCCGCCGAGAAGGCCCAGGCGAAGGCCGAGGAAGAGGCCGCCGCCACCGCGGAAGAGAAAGACGAGCCCGATCCGCCCGCGTAGAGCCGCGCGGGCTTTGCACGGACGATATGGGCGTGAACCCCCGGCACAACCGTCGAATCTGCGTCACCGGCCGCGAGATTCGCATCCGCGACCTCGCCGCCGCCTCGACGTGACCCTTGCCAAGCGGCGCTTTGGCTTCACAGCAAGGACGAGCTTCGAGACCGGCCTGCGCCGGATGATCGCGTGGTATCGCACGCTGACGTGAGGTCGTCGGAGTGCACGCCACGGGCCGCCTTTCCGTTCGGAACACCACCGCCATGCCCAGCGATGTCGCACTAGCCGTTGGCGTGCTCACACCGGACGGCCGGGTCGGCGGAGATCTGCCATGCCCGGGCTGCGGCTACAACCTGCGAACCCTGGCGACCGCCGGCGTCTGCCCGGAGTGCGCGCATGGCGTCGCCGCCGCGCTCGCTGTTTTCATGCAGCGTCTGCGTTTCGCGGACCCGAGCTGGCTGCGCGGGCTCGTCGCCGGGCTGATCTGGCTGCTGACGGCGCTGGGTGCGATGGTCGTCCTCATGTTCGTCTTGGTCGTCGTGCACGCCACGCTCGTCGCCGAGGCGGGCGCAACCGGGCTTAACCCGTCTGCGGTCGTGGCCAAAACGATGCACACGATCATGATCGTGCAATCCATCGGCGTCGCGGCGGTGCTCGCGCTCGCGATCATCGGCGTCGTGCGGCTCACGCGTCGCGAGCCCGGCGCCAGCCCCGAGACGTCGCGCTGGACCGCCCGATGCCTCGTGCGCGTCCTGGCGTGGCTGCTGGCCGCCATGTTCGCGCTGTCGCTCGGTTTCAGCGCGCGGATGTTCTTGCGCTCGCCGTCCTGGCCGATGGATCCCGCCGAGATCGCGAACTACTGGTCAACACCACGTTTCATCTTCGGTGCCATCTTCGGCGTGCTGAGCCTGTTCGTGTGCGCCGGATTGCCCTTGACGCTGCTCCGCCACCTGACGAACCTGCTCCGCCGCGTGCCACGCTTGGCGCTCGTACGCTTCGCCCAAATCGAGTTTTGGGGCCTGCTGGTCTGCGGTGTGGTTCTACTCGTCGGGCAGGCCGTCAGTTTCTTGTACCTGCGCCAACTTCTGACTGCCGCGGCCAGCATGACCACGACCGCTCCGGCGTCCGGCCGCGCGATCGTCTCCACGAATTCCGGCGTCCAGGTCATCAGCTTCGCGACCCCAACGTACAAATACACGTCTACGCAACTCGCGACTACCTCCAGCGCCACCGTCTCTCAGCCGGCGATGGCACCCACGACGACTCAGGCCGCGCCGCCGTTCACGCCTCCACCGTTTCCGCCCGGCGCGATGCAGTTACTGATGCTCGCAGCCGTCGCAGGCGGGTCCTTGGGATGTGTCCTCCTGCTCCTGGGAGCCGGAGTCATCGTCCTGCTGATCCTCGCCTGCGTAACTCTCCACGGCTGCGTGCGGGCGGCCGAGCAGACGCGGCACGCGGTGATTGCGTGGGTCGCCGCCGGCCAGCTTGCACGTGACCCGCCTTTGCCGGACACTACCCCCACGTCCGGCACCGGCGATCAACCGGTGTGAACGCGGCGCTATAGGCCGGGCACCGCCCGCCGACCTTCGTTCACCCCCACGACCCCGGAGAAGCGGTCCATGCGAAAGCCCGTCAGCCTCATCACCGGCGCCAATGGCGAGATCGGCCACGGTCTGATCGACTATCTCCGCCGCCAGGATTTCCACGACATCGTCGCCCTCGACCTGAACCCGATCGATCCGGAGATGCAGACGTATTGTGCCGCGACGCTGACGGGCGACATCCTCGACGACTTCCTGATGGGGCGACTGGTCACGGAGTATGAGATCCACCGGATTTACCACCTCGCGGCGCTGCTCAGCACCCGCGCCGAGTACTCGCCGGAGACCGCCCACCGCGTCAACGTCGAGGGCACGCTCAAGCTCATCCGGCTGGCGCACGAGCAGGCCCGCTGGCATGGCCACTCCGTCCAGTTCCTCTTCCCTAGCTCGATCGCCGCCTACGGCCTGCCCAACGCCGAGACCAAGACCCGCGTGGGACGCGTCCGCGAGATCGACTGGAACTTCCCCACGACGATGTACGGCTGCAACAAGCTCTATTGCGAGCACCTCGGCCGCTACTACGCCCAGCACTACCGGCAACTCGCCGCCGAGTCCGCCCCGAGCGGCGTCGACTTCCGGGCGCTCCGCTTCCCCGGGCTGATCAGCGCGTTCACGCTGCCGACCGGCGGAACCAGCGATTTCGCGCCGGAGATGGTCCACGCGGCCGCCCAGGGCCACCCCTACAAGTGCTTCGTCTGCCCCGCGGCGCGCATTCCGTTCATGGCGATGCCGGACGGCGTCAAGGCGCTGATCCTGCTGGCCGAGGCGCCTGCGGAGAAGCTGACCCAGCGCGTCTACAACGTCGGATCCTTTAGCCCCACGGCCGCGGAGTTCCGCAACCTGGTCGTGAAGGCGTTCCCGCAGGCCCAGATCAGCTTCGAGCCCGACCCACCCCGGGCGCGCATCATCGACACCTGGCCGGCGGACGTGGACGACACGCCCGCCCGCCGCGACTGGGGCTGGCAGCCGGACTACGACCTGCCGCGCGCCTTCAACGAGTACCTGGTCCCCAATATTGTGCGCTACTACAAGGAGCAGAAGGCGCGCGATGCGCACCGCATTCACGGATAGCCCGCGGCGCACCGGCCGGGTCCGCTTTCGCGCCGCGATGGAAAACGTGCTGGCAACACTCGCCGCCTGACGGAGTCAAACCATGCTTCTTCTCGCCGGGAGCCTCATGACCCTCGTATTGAATCTCTCGCCCGCCGCCACCGCGCCCGATTCGCAACCCGCCACGCCGGAAGCCGTCGGCTTCCTGTGCAAAACGCTGACCTTCGCGGGCCAGACCTACGCCTACTGCGTCTACGTCCCCCCCGACTACACCCCCGAAAAAGCCTGGCCGATCATCCTGTTCCTGCACGGGTCCGGAGAGCGTGGCGACGACGGCCTGCTTCAGACGGACGTCGGTATCGGCACCGCAATCCGGAGGCACTGGAAGCTCGTGCCCGCCATCGTGGTCATGCCGCAATGCCGCCCGCAGCAGATCTGGGTCGGGCCGATGGCGCAGATGGCCCTCAAGTGCGTCGAGGCGGCCTCGCGCGAGTATCGCTGCGACCCCGACCGCTTCTATCTCACCGGGCTGTCGCTCGGCGGCCACGGGGCCTGGTACCTGGCCGCGCAATTGTCGGACCGGCTCGCGGCCATCGTGCCGATCGCCGGGTTCGCCGAGCTGGAGGAGTCCACCGGCGCGGCCGAGCGCCTCGCACCGCACCTGGCCAAGCTCCCGATCTGGTGCGCCCACGGCGACCAGGACAAGGCGGTGCCCGTGACCAAGTCGCGCGAGATGGTCGCGGCCATCCGCAAGGCCGGCGGCCACGTCATTTACAAGGAGCTCGAAGGACAGGGCCACAACGTCTGGGACGCCACCTACGGCGACCCGGCCCTGTGGCGCTGGCTCTTCGTCCAGAAGCGTGGCGTCCCTGCCACGCGACCGGCCCCGGAGAGCCCGTAGGCCAAACGAAAGAGACCGGCGAGGGTTTGGCACGCGACTGGTCCGAACGCGCCGTTGCCCATATACTCCGCTCAAAGCCGACGGCCGCGCCGTATCCGGTACCACTGCTATTGAGCAGCGTTTTCTCGGGTGCCGGGTGCCACTGCTCTCGAGCAGTGCCTCGCCGTCCTGGCCCGTGACGACACGTGTAGCGCGAGACACCCATGATCGCCCCATTGCAAACGCATCGGCTGCCCCTCCTCGGTCTCCTGACCGCTTCATTCGCCTTCATCGGCTGCCAACAGCCCGCCAACGCGGTGCGGGCCGATGACCCGCAGACGGCGGCGTACATGCAGCTCGTGCTGCCCGCGCGCATCAAGATCCTGGGCTGGACCAAGCCGGTCAGCCTGGCGGGCACCGGGCAGGCGGATGCGCTTGAGGCCATCCTCGAGGCCCGCGACGCCGCCGACGATCTGACCAAGGTGGTCGGCACCCTCCAGTTCGAGTTGCAGTCGCGAAAGCTCTCCGACCAGATGGGCACGCGCGTGGCCTTCTGGCCCGTCGAGATCGCGACCGAAAAGGCCATGCGCATGTACCGCGACCCGCTGTCGCGCTTCTATCACCTCCCCTTACAGCTTGAGAAGCCGCTCCCCGCCGGCCAATACGCGCTCAGCGTCTGGCTGCACCTGCCGGGCGGCCAGCGCCTGTACGACGAGTACGAGTTCGCTTACGACGGCAGCGCCACCCCACCCCCCAGCTCGTTCTGAGCGCGCCGCGGCCGCGCGCCAAGACGCGCACCAAAGCGCAGCGGGGCACACGGCCAGTAACGGGGAACTGTGTGCCGGCACGACAACGAGGCCGCAGCGCAGCCGGCGATCACGCCAAATTCATCGTCATCAGGAACAAGCGGTTGTTCTCGACTTTCGCCAGCCGGTTCCGCAGCAGCTCGACCGACTCGACCGGGTTCATGTCGGACAGCACGCGGCGGAGCATGTAAACCTTCTCCAGCTCCTCCGGGTGCAGCAGCAGCTCTTCCTTGCGCGTGCCCGACGCCGAGATGTTGATTGCCGGCCAGATGCGTTTGTCGACCAGCCGCCGGTCGAGGTGCAATTCGCTGTTACCGGTGCCTTTGAACTCCTCGAAGATGACTTCGTCCATCTTCGAGCCGGTGTCGACCAGGGCGGTGCCGACGATCGTCAGGCTGCCGCCCTCTTCGATGTTGCGGGCGGCCCCGAAGAAGCGTTTCGGCTTCTGCAAGGCGTTTGCATCGACGCCGCCGGTCAGGATCTTGCCGGAGTGCGGCACTTCGGTGTTGTACGCCCGGGCTAAACGCGTGATCGAGTCGAGGAAGATGACCACGTCGCGGCCGTATTCGACCAGGCGCTTCGCCTTGTCGATGACCATCTCGGCCACCTGCACGTGTCGGCTGGCGGGCTCGTCGAAGGTCGAGCTGATGACCTCCGCCTTCGTCGAGCGCTGCATCTCGGTCACTTCCTCCGGCCGCTCGTCGATCAGCAGGATGATCACGTACGCGTCGGGGTGGTTGGCCGTGATCGCGTTGGCCATCTTCTGCAGCAGCACCGTCTTGCCGGTCCGCGGCGGCGCCACGATCAGCATACGCTGACCCTTGCCGATCGGCGTGACCATGTCGACGATGCGCATGTTCAGTTCTTCCTTGGCCGTCTCCAGATAGAAGCGCGCGTTGGGGTGCAGCGGCGTCAGGTCCTCGAAGTTCGTCTTCTCGGTCACCTTGTCCGGCGACTCGTAGTTGATCGCCTCGACGCGCAGCAGCGCGAAGTAGCGCTCCGACTCCTTCGGCGGACGAATCTGCCCCGCCACGATGTGCCCGTTGCGCAGCCCGAACCGCCGAATCTGCGACGGACTGACGTAGATGTCGTCCGGGCACGGCAGGTAGTTGTATTCCGGGCTGCGCAGGAACCCGAAGCCGTCCGGCAGCACCTCGAGCACGCCCTCGCCGTAGAGCAGCCCGTTCTGGTTGATCCGCCGCTTGAGAATCTGAAAGATCAGGTCCTGCTTCTGCAGGCCGACGTATTCCTCGATGCCTTCCTTCTTGGCGACCTCGTGCAGCTCGGCGACCGCCATCTTCTGAAGGTCGGTGATGTGCAGATCGCCGCGCTTGATCCGTTCGTATTTCTCGTGCGTCTCGCGGTCGATCGGGGAGCTATCGTCGTAGTGGTCGCGCTTCTTTTTGGACTTGAACCTGGCCTCTTCGGCGGGGAGGCTGACCGCAGCGTCCGGCGCCGGGGGCGGCTCCGCCACGGCGGCCGGAGCTTCCGCCAGTCCTTCCGTCTCGACGAACTTCGTGTCGTCGTTCGCCGGCGGGACCTCTGCGGGCGGCGCGGCGCTCGCGGCGGCCTGGGCCACTGGGCTTTCGCCCTCGTCCGGAATGCTCTCGATGACGTCCTGCAGCTTTCGCTTGCCGCGCGAACGCGTGGTTGCCTTCGCCATGGTCAGCTCCCAAGAATTTGCGGGGACATTACCCGCCGGCCGTACCCCGCCAGAGGTGTGCGGTCACGCCCGTCGTTGGGCGTCACTCCGTCCAGGAGTGCGCCGCCAGGACCTGCTGGAGGATCTCGGCCACTTGTGGACAAAGTTGTTCCGCGGGGCCCTCGTTGTCCACGACGAATGCGGCCCGCGCGCGTTTCTCAACCGGTGATAACTGCCAACGTTCCCGCTGCCGCAGTTCCTTGGTGTCCCATCCACGCTCTTGTCGCAGCCGCCGCAGCCGCTCGGGCTCGCTCGCGTCTACGAAGACGACCGTGTCACACTCGTGATCGAGGTTGCTTTCGAACAGGAGCGGGGAGTCGATGACGATGGCTTTTATCGTCGAGTGATCGTCAACTGCTCGTATCATAGTCGCTTGCCGTTGCACAATCAAGGGGTGCAGCAGGCCCTCCAGACGCCGTCGCTCGGCCGGGTCGGAAAACACGATTTGTGCGATCCGCCGTCGATCCGCCCGCCCGCCCGGCGGCGCAGCCTTGTCGCCCCACCAGCCGCGCAGGGTCTGCATAACCTCTGGAAGCTGCAAGACTTTCTGGTTGAGCCGGTCGTGGTCGATCACCAGGCAGCCAAGTCGCTCGAACTCCTTCGCAACCCGCGACTTGCCGGCGCCGATGCCCCCGCACAACCCTATGATCGGCTTGTTCAATCGCACGTCTGCAGGTTCCGCCTGACCAAACTGCTTCCCGAAGCCAAGCCGGGCCCATTATCTTCCAGGGCCACCCCGCCGGGACAAACATTGGCCACCGCTGCCCGCAACTGCCACCCTGTCCGGTAGTTTGACATCAAGCCCGTACGCCTGTCAATCGGCGCACAGCACCACTTTTTTGGCTACCGGCGTCCCAACCGACGGCTGGGCTGCCGGCTGCGACCCGCGGGAGCGTGTGCGGCGGCGGAAATCGACGGCTCGCTGAGCGGAACCGCGACGCACGAGGCACGGGCTCGCCCAACGCTTGAAGGACGGCCCCGCTCGCGACCGCGCGGGCCAGAGGCCAATGCTCCCCTTTCTGCAAGTGCTGCGTTACGTCCGAGGCACTACACCCGCGCCGGCTGGAGATCGCCCAACAGCCGTGCCGCAGAACACCGACGGCCGGTTCGCCCGCGCGGGCGAGCCGACCGTCGGCTCATGCGCTACTCGCTCATCGTCATTCGTCCGGCCGAGACGCCTGACGCTACTAGACGAGGCCCTGATCCATCATCGCGTTCGCCACCTTCAGGAACCCCGCGATGTTGGCGCCGTTCACGTAGTTGCCCGGCGTGCCGTACTTCTCGGCCGTCGAACGGCAGTTCTCGTGAATGTTGATCATGATGCCGTGCAGGCGCTGATCGACCTCCTCGCGCGTCCAGTTGAGGCGCATCGCGTTCTGCGACATCTCGAGGCCGCTGGTGGCGACACCGCCGGCGTTGGCCGCCTTGCCGGGCCCATAGAGGATCTTGCTTTCGAGGAAGACCTTCACGCCGGCCGGTGTGGTCGGCATGTTCGCGCCTTCCGAGACGCAGAAGCAGCCGCTCTTGACCAGGTTGTTGGCGTCGATCTCGTTGATCTCGTTCTGCGTGGCCGATGGCAGAGCCACGTCGCACTTGACCTGCCACAGCGGGTTGCAATCGAGCTTCGGATCGACTTCCTTGTAGGTCGCCTTCGGGTACTTGCTGACGTACTCCTTCATGCGGCCGCGCTTGACGTTCTTCAGCTCGATGACGAACGCCAGCTTCTTCTCGTCGATGCCTTCCTCGTCCACGATGAAGCCGTTCGAGTCGGAGAAGGTCAGCGCCTTGCCGCCGAGCTGGATCACCTTCTGGCAGGCGTACTGGGCGACGTTGCCGGAGCCGCTGACGACGCAGCGCATGCCCTTCATCGTCTTGCCGCGGGTCTTGAGCATCTCCTCCGCGAAGTAGACTTGGCCGTAGCCGGTCGCCTCGGGGCGAATGAGCGAGCCGCCCCAATTGAGGCCCTTGCCCGTCAGCACGCCTTCGAACTTGCGGGTCAGCTTCTTGTACTGCCCGAACAGGAAGCCGATCTCGCGGCCGCCCACGCCGATGTCGCCGGCCGGCACGTCGACGTACTCGCCGATGTGGCGGTAGAGCTCGTTCATGAAAGACTGGCAGAAGCGCATGACCTCGCTGTCGCTCTTGCCCTTGGGGTCGAAATCGGAACCGCCCTTGCCGCCGCCCATCGGCAGGGTGGTGAGGGCGTTCTTGAAGACCTGCTCGAAGCCGAGGAATTTGATGATGCCGAGGTTGACGGAGGGATGGAAGCGGAGGCCGCCCTTGTAGGGGCCGATGGCGGAGTTGAACTCGACGCGCATGCCGCGGTTGATCTGTACTTCGCCGCGGTCATCCTGCCACGGCACGCGGAACAGAATCGTCCGTTCCGGCTCCACCATGCGCTCCATGATCTTGGCTTTCTTGAACTCCGGGTGCCGTTCGAGCACGGGCTCAAGCGAGGAAACGACCTCGTGGACCGCCTGGTGGAACTCCTTCTGCTCGGGGTTCTTGGCAGTCACCTGCTGCATGAACGTGTCGAGGAAGCTGGGCATACGCATCTCCGTAAGTTAGTAACCACGCGCCGGCCGCGCATCCCACCGCGGGGTGGCCAGCGGCCGGAACCTGCAAAGCGGGAGCGGAGTCCGCACCACTCCCGGGCCGGTCGCGCGCCGGCGCACTCTCCATTCGTCCAAGTCCGGAACGGCTTGAAAACCGTAGCGGGGCATGTCGTAGTCGACCGGTACCCGCGGCCCATTCCAGCGGGTCAAAGAGCCGCGCGACCGCAGTCACGCGACCACCGGCAGGCCAACCTGGCGGACACCGTCCCACACTCGCCCTCGGGTGCCGCCCTGCACCGGCGGGCCCGCGAGCAACCCAACCGGCAGACGCGCTATTGTGCCAAGCCGACGCGCCGATTTCAAGCGGCACAACGCCCCGCCAAGCCGGAATTGGGACCAAACAAGGCTTGTACGACGTGCCAAGGTGCGGTTCGGAGCCGCGTCGTCAGCGCGTGAGCACGATGCGGTACCGGGCCTGGTTCTTCCGCACCTTGCCGATCGCGGCCGCGCGTTCGGGCGGCTCTGGATTCGCGCTATCGGGCGAGCCGCGCGTGCATGTTCTCCGCGATCTGGCTGGCGGAGGGAACCGTGAACGCCGGGGCGCTGCCGGCGCCGTGGTGGCAGCGCAGGCAGACGAAGTCGACCGTGGCCGCGGCCCGGCCCGCCGCATCCTTGACGACGTGGCTACCGTCCGCACTGAGCATGGTCTGGTAGTCCACGGGGTCCGGGTTGATGCGGAAGATGTGCGTGCGCGTATCGCCCAGCCGGGCTTGGTCGCCGACCACTGCGGGCGCGGCGATGGCCGCGTTCTTTGTCGCCAGGGGCATGTGACAGCTCCGACACACGACGGGCTCAACGTAATCCACCCACACAAAGACCTTGCCCGTGTGCAGCGGGATCGTCCGGTCCCAGTGGCAGTCCGTGCAGTCGTTGAGGAGCCCACTGGCGTCGTATGTCGTGGACGCGTGCGGGTCATGGCACATCAGGCACTGGAACCCGCTGTGCCCGCCGCTGGCCCGCAGCTCCGACCACTGCTGGTAACTCTGGATGAAGCCGTCGGCGGCCAGGATGACGTTGGGGTCGTCGTTGAGCGCGTGGCACCGGCCGCAGTTCTCGGCCCCCAGGCCGACGTAGATGCCGCGCGCATGCGGCCGGGGCACGTGGTTCGACCCGGGGCCGTGGCAGGCTTCGCACAGCACGCCGGGCTCGGCCCAGGTGCCGGCCATGCCGGGACGGTTGTCCTGTGTCTGCGGGTTGTTTGCGCTCGGCGCCTGGGCCCCGGTCACGTGGCACCGGAAGCACGTGTAGTCGAAGGGCTGCGGCGACGGGAGGGTCGGCTCATACGCGGCGAAGCCGGGCGAAGTGCCGTTACGCGGGTAGGCCAGGTTCCACTGGGTATTCACGCCGAGTACGCCCGTGGTCATGACGTACCCGCCTTGGTCGACGAACAGCCCGCGCTTGAAGTACCCCCCGATGACGTACGCCACGTCGGCCCACGTTCTACCTGGCGGCGGATTTGGCACGCCCGCCCGGGTCGCGGCGGCCGGGTAGCTCGGGGGGCCGCCCTCGACGCGCGTGAGCGCGTGCGCGTGCCCATGTCCGCCCTGCTCGGCCCCAACGTCGGGATGGCACGCCTTGCACGCGGCGGAAGTCAGATACGTGGCGTTCGCATTGGTCGGGTCGGTCGTGTTGTTGAACGTCAGGCTCGTTGTGTCGCCGATGAGGCTGCTCGGGGTTTCGGACGGACAGCCGGCCAGGTTGGTCGCGACCAGCCCGGCCAGGCCACTGCCAACCAGGCACGCCAGCCAGCACTTGACAGAGCAACGTCCTGTCAAGGGCCAGCGGCCGCGGCTACAGAGCCCCGAGCGCAAGCGAGCGGGTTTCCGACGAATGTCGCGTTTGCCGGCAACCCGTCGCTTGCGCTCGGGGCTCTGATGCCCGCTACCCGACAGGGTCCATCCGCGACTAGCGAGGCGCAGCCTCATCGTCCGGCTCCTCCGTATGTTGGCGCAGCGGCGTTGCGAAACTCATGGACGTGCATAGACCACGCGGAGGGCCAGACCATGCGCATCCTGGCCATACCTAAGCATGGCCGCGGAGGCGCCGCGCGCCTTCAACCCACACGGCGGGGAGTATCGAGGCCGGCAGCCGAAGGTGCTCAAGATGCTCATGTGGGGTGACCGCTAAATGATCGCCTTCGGTGCATTGGCTGGGAGCGGGGGTCTTATTGGAGCGTGCTCCGGAGCAGGGTTCAGGGGTCGGGGTTCAGGGTTCAGCATGCGGTCACCAGAACGTAGATGGGGATGAGCGCCCGTTGCTCGGGCCGGTATAACAACCGGCCCTAGCATCAGAGTCCTTTTTTAGGAGCAACGGGCATGACGAAGTGTAGCACATTCCCAACAGCGGCGGCGACGGTGTTTGTGGGTCTGGATTATTCCAAGGTGTTCGTGCAGGTGTGCGTGCTGGATGCGACCGGACGCATGCTGGGCAACCAGCGCTGCGCCGATGACTGGCGTGCGATCGCCGCCTATGTGCGGGCCCGGGGCGGCACGGCCCACGTCCGGGCGGCGATCGAAGCCTGCAACGGCGCGGCCGATCTGGCCGACGAACTGTTGCGGCACGCGGGCTGGTCGCTGGACCTGGCGCACCCCGGCTACGTGCGGCGGATGAAGCAGAACCCCGACAAGACCGATTTCACCGATGCGCACCTGCTCGCCGATCTGGTGCGGGTGGGCTACTTGCCGCGGGTGTGGCTCGCACCCCAGCCGATTCGCGAATTGCGGCGGGTGGTGCGCCGCCGCCAGGATCTGGCCAACCGGCGGCGCGCCGTCAAGCTGCGCATTGGGGCGCTGCTGCGCGAACACCGCCTGGTGAAGCGGGACGCGCGGCCCTGGACCAAACGCTGGCTGGCGTGGGTGGCCGCATTGGAGCTCCCCGCCGAGAGTCGCTGGGTCATGAACGACATGTTCGCCGAACTGGCGGGTCTGCACACGCGCCTGCGTGTGATCGAACCGCGTTTGGCGCAGCTCGCCGAGCACGATGGGATGATCGCGCGCCTGCTGGCTTTGCCCGGCATCGGCCTGATTACGGCCTGCGTGCTGCGGGCCGAGATCGGCGACGCCCGGCGCTTTCGGACCGGCAAGCAACTGTCGCGCTACTGCGGCCTGACACCCTGCAATGCGTCCAGTGGTGCGCGACAGGCCGACGCCGGTCTGATTCAAGCGGGCAATCGCACCCTGCGGGCGGCCCTCATGGAAGCGGCCCATCGGCTGAAGCGCCTCACGCCGCGCTGGCGGGCGTTCGCCGCAGCGCTGGCCGCGCGCGGCAAGCCGAAATCGGTCGTGACGGCGGCCGTCGCCAACCGTTGGCTGCGTGGCTTATTCCACGAGTTGCGGACGCTGGCCGCCTAAGGAGAAGGCTTCTTTCCCCTCCGGAGAGCACCGGAAGAGGACGCACGCTGGGCGTCTCGTGTGCCGTGGACGAGCTCGGCCTGCCCTTGGGCTTAACGCTCGACCGTAGATGGAGCAGTCCCCGGCCCTCGGATAACCCACTGGGGCTGGCCCGTTCGCGGGCCTTGCTCGGATAGAAGAATGAGCACGCACAGCCTGCGCCCACTTGATACGCAACGGACGCTCATAGAAGATTGCATCTTCAACTGGGATGAGCACGTGTTTTTTTCGTTCGCCCCGGATCGGCATGAGGAGAGTTGGGTTGTTGTCCGCGATCGCTCGCGTCCGGGGCCCGGTCCTGCACTGGCGCCACCGCCATCGCCTTCGGCGTTCCTTTCCCAGGACCAGCCCGTCTCCGTTGTGCTGGCGGAGTTCGATCGGCGGACTGGTATGGCGCCTGACAATCGGGAGCACTGGCGCGGCAAGATCACCTGCCTAGTGCAGCATGACTTCCGGGACGACGCCCGTGCGGTAGCGGCCGATTATGCAACGAGGTTTCCGAAGGACCCGTGGCCCAAGTGGGTGAGGTGCTTTCTGGACGAAGACGGGACTCGGAGTGCCGACGAAGCGGATGGGGCGTTTCAAGCTGCGCTCGGCAATCGTCTCGGCGAGTCGGGGTTCTTGATCTACCGGTGAGCGGGCGAGGCGGGGTACACTCGCTTTCATGCTGTTCATGGTCATTGAGCACTTCAGACACGGCGATCCCAAGCCGATTGGCCAGCGGTTCAGGCAGAGCGGCCGGATGCTGCCCGACGGCGTCGCGCACCACGCGAGCTGGGTCGATCCCGCGGGCGCGCGCTGCTTCCAGGTAATGGAAGCCCACGACCGGGCGTTGCTCGACACGTGGGCCAGCCGCTGGAACGACCTGGTTGACCTCGAGATCGCCCCGGTCGTGACCTCCGCGGAGTTTGGGACCAGATAGGGCACCGTGCGTCTATGTGCGTGCACGCTGCAACCCTGCCCGTAGCAATCCCGCGGTCAGTCGCGTAGCATACAAAAGGTCGCTGCCTGCCGGAGATGTCCGCCATGACCTATCGCGGGTAGGTGAAGGACGGCCACGTCCAGTTGGACGGACCGCTTGACCTGCCGGACGGGACCGCGGTCAGCGTGCAGCCGCTGCCGGGCAAGCGCCGCCGGCCGCGCCGGAAAGCGCCCGCCCAGGCCCCGACTACCTGGGGGCGGACGCTGCTCCGCTACGCCGGCCGGGCCACGGGCCTACCCGCCGACCTCGCTCGCAATCACGACCACTATCTCTACGGCGTGCCAAAGAAATGAAGGCGGTTTTCGCGGACACGTCGTACTATCTCGCTTTGCTTAACGAGAACGACGAGTTCCACGCGCGGGCGGCGCGCAGAACGGAGGTTGGGCGCAAGCGACGGGCTGCCGGGCAGGCGTGGGGCTGGCCGGCAGCCCGTTACTGGCGCTGCGGCGCGTGCTGCACCGAGCGGGCGAATCTCACTTCGAATCGCGAATGATCGTCGCGGGCGTCGTCCAGTAGTCGGACTTGAGGCGGGCGGGGTCGAGCGCGACTTGGCCGATGTCGAGCGTGATGCGCCCGGCGGGGCCAATGCCGCGGAACTCGGCGCGGCGGACGGTGCGGGCCGCGCTGTCGTAGTCGATCGCGAGCGTCAGCGAATCGCGCAGCGACTGGACGAATCGGCCGAGCCATTCGGGTCCGGCGGCACTCGTCGGGAACGGGTAGCCGGTGACGCGGAATACCCATTGGCGCGGGTTAGTGCGATCCACCTCCACGCGGGCCGCGCGCGCTTCAAGATAGGCGATGAGCGCATCCGGCTGCTTCGTCGGCCAATCCCGGTGGTCAGCGATGACATCGACGCCGGTGGCGCCGATTTCGGCCGGCGGTGACGTCTGCGTCCAGGGGACGTCGCCAGTCTGGGGGTCATAGCGGAACTCATGGAGAGTTTGCCGGACCAGAGCGCTGACGTCCGGCACGACGGGGGCGACGAACTCCAGCTCGCCGATGCGGGCGAAGTGGCCGGCGCGGAGGGCGTACGTCGTGGGGCCGGTGCGTTCGACGCTGACGTCGCTGGCGGCCTGCTTGAGTCCCGCGATGACTTGGTCCGCCGTGCCCGTGTCGCTGAGCTGGAGCAGGAACCGCAGGAGCTGTTCGACGACCATGCGCTGCTCCAGGCGGAATGTGTAGGACACCGCGCTATCACCCACGGAGAAGCCCAAGCTGCACGGCATGGCCCCAAACTGATCCAGCGGCTGCTGCGCGAAGTCGTTCCACGCTCGACCGCGGATCAGGTATTCCGTGAACGTCACGCGGTGCGAAGGGGCGGGGGGCGGCGCGCCGAACAGGTTGCTCAACAACTCGCCGGGCGCGCCGCCGCACGAGCCGCCGTTGCCGCGGCAGTACTGCCAGGCGTCGGTCGGCGTTTGCGCGATCACGAGCACGGCGTCGAGGTCGTTCCACGCCGGGTTGTCGGCCTTCATCAGCACGTGCACTTCGGCGTACTGCGTGTCGTCCTGCGGGCCGGGGCCGGCCCGGTCGAGCACGATGTCGCCGCTTACCTGCACGTTGCCGAAATCGATGTCCGCGATCCGCATCGAGAGAGATTGGGCGAGTGCGGCGCGGAGCCCGTCGAAGATCGTCGCGGCGGTCACCGGGGTGGCGTGGCCCACGGTCAGCCAGAAGCCGAGCACGAGGGCGGCGGCAATGCCGGTGGTCGCGAACGCGAGGCGTTTATGTGTTCTCATGAACGAGATTCCCTTCTTGGTCCCCGCCGAGGGGTTCGGCAGAGGCGCTTGTAGCCAGCGGGCCTGGCGGTCCGCGTCGGCGCGGTCCGGGAGCGCGAGGGCGCGCCCGATCCGCTCGAGATTGCGGTGCCGGCAGGCGTCCTGGGGGTCGTGGCAATCGGACATGAGCGATCCTCCTATGACTGCAAGTGGGCGAGCTTGTCGCGCAGAGCCAGCCGGGCCCGGTAGAGCCGGCCCTCGACGGCCCGCACACTCATGGATAGCAATGCCGCCAAGTCCGCCTGGCAGCGGCCTTCGAAATAGAACCCCGCGAGCAGCTCCTGGTCGGCGGCGGGCAACTCGGTCAGCGCCAGCAGCAGTTGGTCGCGGACTTCTTTGCGGGCCAGCAGCTCCGGCGGCAGCTCTTCCGTGTCGAACCGTTGCGCCAGGGCGCGGGCGAGCTCGGGCTCGGCGACGGCGCCGTCCAGAGGCGCCCGGCTTTTCCGCCGCCGGTGCTCGCGCAGCAGGTTTTGTGCGATGCGCCAGAGCCAGGGTTCGGCGTTGTCTTCGCGCAGCTCGCGGGCGTTGAGATGCGCCCGCAGCCAGAGCTGCTGCATGAGGTCGTCGACCAGGTGTATGTCGCGGCCGGTGCGGACGGCGAAGTAGCGGCAGAAGGCCTGGCCGCAGGCTTCGAACGTCCGCTGAACCGCGGTCGCGGGGTCGTTCGTCGCGCTCATCGCCGCTCCTTGGTGCGCCGCCAGGGTGGTCATGGTCAACGATGCCTCCGGCATTCTAATTCCGCGCGGACTCTACAGGTCCGATGCGCGAGCGGGCTGGACCCCACGGGGATTTGGTTAAACGGGGGTGCGGCGGAGAGATTTCATCAGCACGACGTAGACGACGAGCGACACGGCGAAGCTGATGAACCAAGCGTAGCGGTACAGCTCGACCCAGAACGGCGCCACCGGCGTACGGTCCGTGCTCGTCGCCGTACACCCGCTCCCACCCCTGGTTCTCGGGGTAGTCGTTCCCCTCATACGCGACCCCAAACGGCGTGGCCCTGGCGAGCTGCGCACCCAACAGCGCCGCACCCCGCCAACGTGAGCGGCCACACTCGGAGTCTCCCGGCCATCACGCCCTCTCCTGCTGCTTGGACCCGCCCCACGCCCCGGGGCCAGCCCGGGCGGCACCAACCGCGTCGTGTACGCCACCCCCGGCCCCCGCAAACGTAGCGGCCGACCCCCGTGTCGGCCGTAGTAGGCGAATGGTCCTGCTGTAGACACCCGGGACCCCGCCCGCTACGTC
>CAIWOY010000384.1 GCA_903914415.1 uncultured Phycisphaerales bacterium | reverse complement strand
TTGTGGCCTGCGTCCGCAGCGGTTGGCCGTCCACCTGCACCGCGATCGGCGGGATGACGAACTCGCCGACGGTCTTCGGCGTCAGCTCGTATTGGTACGTCCGCGTGCGCGACTCCGAGCGGCGCCCGTTGACGATGGTCATCTGCGACATGTCCGCCGGCCCACCCGCGGCGCGGATCGTGCAGTTCGGGATTTCCGGCAACTCGGGCTCCGCGGTTTCGCGGAAGTCGCTGATCGTGAGCGAGATCGTGAGCGACTCGTTGGCGTACGCGGTCTGCGTTTCGACCTTGAGCGTAACGGAGGGCTCGGCCGCGGCGCGCGGCAGAACCGCCGCGCTGCACGCGCACAGCAGCGGCCCAAGCAGGCCTGGCAGGCGCCGGTCGAGCTTCATGGCACTCCATACGTTTGGACGGCCGCGGGGGCGGTCCCTGTCACGATTCTACGAGCGCCCCCGCCGCTGCAACAGCGGCCCGCGTGCAACGCCGAACGTAGCGTCGCCCCCCCGTGGGCGACGTAGCAGGGCGATGGCCGTCCGCATCCGACGTCGCCCACGGGGGGGCGACGCTACGCGCGGTAGGCAGTATCATGCCGACGAACGTGCAGGGAGATGGGCATGGATGAGCACCGATCCGCGGCTAACCCGACGGTGGTGTCGTTTTTGATCTGCGACCAGGTCATCGACGACAAGCTCAGCAATAAGAAGAGCGCGATCGGGATCTTCAACACGATCCTCGTGCCGAAGATGCCGACGTCGATCCATCAGATGGCGATCCTGGCGTCGGTGACGGAGATCGCCGGCCGCGCGGAGCTCGAGATCCGGCTGATCCGCGACACGGACAATCAGGTGCTGTTCAGCGGGAAGGGGGCGGTCGAGGCGCCGAACCCGCTCGCCGTCGTCGACCTGCTCTTCGCGATGCAGGGCCTGCGCATCCCCGAAGCCGGCCAGTACGCCTTCGAGCTGCTCTGCAACAGCGAAATCCTCGGCCGCCGGCGGTTCCAGGTCATCGTCCGCCCGCCGCCCGCCGCCCCGCCCGCGCCGTCGGCACCGGCGGAGTGAGCTGCGCCCCATTCGAGCGATCCGGGACTGCAGTCCGGGGCTGCAAAGCGTGAGGAGGCGCGCGCAGCGGCGCATCGCCTTCTACCGTCGCCCGGCGAGCCGACGCTTGTACGCCCGCCGCACGCGAACCGTCGAACCCTTCAACGAGTGGTTCAAACACCTCTTCGAGCTGCACGAGCGGGCTTGGCACCGGGGCCTGGACAACAACCCCACCCAACTCCTGGCCGCGATCTTCGGCTATCAACTGCTCGTGCGCTTCAATCACCGCTGTCACCGGCGAAACGGACAGGTACAATGGCTACTCGACGGCCTCTGACTCCCGGACAGCCTCGACACGGGGGTCGGCCGCTACATTTCCCGCGGGCACGGCCGCTACAGTGGGTTGTGGGTGAAGCCCGCGCCGGGTCTCTGTGGTGAGGAGTTTGGCCTGGCGCGCCGGTGGGGTGCTCATCCGGGTGGGGTCGTTACGCGAAGAGCCCGTGCAAATACCATTGCCGCTCGTTTAGCGCACGGAAGAGCCAGAATTGCTCGCCGGTCTCCGTCGTGACGCGGAAATAGTCGCGGCGGATGTCGGGGCCGCGCCACCAAGCGGTCTCCAGCCGCTCCGGGCCGGCGGCGTGCGCGACGATGTACTCGTGTCCCTGATACGCAACCCACGTCGGCGGGCCGTCGGGCACGAGCGCGATCACCCGCACCAGTATCGGCCGTGCAAGCAGCCGTACCGGGCGCGACACGCAGGTGGCACGATCGATGGCACGATGAGTGACGCGATGGGTGGCACGGTCTTGCGCAGCGGAGCGAAGCAAGGCCGTGGCGTGTTCCACAGTGAACGAATCACGGCCCGGCTGCGCTAGACCAAGCCCCTCTGGTGCTTCGCCCGCCGGCTCGCAACCCGCCTCCGCAACGGATACGTAGCGATACGCCATCTCCGGCTGATGATCGTCCACGAGCTGGGGACGCACGAGCGCCTCGTGTCCGAGGCGGCTCGCCAGCCGGTCGATCAGGACGCCCAGCGCCTCGTCGTCGCCGGGCTCCTGCGGCTCGAACAGCTCGATTTGCCCGGCGTGCCAGCGCGAAGTCTCCCGGGCGACGAGCAGCAGTCCGGTCACGCCGGGCGCCAGATCGACCTGCTCGAAACGCTGCACCAGGAGTTGGGCGATGTGCCGCTCTTCGCGCGACGCCCGCGCCAGCCCGATCGAAACGACCTGCGGCGGCGTGCGCTCGTAGTAGACCACGCAATCCAGCCGCCGCAGCGCCAGCTCGCGCTCGCGCAGTTGCCGGAACACGTCCGCCAACAACTGCTGAGCCACCGTCCGAATCGCCGCCCAATCCGTGACCGGCACCTCGAAAGGCAGGCGGGCGAAGGGCGGCGGCTCCGACCGTTGCGGCGCGAGGCCCTCGAAAACCTCGCCCAGCGCCTGCTGTAAGCGCAGCACGAGTTGCGGTCCGAACCGCGCCGGCAGCGCCGCTCGCGGAAGCATCAGCAGGTCGCCGATCGTGCGAACGCCGAGCGTTTCCAAGCGCTCGCTGGTCTGCGAGTCGATCCGCAAGGCGCTCGGCGGCAGCGGGGTGAGCCAGGCGCTCGTTTGCCCGGCCGACACGATCGTGATCGGTTCGGTAGCAGCGACGGCCAGGGCGTACGCCGCGCCGACGGTGTCCGCAATCGCGGCCCGCGCGTAAAAACCCTGCTGCGCCAGCCCGGCGACCGCCTGCCGGGCGATGTTTGCTTCTCCTCCGAAGAGCAACTGACAGCCGGTCACGTCGACAAGCAGCGTATCCGGCTCGACGGGCTCGACACTCGGACTAAACCGCGACGCCCAGCGTGCGAGCCGCACCAACGCCGCCCGATCGCGCTGCGGGTCGCACGCGAGCGCCACGAGCTGCGGCACGATCGCCTGCGCCTGCCCGAGCGAAAGACCCGGGTGCAGGCCCAACGCCTGGGCGCGCGGGCAGACCTGCTCCACCACCTGCGACGCGCCCACGGGCCGCGTCAGCACCAACGGGCGCTGCTCATCCGCCCAGACGCCGTCGCGCCACGCCCGCTCCGTCGGCAAGTATGGAATGTGCAGGCACAGAATCCGGCGCATCCGGCCACTCCACGGCAAACGGCTCGCCCGGCCGACCCTCCCGCAATTTCAGGACAGTAATCAACATGCGGCGGACGCCCGGCCGGCCCGCGAGCGGCGTGCAGCGCAGGCGGCTGGCGGCGAACGTCGGTCCGCCGGGCTCTGCGCGACGCACGAGCAGCCCGAGGCCGCCGCCGGCTTCCGCGGCCAATTGCAGGCGGCGCGAGGCGTATCCGTCGAGGGTACGCAGCGGCAGCACGACCGCCGCCACCGCCCGACAACGCAGCACCTGCTCACAGACCCACAAAGCGTCCGCGGCGTACGGCGTGCGAGCAATTATCAGCCGCCCCAGCGGAACGCCGAGCTGCGCGACGCCGGGCGGGTAGAGGTCCAATTGCGTATCGATGTAGAAGATCCACTTGTGGCGGCCCGCGGCCCGGGCAGCGACGTGCAGCGCCAGCGAATGGGCGGCCACGCCCTCCTCTGCGGCGATCAGCTCGTGGATCGCGGCGGTGACGAAGCCGCCGCCGAGCGCGGCGTCGAGTTCCGGCAGCGCGCTGGGACACCGGGCCGCCGGGGCATGTCCGCGCGCACGCAATTGGCGGATTTGCTCGGCGAGTTGCGCGAGGCGGGGATTCCGCGGCGTGCCGGGGCCTTCGCGACCGTCCCAGACCCCACAAAGGTGTGGACCGTCCGCGGCACGCACCTCAGGAGAGGACGGAGCATCCGCTGCACATGCCTCGCGCGCGTTCGGTACGAGATTTTCCGCAAGCAAGCGCATGTTCCATTCCCACAAATGCTGGCGCGCCGACTAACCACGGCCGGCGCCGCCACGCCGGGGGCCACGGCCAGATCGGAATCCGGCGAGTCCTGGTGCGAGATAGGAATCTCGCACCAGCGATGCTACGCCAGTTCGCTGCGGAGCGCGGCTCGGCGGGGCCGGCAGCGCTTACGCGGCGCCGCGCGGCCCCACTATTCGCAGGCATGTCCTTCGTGCGCGAAGCGAAGCCGTTCTTCCGAGCGAGCGAAGGGAGGGAGGAACCGGCGCTCGAACGCGGCGTAGCAGCATTCGGAGCCCGATTCCCTGGCCTTGGAGGCCACGGAAGAAACGGACGCCCGACACGGACACGCCCGACCGTGCCGCTCGCCCGCGCGCCGGGGGCGACGGGCGAAATCAGTATACCTAATAATAACCTAACTTTTGCACGGGGTCAAGGAAAGTTCAAGAATCTGCGCGCAACCGCAGCCCACCGCCGCTGGCAGACGATGAAGGCCCGCGGCGGACAGCGCCCTCACCTGCTCGATCCACGTGTCCGAAATCACCGCGTCAGCCCCCCGTCGCTGCGTCATCAGAATGGGTGATGCTCGGCATGGTTCGACTACTGGAACCCCTCAGCAGCCAAGCCATCCCTGACTCGCCGCCCCCGGCCTACGGGCTCGTGATATTGGCAGTTTCCCCAACGTAGCGCCTGATTCGGTCTCGATTCGCACCCAAACTGGAAAACTGCTTCTGGCACACGTCCGTGAAACGGGCAAGCACTTTGCGGTTGATCGACTCCTGCTCCTCGAAGACCGCCAGCGACTGGTGCGGCAGGTTCCAACGCTCGAATTGCAGCAGGGCAATCGTGGCGTCGCGGCACGTGTCGTCGTTCGGGATCGCGTACACAAACAGCGGTCGTGCGGTGCCGTTAACGCGGCAATCCACCGTATACTTGCCCTCAGGATCATGCACAGGGTCGTGATAGTTGAAGGTGCGCCGCACCTCGGGAACCGTCTCCCTCAGCAAGGTCTGGAAGTCCTCCCAGAAGGCCGACTTAACGCGCTCGCGGCTGAGAAAGCGAACGTCCGTGATCTTCAAGAGGGCCTGCACGTAACCGAAGAGCGCGTCGCCGAAGCGGGCGTCAGGTACAGGCAGGCACAGTTCGCCGTCCGCGTCCTGCACGCCGAACGCGCCGAGCGCCCCGTCGATGATCCGGTTGCGCGTCCCCTCTTGCAGGGCCTTCTCCTCGATCTCATACGTCAGGTGCATGAAGGTGTGGCCCTCGTCCGTCAGCACCCAATTCGCTCCGGCCCGACGCAGCACGATGCACAGGTGGTCGCCGTCGTCGAAAACAAAGGGCGTGAACACGCGAAAGCGATCGATTCCCTCGCTGGCCAGTCGGACCGTGCGCCCGACCTTTGCGCGGAAGTCGCGTTCGATAGCCTCGACGTTCATGACGACTTTCCTCCGTCGAACAGGCCCAACTGGTCGGACTTGGGCCGGACAAACCCGCCTTGTGACAGCACGGTGTCGAGCGCCCCTGCGAAGTCCGCGTACTCCGTCGTCACTTCTGCATAGCCGTCTTCCGGGCAGCCATCCTGCTGGTAACGCTCCGTGGCCCGGTGAACGTGGAAATCGTAAAACGTTTCCTGCTCGATTCTATTCGTGTGCTCGTGGCTCTTCCCGTTGCAGCGCAGTAAGCGAAAGACCTGGTTCGTATTCGGGGCCAGCAGCGCCAGGATCACCGAGAAATCGAGCTGGTTCAGATCCGCCTGACGCAGGATCAACCGGAACTGCGATCCCTTCTCGCCTCGTAGGTCCAGCTCGCGTTCCTTGTGGCCGCGCTTCGGGCGCAGCGCAAGCCGTGTCAGCCAGTCCGCCGGCAGCGTCTTGGCTTCGGCCAACAGGTCCGCGATTTCGTTAGCGGACAGAAACACGCTCATAGTTTACAGCATCCTGGCCAAGCGTTCCTCCAGCTCCGCGATATCGCAGCGATTCCGCAGGTGCGGAGCGAAGGGGAGTTGGATCAAGGTAACACTTCACCCGTCTGCAAGATTGTCTGAGATTTTTGCAGCCTAGCCCTTGCGCCGGGAGCGCGCACGCGCGTATATCCTCGCCA
>CAIWOY010000383.1 GCA_903914415.1 uncultured Phycisphaerales bacterium | reverse complement strand
CTCCGCTTCCCGCCGACCCAGCGCCATGGCCGCGTCCTCCGTGACCTGCAACTTCCAAGATGGCCGGCATTCTAGTATACCTAGCTGCTACTGTCAAGACGACTTCTGCGGCGGACTGTTAGCGCGGCCTGCCGCCGCAACGCAATGTAGCGGCCGACCCCCGTGTCGGCCGTAGACTGCCGGAGCATCTGCGCCGCGCGCGAAGATTCCGAATGTCAGTAGTACGGAGGCGCGGCGGCGGCAGGAAGTTCAACGGGCAGAAGAAGGTTTCGGGGGCAACACGTCGGATGGCAGCGGACCGAGGTCCGACGCCGCGCAGTTGTCCACAACCTGCTCGGGCGTCTTCGCGCCGGGGATCGCCGCGTGACACGCCGGATGCGACAGACAGAAACGCAGACTCACCTGCGACATCGTCTGGCCGGGATACCGCTGGAAGAGCGGCTGGAGCGTTTCGAGTAGCGCGAGGTTCTGGTCGAGCTTCTCCGGCGACAGGTTCATCCGGCGGTGGTCGTCCTCGCCGAAACGGGTGCCACGCGTGAACTTGCCGGTCAGCAGACCGAAAAGCAGAGGGATGCGCACGATGACGCCGACGCTGAACTGCAGCGCCTTCGGGAAAAGCGTTTCCTCCGCCTGGCGTTCGAGCAAGTTGTAGCGAACCTGGATGCAGTCGAGCAGCGCGTGGTGCCGGTCCAGCAGATGGGCCTGCTCCGTCTCCTTGAACGACTGGATGCTTAGCCCGGCGTGCCGGATCTTGCCCTGCCGCTTGAGCGTCGCCAGCGCGTCCCATGGTTCGTCGCGCTCGAGCTTGTCCAGGTCGGGGCTATGGAGCTGAAGGATGTCGAGCACCTCGACGCCGAGCCGCGTGAGGCTCTGCTCCGCCGCGAAGATCAGGTACTCCTTCGCGCAGTTCTGGCGGATCGGTCCGTAGCCATGATCGTCCTTGGTCGCGGCGTTGTAGAAGTCGTTGCCGGCCTTGGTGGCGACGATCACGTCAGCCTTGCCGCGTTCGTGCAGAACGCCCGCGATCAACTCCTCGGAATGCCCGTTGCCGTACACGTCGGCGGTGTCGATCAACGTGACGCCGCGGTCTAGGGCAGCGTGCAGCGCCCGCCGCGAGACCTCGTCGTCCGTCGGGCCCCAGTTCGCCCCGCCGATCGCCCACGCGCCGAACCCGATGGTCGAGACGCGTGGCCCGCGCTGCCCGAGCTGGGTGTACTGCACGTCGATCCCTCGCGCGTGGAACCGCAACGGGGAAAGGGGATAAGCCCGTTTTCCGCGCCGGCGGAAAACGAACTTATCCCCTTTACGCCGGGACGAAGCCCGCCCGACCTACCCGCCGTGGCCTTTGGCCGGCGGCGTGGCCGCGGGCTGAGAAGTTGGCTCCTCGGCCGGGCCACTGGTGGGCGTCTTCGGCTTCGGCGGCTCCTGGTAGTGCGTGACCGTCTTGGTGTGCTGCACGTTGCCGTCCATCGTCGTGATCGCGCACTTGGAGCGGTAGAAATCGAGCTTCTTCACGACGCTCCCCAGCTTGGTCACGATCGTCAACGCCGTGTTGGCCGCCGGGTTCTTGCCCAGGTCGGGCACCATCATGCGCACGACACCGACCATGCTGAGCATCTGCCCGAGTTCCTCGCCGAAGTTCGAGAGATCCTGGAACGAGAAGCCGGTCATGTTCGGCGCCAGCGGCAGCCCTTCCTCGCGAAAGCGCTCGTTTTTCTCGAAGCTCTCCTCGGTGCCCGCCGCCGTCTTGAGCGCCGCCGACAGCACCTTCGGTCCGTTCGCCAGGAACAGGTGGTCGCGCTGGATGCCGTAGATCGGCTGCCCGAGACCGGGGACCATCGCAAAGAGCGGCGGCAGGATGACCTGCTTGAAGCCCTCCGCGCCCTCGATCCGGGCGTCCTCGACTCCGGCGCCCTGCGTGCCTTGCGTCGCCAGCGCGCCGTTGATCGCCTCGGTCGCCCAGTCGAGCACCTTCTGGGCCTTCTCCGGGTCCCGCACGGGCAGCATGAACACGGTCCCCGGCATGAACGGCGTCGGGATCGGCGCCGAGAACGTCCCGTACCCGCTGCCGATCGCCCCGAGCACGTCCTGCTCGATATCCAGCGGCAAACCCTTGCGCACTTCATCCCACTGGGCAATCGCGGCCTTCCCCTCGGGGACGTTCTGCTCGATGAACTTGACTATCCCCTTGTACAGGGCCAGAAAATCCAGCCCGCTGCCGATGCTCACGCTGGTCGCCGACTTCGGAACGAATTTGAGCGGGTCGCGCAGCGGCGTTCCGCCGTAGAAAACCTGGCCGAGCGTTTTGGTCTTGGCTCCCTCGCGCAGGACGGTGACCTGCTCCTGGACCGTCTTCATGCCGTCGGTCGTGCTGACGCTGGCCATGTAATCCCACAGGTCGAGCTCGTCGACGAGCGGCAGCAGGAACGCCAGCGGCCCGGCCGGCTGCGTCGTGGCCGGTGCGCTGCTCGGCTGCGTCGCGCTCATGGCCGCGGCCATCTTCGCGAAGCCGCGGACCTGCACCATGATTTTGTTCATGTCCGCGAAGCAGAACTCATCCGTGGGCGGCGGCAGCTTCTTGAAGGCCTCCTTGAACCGCTCGGTGGACGCGAGCGTCGCCGTAGCTTTGTCCGTCTCGCCGCGCAGCAGGGCGAGCACCTGCTCCGGCATGCCCGAGCCGAACCCGAGGAGGATGACGTCCTTGTGGCGGGCGAGCGTCAGGCTCATGGGCACGACGGCGTTGGCGATCGAGACCTTGTGGATCACCGTCTCGCCTTCGCCTTCCTGGCTGTGGAGGAGCAGCTTCTGCGTGTCCAGCTCGAGCAGGTTCTTCAGAATCGCCGCCAGGCCGTCGAAGTCCGTCGCGACGTGTTCCGCCGCCGGCATGGCCAGCAAAACCCACTCGGCGCCGCTGGCGGGCACGAGCTTCAATGCAAACGCGCCCTCCTGCCGGAAGAGGCCCGACCACTCGACGCCCGCGGCCAGGTCCGTCGCCTGCTGCCAGCGGGCATCGAACGCCTCCAGGTCGCCGCCGCTGTCCTTGATCAGGGCCTGGAGCAGGCGCTTGATGTCCTTGTCGAACCGCTGCTTCTCGACCTCGGCCCAGACGCGGCTGAGTTGCTCATTGACGAACTTCTCGCCCTCGTGGTCGCGGAATTGCACGACCAGCATGGCGTCGGCGGGGACCGCCCGCGTCAGCTTGAAAGACTCCATCCCGCCTGCCGCTTGCGCCGGCGTCGCAAACGCCAGCAGCCCGACCAGCATCCATCCGCCCGCCAGCCATCCGAACTTGCGTTTCATGCGTTGGTTCTCCTTGTTTGACCTGCACCCGGCCGAGTCACCGGCCCGACAGGACCCGCGGCGTGCCCGCCCGCCGCGGCGCAGACCGCCGGCCCTGCACGAGGGGGCATTCGTTATCACCGCCGGAATCTTACCGCGGCCAGCGGCGGGCGGTACGCGGCCCGGCGTCCGGGCCACGGTTTTGCACAATTTCCGACAGGTGGCCGCGCGGCCCGGCGAACGCGTTGCACGGACGCCGCCCGGTCCGTAAAATAGCCGTCATTGCGGCTTTCGGGCGAGGGGCGCCCCAGCCGCTGGGTCACGGACAACTTCAAGGAAGGAGACCACAGATGAGAGAGCGGTTAACAGCCAACGCGCTGCGCGCGCTGGGAGTGCTGGTCGTCGTGGCGGCGTTGACGGCGGCCGGTGGGTGCGATTCCCTCTTCAACGGGCTCGGGGCTGACACGAGTCTGGATGGAACCTGGAACGTGGTCCTGCAGTCGCCCGCGCCGGGCGTGCCGATTCCGTCGTTCACCGTGACCATCCAGAACGGTCAGCCGAGCAGCATCGCGATGCCCTTCCTGCCCGCGCCGCTGAACGCCCTGACGATCGCGCTGGACGGAACGGAGAAAGGCATCCCCGGGGTTGTGAGCATCATGGGGTCGGGGTCGGTGACGCACAGTGGCAGTTCGGTGACCGTCGTCATTACGCTGAAGGTCACCTACGCGGGGCAGACCGCGGAAGGCACCCTGACGTTGAACGGCACCATCTCGGGCAACACGATCACGGGTACGGCTACCGGAACGGGCACGGTGCCCGGCATGACCGTCCCCGCCGATGCGACCGTCAATTTCACGATGACCAAGCAGTAAACGCGCCGACACGCTTGCCATAACGTGCGCACCGCGAAGGACGCGACGGATGCCGCAGGTCCGGGGCGTCCTTCGCGGTAAACGGTCCTACCGCCGCCGCTTCTCCGGCCGCCGGTGCTGCTGCTGCGGCTTCCACGGCCCCGCATCGCGCCGCCCCGCCGACGCATCCGGCCGCGCACTCGCCGCCGGCACCTTCAGCGCCGGCGTCGCCTTCAATTCCTTGATGTGGTCGCGCAACGCCGCCGCCCGCTCGAAATCCAACTCCTCCGCCGCCTGCAGCATCTCCTGCTCCAGCTCGCGGATCAGCTCCTCGCGGTCGTACTCCCCCTCCTCCTCATGTACCGCCTCGCGCACCCGCCGCATTGCCGCCACCTCGCCGATCAGACCCGTGCGGATCGCCTTGCGTACGGTGTCCGGCGTGATGCCGTGCTCCGCGTTGTACTTGGCCTGGATCGCGCGCCGCCGATCGGTCTCGTCGATCGCCTGCCGCATCGCTGCGGTGATCCTGTCCGCGTACAGCACGACATGGGCATCGACGTTGCGGGCGCACCGCCCGATCATCTGGATCAACGACGTCTGGCTGCGCAGGAACCCCTCCTTGTCGGCGTCGAGGATCGCGACCAGTGACACCTCCGGCAAATCGAGCCCCTCGCGCAGTAGGTTCACGCCCACCAGCACGTCGAACTGCCCCAGCCGCAGGTCGCGCAGAATCTCGATCCGCTCCAGCGTCTGAATCTCGCTGTGCAGGTACCGCCCGCGCATCCCCGCCTGCTGGATGTACGCCGACAAATCCTCCGCCATCCGCTTCGTCAACGTCGTCACCAGCACGCGCTGCCCCGCCGCCGTCCGCTCCTGAATCCGCCGCAGCAGGTCCGGCACCTGCCCGCGCGCCGGCGACACCTCGATCGACGGGTCCACCAGCCCCGTCGGCCGGATGATCTGCTCCACTACCTCCCCGCCGCACTTCTTCAGCTCGTACGGCCCCGGCGTCGCGCTCGTGAACAGTACGCGCGACCACATCGCCTCGAATTCCTCGAACCGCATCG
>CAIWOY010000382.1 GCA_903914415.1 uncultured Phycisphaerales bacterium | reverse complement strand
GTGGCTGGTGCCGGTGGCCAGGTCGCACTCGTCGGGAATGCCGTTGCTGTTGCAGTCGTGCGAGTACCCGGACGTGATGTCGCAGGCATCGGGGATGCCGTTACTGTTGCAGTCTGGATCGCATTCGTCCGGGACGCCGTTGTGGTTGCAGTCCAGCGAATGCCCGCTGGCGATGTCGCACTCGTCCGGGATGCCGTTGCTGTTGCAGTCGTGGCTGGTCCCGCTGGCGAGGTCGCACGAGTCGGGCACGCCGTTGCTGTTGCAGTCGAGCGAATACCCGCTGGCGATGTCACACTCGTCCGGGATGCCGTTGCTGTTGCAATCGTGGCTCGATCCGCTGGCGAGGTCGCACTCGTCCGGAATGCCGTTGGAGTTGCAGTCCAGGCTGGTGCCGTTGGCGATGTCCTGGTAGTCGGGGATGCCGTTGGAGTTGCAGTCGCCGCCCAGGGTCAACTGGGCGATGTATGTGCCCCAGTTATTGGTCGTATGCCCGTACTCCTGGATGGTCCAGAGGGCGGTCTGATCGTTGGGGTCAAGCGTGGTGTAGCTGTAGTCGCCCCAGCGGTTGCGGCCGTAGCCGTCGATGTTGTTCTGGGCGGCGGCGCCGGCCTTGTACTGCACGGGCGTAGCCATCGTGCCGGCGGTGTCCGTGCTGGCGCGGCCGGTGTAGTAGGCACCCGCGTACTGACTCGAGTTCGAGCCGGTAAAGCCCATGACGACGGCCCCGGAGGCGTTCACCATGATCGACGGGAAGAAGTAATACAGGGTACTGCTGGACACTGTGCCGGATTGCAGCACCGACTTCGAGGGGACCTGAATCTGGTACCAGCGGCAGGCGGCGCGCCCGCTGGTGGCGATCGTGTGCGCCGTCCAAATCGCGCCGTTGCGGTACACGGCCATCATCAAGCGCGCGTCGACCGTGTCGAGGTTGGTGGTGCTGCCCAGGGCCGGCGCGGTCGGCGGGGCCGAGAAGGACGTCACCGCCGCCGTGCCGAGGTCCGTGAGGGTCGGCGCGGTCAGCGGCGGGTTCACCCGCCGCAGGTGTATGGCGCTGGATCCGCTGATCGAGGCGAAGTACTCGCCCGCGGGCGACGGCGTGCCGTACGTATGCGCGGGCTGGATCGCGCCCTCCCAGCTCAGGCCGCGGAAGGCCGTGATCGTACCGAGACTGGGCGTGGAGGCGATCAGCGGGGCCTTGTCGATCGCGAAAATCGTGTGGCCCGAACCGCCGACCATGTACGCGGTTATGTAGATCCCGTTCGGGTCCACGCCCAGGGTGGGATAATCGGGCCAGTAGCCGGCGTCTGAGCCCTGGGCGCTAAGGAAGCTGGTCTTGAACCAGCTTCCGGTCGGGTTGTTGGTGGTCGAGACGGCCAGAAAGATGGTGGCGGACGTGTCGAAGTCCGCATTGGTCACGATCCAGCGCCCGCTGTACTGGTCGTAGAGCACGCGCGGATCGCCGCGCGATCCGGGCAGGAAGCTGCCCAGCGATATGTTCAGCACGCGGGCCCCGGTCGTGCGGTTGTACGCAGAAACATTCAGGTTGACGACTTCCAGGTAGTGATTCGGACCGATCGCCCCGCACGTGTCCGGGGGATAGGAGTATTGCCCGGCGTCGCCGCGGATCACGCCCTGAAAGCTGCTGACCAGCGTCGGCAGGACCGCGCGGGTCCCAGACGGCGCCACTTCCGCCTCCATGCTGACCGGCGGCTCGAGCTTCGTGCCCGGAGGAACCTTCGGCGCCGGAACGCCCTCGTCCCGCATGTACTCGCCGGTACCTTTTTCCCACATCAGGCCGGCGTAGTTCGTACCGGTCAGGTCGACGTCGTAACCCAGGTCCTCAAAGTCGACCACGACCACCTTAGGCTGGCCCGTCTGCGGGTCGGTGACGGCGTAAGTCAGGTCGTCCATTCCGTACCAGCCGCCGCCGTTCAATACGGGCATGGCCACGATCTCAATGCGGTCGACGCCCGTGAGGTTCATCTCGAACCAGCGCGGCTGCTCGCCGATGTCGTAGAACCAGGCGGACTCCTGGACCTGCCTGTCGCGGCGGTAGCCGACGGCCCGGAGGCCGGTCGTCCAGGCCCCCTCGCCGGCCTGACCGGCGAAGTATGCGCCCTGCACGTCGACGGGTTCCGGGAAGCGGATGCCCATCCGGGTGTCGCCCCACATGTTGACGACGTTGTGCGCCCCCGAATGCGGGTACGTCGTGGCCCGCCGAGTGGGCACCATCCAGACCCCGTGCTCGTGCTTGAGGTTCTTCGGGTAGGGGCGCGGCATGTACTGATCGCGTGCGATCATCGCGGCCATCGACTCGACCACCCCCGGTCCGTACGTGCCGGGGTCGAGCCGCTCGCCGGGAATCGTCTCCTGCCCGCGCGCGGGTAGAGTCGCCCATCCAACGGTCACGATGACAATGGCGCCCAGCAGAGCCGCATCCCAGTTTCGCATACGTGCCTCTCCGTGGGCAAACGCCGCAGACCTCCAGCCTGCGCACAGTGCGCAATAATCCCTTACATCGTACACCGACGATAGGGCTCCCGTAGTCAGTTTTCAATACTATCTATCTTCCATGGTCCCGATAATGTCTGGTTTCCTCAGGAGTGCCATGTCGGGCGGGGCATCACCTGCTAACCATCGGTCGAAACAGGGGCTGCGTTCGGCCGCGTCGGACCACGCGTGGCGTCCGTGCCCAGCGGGAGCGGTTGTGGCCGGGGAGCGCAAAAAGACCGGAGCCCATGGGGTCAGGCTCCGGTGTGTGAGAGAGTAAGGAGGGGTTTGCGCATCAAAGCTATCGGTTCCGTTCGGCCGCGGGTTGACCGGATTCGTCAGATTCCCGAGCGGCTTCCCGGCGTTTCGCGGCGTGGCGGCGCGCGCGGGACCAGGCAGCGTCGCTGGGCGCGCGATCCTGTTCCTGGAAGGGCGGGGCGGGTATCCTGCCTAACCACCGACGCCAAAGGCTGTCGGAAAGTAGCGGAGAGGATGGGTTTGGCGCGGTCGACGATCCAGAAGAAGGCGCAACTGGCCCGGGCGTGGGCGACACGCCGCCCGGTCTGGTGCGCGTGGCAGGTGAACTACCGCTGCAACTTCCGCTGCACGTTTTGCCGGTATTGGATCGACCCGATGGGGGATCAGCCCGAGCTCTCCGTGGCGGACTTCCGCGCGGGCTGCCGCAAGCTGGCCGAGTGGGGCACGCTGCTGGTCAGTCTGGCGGGCGGGGAGCCGCTCATCCGCCCGGACATCGTCGAGATCGTCGACACGGTTGCCCAGCAGCACATGCCGTTCCTCACGACGAACGGTTGGTTCTCGACGCCGGAGTTGGCGCAGGAGTTGATGGCGGCGGGGCTGTGGGGGGCGTCGGTGAGCATCGACTACGCGGACGCGGCCCGACATGACCACCGCCGCGGAATGCCCGGGGCGTTCGAACGCGCCGTGGCCGCGCTCGAGCACTTCAGCGCCGCCCGGCGGTACAAGTGGCAGCGCGTCAACCTGATGGCCGTGCTGATGGACGACAATCTCGACCAGATCGAGCCCATGATCCGCATCGCCGCCGAACGCGACGCCTATTTCATGGTCCAGCCCTACGGCGTGCGCAAGACCGGGGCCACGCGTTTCGTCTGCCCGAACGACGGCACCGTGAGCCGCTACCTGCTCGAGCTGCGCCGCCGGCACGTCAACTTCCTGAGCAACCCCTACTTCCTGTCGCGTTTTGACCAGGCGCTGGACGGCGGTGTGCCGGGCTGCCGCGCCGGCCGGGGCTTCTTCAGCATCGACTCACGCGGCGACATCGCCGTGTGCGTGGAGGAGCGGGCCCACCCGGTGGCGAACCTCTACGAGCACAGCGCGCGGGAGATCGCCCGGCGGCTGCGGAGCGACGCGACCCCGCGACGGTGCCGCGCGTGTTGGTACAACTGCCGCGGCGAGATTGAGAGCCTGTACGATCCGTGGGGCGTGACGAAGAGCCTGCCGACGTTTCTATGGGACCGCGGCCGCCCGCCGGCCCGCTGCGCGTCGGACGTGCCGCGGCTCTGATGTACCAGACGTAACGCGGCCCGGCGCAGGCGCTTCGCTTCGGCAGGACACCTTGGTACAATGAAACTGAAATGGAGTATCCGGCCGGCAGGAGGCCGAGGCCGGATCGCCGTCTGCATGGAGGATCCGTGATGGTCCGACTGACTTGCATCATCCTGGGCGTGATGTCGGTGTCACCGTTCGGGTGTCCGTCGTCCGGAACTTTCGACAATACTCCGGTGGGCACGATCACGGTCTCGGCCGAGGCGGCGCAGACCGCGGCCGTGGGGGACCAGGTGACGCTGCACGCGACGGCGACTGCGACGGCGGACGGCGGGCCGATTCAGTACGCCTGGTTCCAGACGGCGGGCCCCGGGGCGGCGGTGCTGGACGCGAACCAGCCGGTGGCGCGGTTTGTCGCGCCGTCGCTGAAGACCGAGCAGGCGCTGACGTTCGCGGTGACGGCCTATAACGAGGCGGGCGCGAGCGGCCAGGCCCAGGTGGGCGTCACGGTCAGTGCCGACCCGAACTTCACGCCGTTCAGCTTCCCGTCCACGGGCGGCGGGTCCACGGCAACGGGGCCGACTGCCGACGCGGGCATCGATCAGGTGGTCAACGGGGGGGACGTGGTGACCTTGGACAGTTCGAGGAGCAAGGGCAGCGGCCTGAAGTATGCGTGGCGGCAGCTCTCGGGCCCGACGGTGACGCTGGCGGGGGCGGATACGGTACGTGCGACGTTCACGGCGCCCGCGTTCGCGGCCGACGGTACGAACGTGTTGAGCTTCGAATTAACCGTAACCGACCGGGAGAACCACTCCGTGACCGATCAGATAAGCGTCAGGATCAGCAATTCGAACGCCAGCCAGACGGAGGTGCTGATTTCCACGACGATGGGGGACTTCACGATCCAGTTGGATCCGAACAAGGCCCCGGTGACCGTGCGGAATTTCCTGCAATATGTGGACGACCAGTTCTACGACGGCACGATTTTCCACCGGGTGATCCCGGACTTCGTCGTGCAGGGTGGCGGGTTCACGCCGGGGCTGAACCAGAAGACGACACGCGCGCCGATCATCAACGAGGCGAGCAACGGGCTGAAGAACGTGCGGGGGTCGGTCGCGATGGCGCGGACGAACGACCCCAACTCGGCGACGTCGCAGTGGTATGTCAATCTGGCGGACAACGCGGATCTGGATTACACGGCGACGAGCCCCGGCTACTGCGTGTTCGGACAGGTGACGGCCGGGATGGACGTGATCGACCGCATCGCGACCGTGCCGACCGGCTCGCAGAGCGACTTCCAGGATGTGCCCACAACTGACGTGATCATCCGGACGGCGCGGCGCGTGACGGTGTCGGCGACGTCGGCCAGTCAGCCGGCGTCAGGTACGGCGTCCCCCAAGAGGCCGTAGACAGAAGAAGAAACAAAGACATCTGTGCGCCCGCGCGTGTGCACAAGTGTGCTGACCCCCATTTTCCCCTCGGGCGTTATTCTGCCTTTGGCGGGGTGGTTACGAACAGGTCGTCAAAGGAGGACGAGGCGTCGGCCTTCGTCCACAGCCCGATCATGCCGGCGTCCTTGAACGTGTCGTCCCGGACCTCCAGGCACTTCTGGCCGTCGAGGTAGCAGGTGATCTGGTCGCCAACCATCGTGGCCCGCACTTCGTACCACTGGCCGGTCTTCGGCTCGACTTTCGTCGACTGGAGCTGCTGCCGCCGGCCATCGACGACCTTGTAGACGCGGTAGTTGGGCTCCAGCGGATTGATGCGGCAGATGTAGTAGTTGTTCTCGTCCCTGCACCGCCAGACGAGGCCGCCGCCCTGGTCTTCCTTTCCGGAATTTCCCCGCACGCGCACCCGCAGATCGAGGTCCTTGTACGCGGTCTGCTCGGCCAGCAGCAGATTAAACGTCGCCTTCGGCTCCTCGGTCGTCAGCGTCAGCACGTTGGGTTTGCCGGGCGCGGCCGGGTCGGCGGTGATCTTCCACGCGCCGAGCTTCGGCCCGGGATGGGTCTCCTGGGCGACCCAGCCGGCCGGGGCCTTGCCGGCCGCATCCTGGTCGAAGTTCCAGGTGGCGAGCGGCGTGGGCTGGTGTGGACCTGTGGGGGCCGTGCAGCCGGGCAGGACGGCGCAGGCCGCCGCGGCGAGGACTCCCGCCAGCATTCGTGTGTGTACACGTGTCATGCGTGTCTCCTGTGGTAAAGGCCTGTACCCGTAGACCTTGCTCTTCGCCGTGCCAGACGGCCGTTACGTGTATCGTACCCACCGGGCCAGCTCGCGCAGCGAGGGGGGCTTGCCGTACATGAGCACGCCAATGCGGAAGACCTTGCCCGCCGCCCACATCGCGGCCACGACGCTGACCCACAGCACGGCCAGGGTGCTGATGATCTGCCAGAGGGGCGTGTCCGGGTCGGAGCAGATTCGCAGGATCATGATGAACGGGGCGATGGGCGGGACGTAGCTGAGGGCGATGCTGACGGTCGACGCCGGGTTCTGCGAGATGTAGAACCAGAAGATCATCGGGATGATCGTGAGCAGGGACAGCGGAAAGACCATGCTCTGGGCGTCCTTGAGCTCGTTGCAGGCCGATCCGATCGCGGCCAGGAGGGCCGACAGGAGCAGGAAGCCCGGCACGAAGTACAGGGCCGCGATCGTCAGGCGATAGCCGGTGACGAGGTCTGCGACGCGGTACTGCTGGGCGCTGCCGAAGCCGACGCTGCCCCAGACCGTCAGCAGCAGAAAGCCCACCAGCGCCGTGCCGAGAATCTTGCCCGCCATCAGTTGCAGCGGGCTCACCGCCGACAGCAGCACCTCGATCACGCGGCTGCTCTTTTCTTCGATCAGGCTGGTCAGCAGGCCCTGGCTGATGCCGAACGTGCCCATGAACATCAGGAACATGAAGGCGAACGGCGTCATCGCTTGGGCCATGACGTTGCTGGTCACCGCCTTTCCGGTTTGGGCCTCGACCTCGCTGATCGGCACCCGCCGCCGCAGCCGGGCGATCTCGGCGGGGTCGATGGACGACTCGCGCAGCCGCACGGCGGCCACCGCGTTGTTGATCCGCTCCTCCAGCTCGCGGCCGACCTCGAGCTGCTTGTCCTTGCGGGCGAGCACGCAGCCGCCGTCGCCCGCGACCGCGTCGGCGGCCAGGATCAGATAGCCGTACAGCTCGCCCTTGTTCACCCGCGCGCGCAACGCGTCCTCGCTCGCCTCGTCGGGCGCGACCGGTTCGAGCTCGAAGCGCTGATTGGGCCGCTGGGCGTTGAAGGCGGCGAGCTGCGCGAGGAGATCGGCGTATACCTGGCCGCTGCGGTCGATGACCGCGAACCGCCGCACCGGCATCTTCTCCTCTTCGGCGAGTTTCTGGACCCAGTGCGTGCCGAGGAGCGCGCCGACGATGACCGCGGGCATCAGCACGACGCTCAGGATGAACGCCTTCGTGCGGACGGTGGCGAGGAATTCACGCCGGGCGATGGCGAGGATCTTGTCCATCGATCACTCCTGATCGGCGCCGTGCGGCGTCTTGCCGTCGCCGCTGACGAGCTTGACGAAGATCTCCTGCAGGTCCGGCCGCTGGACCTCGAAGCGCGCGATACGCATTTTCTCCAGGGCCGCCTGTAGCACGACGTTCGGATCGATCCCGTCCGCCAGCTCCAACCGCGCATGGCCGGACGTAATCTGGGCGTTGGCGACGCCGCCGAGCTGCCGTAGCGCCTCGAGGTCGCCCTCGCCGTCGAGCATGACGAAGTGCGTCGCGAAGCGGGCGCGGACCTCATTCAGCGTGCCCTCGATCACTTTGCGCCCGCGGTTGATCAGCACGATCCGGTCGCACATCCGCTCGGCCTGGCTCATCTGATGCGTGGAGAACACGACGGTCGTGCCGCGCCGCCGCAGGTCGCCCAGCAGCCGCTCGAGCATATCGACGTTGAGCGGGTCGAGCCCGGAGAACGGCTCGTCGAGAATGACCAGCTCGGGCTGGTGGAGGATCGCGGCGATGAACTGGAGCTTCTGGGACATGCCCTTGGAGAGGGTCTCGACCCGCTTGCGCTTCCAGTCCGCCAGGCCGATCCGCTCGAGGTACTCGTCCACACGCTGCCGCAGGCCGGGGCCGCGCAGGCCCTTGAGCCGGCCGAAGTAGCGCAGCGTCTCCTGCACGGTCATCTTGCGGTACAGCCCGCGCTCCTCGGGCAGGTAGCCGATGCGGTCCTTGACCTCCGCGGCGTTCGGGTGGTCCAGCACGGTTATCCGCCCCGCGTCGGGGTAGATGATGCTCATGACCATGCGCAGCGTCGTCGTCTTGCCGGCCCCGTTCGGACCCAAAAAGCCGAGGACCTGCCCGGCGGGCATGCGCAGGCTGAAATCATCGACCGCGGTGAAGTTGCCGAAGCGCTTCGTAATGCCTTCGAGCACGAGTGCGTCGGTCACGGCGGCTACCTCAGGGAGTTCGCGCGAAGCCGGTGGGATTATGTCCGCGGCCCGGCCCGGTCGGAAGTCGTGAGTTGTCAGATGTTGTCGTCAGGTGGGGCGCCGGCGCGGAGTGTTATGGGGCGGTTCCACTTGCGCGGTCTGTTGCGGAGGGCGGGCACGATGGCCGGCCCGCGGTCCGCCGGCTGCGCTGTTTAAGTACGCAACCCGGACCACCGATGCGCCGTTGGACGTGTAGTCTTGTCCGGAGATTGAAGTGGCCGCAGCAGTGCAACCCATGCACGACAGCCCGGGTACGCCGACGGCCCGGTGGCGCCACTTCTTTTGGGACGGCGTCTTGCCGGAAGCCCTGGGGCTGTGCTTCGTCATCATCATTCTGAGCGGGTTCGCCGCCACCTACCTCGTCGCCGAGTACTTGTGGAAGCAACAGGCCGTGACGGCGCAGCGCGCCGAGACGGAAGCTCTGGCGCAGACGCTGGCTGCCGCGCTCGGCACCGTGGCGACGGACGAGCCCGAGGCGGGGGCGGCGCTGCTCCAGGCGTGTGGCTCTGCTCTAGAGCAGTGGCACCCGGTGCACGTCCGCGCCATCCGCTGGACCGCGCCCGACGGGGCGCTGCGGTTCTTGTGGCCGCCGCGCGTGCCGCTGGTGCCCGGCGTGCCGACGGGAACGACGCCGGCCGCCGGCGCGGCGCTGTCCTCCGCCGTGACCAAGGCCGACGTGCGCAACCGGACCGGCGCGGCACTCGGAACGCTCGAGCTGGAGGCCGCGGGCGGTGTCGCCGGCGCCCGGGCGTTTGTCCTCTGGAACTGGGGAATTGCCGCCGCGGTCACGCTCGTGGTCTTCGTGGGGTTTTACCACCGGCTGCGGCGGCACCTGCGGCCGATGGCGGCGATCGAGCGGAACCTGCACAGCTACGCCAGCGGCGTGGAGCAGGAGCTGCTCACGCTGACCTTGAGCGAGTCGCTGGGGGTGACGGCGCGCGGCTGGAACCGCCTGATCGAGCAACTGGTCGGACTGCAGCAGCGCACGCAAGGGGCCGCGGCGGCGGGCGCCGCGCAGGGCATCCTGGAACGTTTCGAAAGCGCCACCTTCCGGCGCCTGGTGGACCGGCTGCCGCACGGCGTCCTGTGGGTCGGCGAGAACCAGTGCATCACGTACGCGAACGCGGCGGGGGCGGCCGTCCTGGGCCGTCCGGTCGACGCGCTGGTGGGGGCTGCGCTCGCGGAGGTCGTCGATAATCCCGCCATCGTGCAGGCGGTGGTCGCAGCGCGGGGGCGGGCGACGAACGGTCTGTCGGTGGATCATACGCGCGGCCGTGCGACCGGTTTGGAACCGGCCGAGCAGGAGTCCACGCTGCGCTTCCGGGCCGTTGCGATGGGGGATCAGGCGGCCGGTGGCGACGTGCTGATCACCATCGAGGACATCAGCCAGTTGCGGGAGAGCCAGCGGGCCCGCGACAACTTCCTGTATCACGTCACGCACGAGCTGCGGACGCCGCTGACGAACATCCACGCGTATGCGGAGACGTTAACGAAGCCGGGCTTCGACGACGAGCAGACCCGCAAGGAGTGCTACAACGTCCTGATCAGCGAGACGCAGCGGCTGGCGCGGCTGATCGAGGACATCCTCAGCATCTCGCAGATGGAGGTGGGCACGGCGCGGCTCGACGTGGGCGACGTGGACCTGGTGCGCCTCCTCCGCCAGATGGTGCAGGACAACCTGGGCGCCGCCGACGAGAAGCGCATCGATCTGACCCTGTCGTTGCCGCCGAAGGTCCCCAAGATCCGCGGCGACAAGCAGCGGCTGTGCGTGCTGCTGAACAACCTGATCGGGAACGCGGTCAAGTACACGCCCGGCAGCGGCAAGGTGCAGGTGGCACTGGAGGTCGCGGAGAACTGCCTGCGCATCGGCGTGACGGACACCGGCATCGGCATCGCGCCGGCCGACCAGGCGCATGTGTTCGAGAAGTTCTACCGGGCCGCGGACGACGCGGTCCAGGCGATCACCGGCACCGGCCTCGGTCTGGCTCTGGCCCAGGAGGTCGCCCGGCTGCACGGCGGGGAGATTCACCTGCAAAGCGAGTTGGGCAAGGGTTCGACGTTCACGGTGGAGCTGCCCTTGCCGGCCGCGGAGCACGGGCCTCTGGGGCGTGAGCGGGCGGAGGTGACGACACGATGAGCCGAGTTCTGGTCGTCGAGGACGATCCGCACATTCTGCGGCTGATCAGCATGTGGCTGAAGCGGCAGGGACACGACGTGCGCGAAGCGCGGAACGGGCTGGCGGCCCGCGAGCTGCTGAACGCGGAGCCGACCGACGTCCTGGTCACGGACGTGAACATGCCCGGGTGGGACGGGCTGGCGCTGATCGAGGCCGCGCTGCCGATGGGACAGGTGCAGCGCGGGATCGTGGTGCTCACCAACCGCTGGGATCACGGGGAGATTCGCGACCGGCTCGCCCAGTGGCACGTGCACGTGCTGCCCAAGCCGTTCAGCCCGGCGCGCCTGTCCGAGCTGGTGGAGTCGTTGACGACCGCAGGGGCCGGCGATTCGCCCGGTTCCGTGGTCGCCTCCGCGCCGCGCCCGGAAGAGGGCGTTTGAGGTCTGGCGTCATGAGTGCCAGGTGTCCATCCGCACCCGACGACCTTCTGCTCCGCGACCTGGTTTGCGGGTTGTCCACGCCACGCCGCGCGCCGACGGTGTCGGTGGGCGTGCTCGGCAGTCCGGACCACACCCCGCAGCCGCCCGCGCACTGCCTGCGGGTTTGCCTGGGCGCTGATCCGCAAGCCGTCGCGTCAAGGGGGTGCCAGTTCCTCGCGACGGCGGCGCGCCACGAGATCGACCGGACGCAGTTGCAGGACGGGCGCTGCCCGCAGGGATTCGCGGTTACGGCGCGGCCTACCCGGCTGGGCGGGGCGGGGGCCGTGTTCGTCAGCGTGGAGGGCGAAATCGCGGACGGCACTGCGCAAAAGCAGGGGCACGCCGCAGACGAGTCGAACCTGCTCGGCCACGTCGACACGGCGGCCCGGCTCGTGCAGCGGGTCGGCGAGATCCTGGAGGAGAACTCCGGCTTTGCCGACGAGGTCCTCCAGAACTACGAGCAGCTCAACCTGATTTTCGACCTCACCCAGCAGATCGCGCAGGTGACTGACGCGCGGGCGATCGAGAAGCTGCTGCTGCAGCGCGTCGCCCGGCTGCTCGGCTCCGCGGCGGTGACGCTGGCGAGCGCGGACGGAGGGTGCCGCGTGTTTGGCGGCGCGGACGGCCGGGGCGACGGCGTGGCGCCCGACCTGCCCTTGACGGACCTGCGCCCCGTCGAAAGCCTGATCGACGAGATCCGGCGCACGCGCCAAGTGCGGGTGCACGAGGCGGGGGGGCGGCAGATCATCGCCGGTCCACTCGTCCGCCTGGACGAGAAGGTCGACGTGGTGTTTGCCGACCGCGCGCCCGGACATGGCGCGTTCAGCTCCGGCGACATGATGCTCGTCGAGTCGATGCTGGCCTTCGGCGGGCAGATCATCACGAACACCGAGCTGCATGAGCGTCTGCGGCGGATGTCGCTCGAGGTGACCCATGCGATGGTCGCCGCGATCGACAAGAAGGACCACTACACCAGCGGTCATTCCCAGCGCGGCGGCTTCCTGACGCGGCTGACGGCGCAGGAGCTGGGCGTCCCGCTGGCCGAGCAGCAGACGATGGAGTGGGCGGGGCTGCTGCACGACATCGGGAAGATCGGCATCCCCGAGGAAATCCTGTGCAAGCCGGGCAAGCTCACGCACGAGGAGTTCGAGGTCATCAAGCAGCATCCGCGGATGGGCTACGAGATTCTCAAGCCGATCGCGAGCCTGGGCGTCGTTCTCGACGGCGTGCTTTACCACCACGAGTACCCCGATGGGAGCGGGTACCCGGAGGGGCTGAAAGGCGACCAGATTCCGCTCGTCGCCCGGATCGTCCATGTGGTCGACACGTTCGATGCGCTGACGTCCACGCGCGCGTATCGCCAGGCGTTTCACGTGGAACGGGCGCTCGAGATCATCCGCGATGAGAAAGGCGTACGGATTGACGCCGAAGTCGCCGACGCGTTCTTTCGGGCGTTCGAGCGCTACCGTCGGGAGGAGCCGGGGGACTTTGCGGCGCGTTTTCCCGCGTTCATCCAATCGGAGAAGGCCCATGCCAAGCCCTGACGGGTGGATGTTCTGGATCACGATCGGCCTGCTGCTGGTCGGCTTGCTGTTCGGACTCGGCGTCGTGCGGGTCGCACGCGGGACCGGTTTGAAACCGGTCCCACAAAGGCCCGCCCTGGGAGCCGACCGGTATCAAACCGGTCCCACCTCGTCGCCGCTGATCGCACCGTGTCCCCTGTACCCGCTGGTCTCGGCGTTCTACGGGTGGTTGGAGGAACACGAGCTTCACTCCGACCTGTGGCTGTCGTTCGACCAGCTCATCCGCGAGACGCTCAGTGCGCACCTGGGGGCGACGCGCGTCCGGTGCTACCACGTGCGGCCGGGGTGCGACACGCTGGCGCCTTTGTCGCAAGTGCGCAACAACGGGTGGAACCGATCTGATACCGGTCCCACACGCGGCCCCAGCAGCCGGGAGGGCGTGTTGGGTCACGTGGCCACGACCGGCCGGGAGTTTTTGGCGGCCGACCCGGCGACGGCTCCGCTCCTGCAGAACCTGGCCGCGCAGGGCGACGAGGCCTGGACGTGCGTGTGGCCTGTCCGCTCCGCTCGGGCGACGATCGGCGTCCTGGCCGTGCATGACCTGCGCGACCCGGCGATCCTCACGAGCGAGGTGCGCGCGGGCGTCGGCCAGATCGTCGCGCTGTGCTGGCGCCATCTCGCCTGCCTCGAGCAACTGCGCACCGCACGCCGCACGGACCCGCCCTCGGGCGGCCTGACCCGGCAGGATTTCTTCGTCGCCGCCGAGCATGCGCTGACGCAATCCTATGCCGAGAACGAGCCGGTCGTGCTGGTAGTCCTGGCACTGGAAGGGCTGCGGCGGCTGGATGACGCCGGACTGTGGCGCGAGCGCGACGCACTGGTGAAGCGGCTGGGGGGGGTCTTCGACGGGCGAATCCGCAGCGACGACCTGGTCGGGCGGTTCAGTGACGATCGTTTCGTCGTGCTCCTGCGCCGCCTGGACGAGGGCCTGGGACGCTTGATCGCCGAGAAGCTCCTGACCGCGGCGAACGAGTGCGCCGTCGGGCTGGAGAACGCGCAGGGGCAGGTGCGGGTACGCGTGGGTCTGGCGGGCAGCGGCCTGGTGCATCCCGGCGCGCCGGGACTCGGGACGCTGCTCGAGGCGGCCTTCGACGCGGTCGAGCGGGCCCGCGGCACAAATACACCCATCGGCATCGCGACGGCGACCGCTTCGGCTGCCGCAGGGGGCACTGCTCAAGAGCAGCGGCACGGCGGCACTGCTCAAGAGCAGTGGCACCGCGCCGCACCGGACGAGGAGAAACCGGCGTGAAAATCCAGGCGCAGCCCAACGGCAGCGTGATGGTCCTTGTGGCTCACGGGCCGCTGGTCGGCGAGGAAGTGGTCGACCTGCGCCGCGCGCTCGAGTCCGAGTTGGACCGGTCTGAAGCCGGTGGAACCGGCTTGAAACCGGTCGCACGGCGCGTGATCCTCGACCTGAGCGACGTGCCCTACCTGGACAGCGCCGGGATCGAGTTCCTCGTGCAGACGTGCGACCTGAGCGTCTCTGCCCTGCAGCGGCCGACGCTGGCGGCGCTGAGCGAGACGTGCCGCGAGGCCCTGGAGCTGACGGACACGCTGTCGCGCCTGCCGGTGTACGACACCGTGGAGAACGCGCTGCGCAGCTGCCAACGGTAGCCCCGGCGCGCCGGGGTCGCACTGCTCAAGAGCAGTGGCACAGCGAGGAGCTGAGAGCTTGGCCAGAACGACACTCATGCGGATGAACAAGCTGGGGCAGTTGCTCCTGGACGAGGGCCTCGTCACCGAGGCCGATCTGCGCCGGGCGCTGGAGGCGCAGGGCAAGGACAACAAGCGGCTCGGCGAGCAGCTCATCGAGCTAGGCATCCTCTCGCCCAAGGCGATGCTCAGCGCGCTGGGCAAGCAGCTCAACGTCAAGGCCTGCCAGTTGCGACACGGCCTGATCGACCCGGCCGTGGCCCGCCTGCTGGACCGCGAGCAGGCGACGCGGCTGAAGGCGCTGCCCTTGTTCAAGGTCGGCGGGACGCTGACGGTTGCGCTGGCCGAGCCGCAGTCGCTGCCGACGATCGACCAGCTCAGCGGGCTCACCGGCTGCCAGATCAACCCCGTGCTGGCCCTGGAATCGAACATCGTCGAATTCCAGGAGAAGTACCTGGGCGAGCAGGTCGACATCGACTCGTTCCTGGTTAACCTCACCGAGAGCGAGGTCAAGGTCGTCGAGCGCGAGACGCTCGACGACGAGCTGCCGCAAGAGATCAGCAAGATGGTCGACGGCAGCCCGATCATCAACCTGGTCAACCTGGCGATCGTGACGGCCATCCGCGACAAGGCCAGCGACATCCACATCGAGCCGACCAAGGCGGCCACGCGCATCCGCTACCGCATCGACGGGAATCTGCGCGAGCTGATGTCCGCGCCGCCCAGCATGCACTCCGCGATCATCTCACGCGTCAAGGTCATCGGGAAGATGGACATCGCCGAGCGCCGGCTGCCGCAGGAAGGCCGCGTGCACGTCGTGGCCGAGAGCCGCGAGATCGACCTGCGCGTTTCCTCCATGCCGACGTTGTTGGGGGAGAAGATCGTGCTGCGCATCCTGGACAAGTCGAACCTCAACGTCGCGCTCGACAAGCTCGGCGTCGGGGCGCACCAGATGGACCCGTTCCGGCGGATCTTCTCGAAGCCGCACGGGATCGTGCTGGTCACCGGGCCGACGGGCAGCGGCAAGACGACCACGCTGTACTCGGTGCTCGATTTGCTGTCGTCGCCCGAGAAGAACATCGTGACCATCGAGGACCCGGTCGAGTACCAGCTCGACGGCATCAACCAGATTCAGGTCAACGAGGCGATCGGCATGACGTTCGCGCGGGCGCTCCGCTCGATCCTGCGCCAGGACCCGGACGTCATCATGGTGGGCGAGATCCGCGACGCCGAGACGGCCCGTGTCGCCATCCAGGCCGCGCTGACCGGGCACCTCGTGCTTTCCACGCTGCACACGAACAACGCCCCGGGGGCGTTTGTCCGTCTGGCGGACATGGGCGTCGAGCGCTACCTGCTGGCGTCCGCGTTCAACGGCGTCATCGCGCAGCGGCTGGCGCGGACGATCTGCCCGTACTGCCGCACGTCGTATTACCCGCCGGAGAGTGCGCTCCAGGACGCGGGCTGGCTGGGGGATGCGGACCGCGTGTTTTACAAGGGCGAAGGCTGCAAGCAGTGTCACGACAGCGGATTTCGGGGGCGGGCCGGTATTTACGAGGTGCTGGAGGTCACCGAGGAGGTCCGGCTGTGCCTGCACCGCGCGGAGGACGAGGAACAGATCAAGACGGTGGGGCGGAAGCATGGTTGGCGGACGCTGCGCGAGGAAGGCCTGCGCCTGGTCGAGGACGGACGCTCGACGCTGGAGGAGGTTCTGCGCGTGACCCACGCCGAGACGGAGGATCGCACGCGGGCGGAGCGGGCCCCCGGTGCCACTGCTCTAGAGCAGTGCCACGTGACCTGATCCGTGACGGAGTTACGCTGTGAGACCGGTTCGAAATCGGTCCCACAGGGCTAAGGTGAGCCATGCAATTTGCCTATGAAGCGCTGCGACCGGACGGTAGCGTCGTCACCGACGTGCTGGAGGCCGCGGCCCGCGGCGACGCGGCGGACGCCTTGCGCGGGAAGGGGCTGATTCCCCTGCGGCTCGATGAGTCCGCGGGGGGCGGCACAGCTCAAGAGCAGCGGCACGCGGGTGCCAACCCCGCGGCCTCGTATTTCCAAAGCGCGCGGCTCAACGTCCGCGACATGATCCTGTTCACGCGGCAGATGAAGATGCTGCTCGAGGCCGGGTCGCCGCTCGTGCCGGCCCTGGAGGCCGTCGAGACGCAGACGACCAAGCCGTTCGTGCGCGTGCTGCTGGGCCGCATCCGCGAGCGCGTCGAGCAGGGTGACAGCCTGGCCGTCGCCCTGGAGCCGGAGAGCCGGTTCTTCGACCCGGTGTTCCGCAGCATGATCGCCGCCGGGGAGGCGACCGCATCGCTGCCGCAGGTCTTCGGGCGGCTGTGCGAGCTGGCCCAGCAGCAGCAGAAGACGCGGAAGCTGGTGACGGGGGCGCTGCTGTATCCGGCGATTCTGACCGGGATGCTCACGGTCGTGGTCGCGATCCTGCTGTTCTTCGTGGTCCCGCGCTTCATGGTGCTCTTCACGACCCTAAACTCGCCGCTGCCGGCGACCACGAAGCTGCTCTTCGATGTCTCCCAGGGGCTCAAGCACGGCTGGCCCTACCTGCTGGTCGCCGCCGGGCTGGCGGGCGCCGGGCTCGTGCTGGCCTACCGCTCCGCCGGCACCCGCACCTGGCTCGACGAGTTGATCGTGCGGCTGCCGGTAGTCGGTCCCCTCGTGTCGCGGTTGATCTTCGCGCGCGTCGTGCGCGTCTGGGCGGCGATGCTGCGCTGCCACGTGCCGCTGCTGGACACGATCCGGCAGTCGCGCGAGGCGGTCAGCAACATGGCCTTCCTGCGTTTAATCGACCGAGTTGAAGAGGCCGTTTCCGGCGGCGGGCGCGTCGGGCAGGCGCTCGCCGACGCGGGGATCGCGGACCCCGTGATCGTCTCGGCCCTCCGCACCGGCGAGGAAAACGGGCGCCTCGCCGAGGCGACGGATTTCGTCTCGTCCTGGCTCGATGAGGACAACGTTACGACCGTGCAGCACGTGACCCGGCTGGCGGAGCCGGTGCTGCTGGCGGTGATGGGCGTGTTCGTCGGCTTCATCGCGATGTCGCTCTTTGTGCCGATGTTCGATATGGCGACGGCGGCACACTAGCAAGGCAGCAAGGTGCCGAAGTGACAAGGTGACAAGGCGAACCCGGTCACGTTGGTCGGCACCCTTCGTTACCTTGTGACGTTGTTGCTTTGTTACGTTGTTCCGGTGGAGTGACCATGGTTTCCTGGTTACGTTCCAGACGCTCGGCGATCACGTTCGACTTCGGGGCCACGGGCATCCGCGCCTACCAGCTCGCGCAACGCGGGGGCTGCCCGCGGCTGTGCGACGCGCTGCAGCTCGAGCGGACGCCGTCCGCGGAGGCCGATCCGCCCTTGGCAGAGCCGGGCGCTGTCAAGGGGCCGCCCGCGCTGCCGACGTTCGACGCGGCCCAGCTCGCCCGGATGATCGGGCAGGGACGCTTCGACGGCGACGAAGTGGCGCTCGTCGTTTCGCCGCCCGAAGCCCAGTTCTTCCCGGTGCAGCTTCCGGAGGCAGTGCTGGCCCAGCCGACGGCCAGGATCATCCAGGCCCTCACCTGGGAGGTGGCCCAGCAGAGCCGCCGCTCGGCCGATGAGGTCGAGGTGCGCTACTGGCGTCTGCCGCCGGGGCGCGGATCGCAGGCCAACGTGATGGCGGCGGTGCTGCCCGCCAAGCTCGCCTTGGAGTGGTGTGACCTTCTAGCCCGGCACCGGCTGAGCCTGCGACGCATCGAGGTCGCGCCGTGTGCCCTGGTGCGCCTGGCCCGGTACGCCTGGACGCCGGCCGAGAACGACCTGTGGGGGGTGCTCGACCTGGGGCTGCGGCACTCGACCCTGACCGTCGTCGTCGGCACGGTCCCAACGTACATCCGCTCCATCGCCGCCTCGACGCACCAGTGGACCCGGCTGCTGGCTGCGGCGTTCGAGGTGACCTACCCTGTCGCCGAGCAACTGAAACGCGAACATGGCGTGGCGCCGACCAGCCGCGGGATCCGGGCGGAGGCGGCGGGACACAGCCTGCTCCGGGCCAGCGACCTGCCCGGCGCGTTCTCCAGCGTGCTGCTGGAGCCGCTGCGTACGCTGGCCCACGAGGTGGGTCGCTGCTTCGGATACGTCATGCAGAGCTTTCCAGACCAAGGCGTGAAGCGGCTGTTCGTGTCGGGCGGCGGCGGCGACCTGCGGGGGCTGCCGGCCATCCTCCAGGCGGAGTTGGAGATCCCGGTCAGCACGCTCGCGACCAGCCCGGAGGTGCCCTGGGAGCACCCGCTCGCCGACGTTCGCGTAGTCCCGCGTGCCGCCGCCGCGCTCGGCGCGGCGCTGCTCGATCTGGAGGCGGTCCCCGCGCGCCGCGGCTGTCCCGGCGCGCCGGGCGTCAACCTGGTCCCGGCGGCGCGTCTGCATACGCGGGCCTGCGCACGCCGGCGCGTCGCGTGGATGGGGAGCTGCATGTTGCTCGCGGCGCTGCTGGCGTTGGCGTGGGGCACGCAGCGCATCGCGGCTAACGCGGTCGTGCAGCTCGGGAACGAGGTCGCCGCCCTGGAGGCGCAGCGCGCGGAGCTTGCGCGCCGCATGGCGGCGACGAATGCGGAACGCACGCAGCTTCTCGGCCGCCTGCAGACCATCGCCGCCGCCCGCTGCCCGCAGACTTGGCCGCGGCGCCTCGTGACGCTGGCGCGGGAGGCCCCCGAAGGCGTGTTCCTCACTGGCATCACGATCGCGACGCCGGCGCACGACCCGGGCACAGCGCAGGCCCGGAATCGTGAGGCGCGTCCCGCCGCCGGGGTGCGCCCGCCTGCCCAGCGGGTGGCGAGCGACGAGATGCAGAGTGTCCGGCTGCTGGGATATGCCCTGGATCACGGCGCGCTGCTCCAGTTCCTCAACACCCTGCAACGCCTCCCGGGTTGGCGGCAGGTCGAGCTGGTACGGGCCACGCAGGAGCCGTATCGGGGCGCGCTGGCGGTCGCGTTTGAGCTGGAGGGACGCACGCAGGAGGAGCGCCCATGATCATCTGCCGCAAGCCCTGGACGATTTATGACGTGGACGCGGTCGGCGCCGCCGGGGTGGTGGTCTTCGTGCTCGCCGCCGCCTGGCTGGTGGTCGGTCCCTGGCAGCGGACGTGGGACAGCTACCGGCGGTTGACCGGCGCGCGTACGGCGGTCTGCGTCAAGCTCCACGACGATCTGGCGAAGCTGGAGCGTGTCGAGCAGGGGGCCAGGGACATGGAACAGGCCGTCGCCGACCAGCTTGCCTGCGCGCCGAACGCCGACAGCTACTCGCGGCTCCTGAGCCGGATCACCGATCTGGCCAAGGAATCCCAACTGGAGTTGCTGAGCGTGACGCCACAACTGGCGACGGCCAGCGGCGCGTATCTGGTAAGCGATATTCAGATCGGCGGGCGCGGCCGCAGCCAGGATTTCGTCCTGTTCCTGGACCGGCTTGCCCAGGAGAACCCGTACCAGTCGCTGTACGCGTGCTCGATCAGCCGGGCGCCGACGGCGACGGAGCCGCGCTGCGACCTGGCGTGGACGATCCGCATGTACCTGCTGCCGGCGGCGAGCGAAGGCCGGGCCGGAGGCGGCGCATGAAACGGATCCCGATGCGACACGGCGTACTCGGCGCGGCGCTGCTGCTGGCGGCCCTGGTGTGGGCGTTCGACGCCTTCACGCGCGGGGGCCCCGCCGCGGCCCGCGGCGCGCAAGCCGCCCCTCTGGCGGCCCCGGTCCCGGAAATCGACTGGAAGCAGGTCGGCGAGCTGGTGGAGCGGCTCAGGCGCAGGGACTATGAGCCCGTGGCCGACGAGGCGACACGGCTGCAGCGCGACCTGTTCGTGCCGAGTGTCACGGTCTTGAGCGCGCTCGCGGCCGCCGCGCCCGCGCCGCCCCCGGAACCGGGACCGGTCGAAGCACGCGTTTCCGTCGAGGAGGATTTTCGGACCCGGCACAAGCTGCTGGGAGTGATCGTCGGCAAGGTCCCGCTGGCGGTAATCGATGATCGCCTCTGGCCGGTCGGCGCCGAGCTGGACGGTTGCCGGGTGATCGACATTCAGCGCGACTACGTCGTGCTACAGCAGATCGGGACCGATATTCGTGCCACCCTGCGGCTCGAGCCGCCTGAGCCGGCGCGGTGAAGTCGCCATCCGACACGGCGTAATGGGGTGGCGCATTCTTTAAAGCCCCCGGGGTTTGGCGTCGATGCTGTAGTGGAATTGGGGGCGCGTGGCAGTAGCCATCGGCGGACCAACCGCCGGCACGAACATTCACAGAGGTGTCAGCAGCGTCAGAGAAGGAGTCTTCGCGATGAGGTTGCACAGAGGTGGCAAGACCGGGTTCTCGCTCGTCGAGTTAGTCATCGTGATCGTGATCATTGGGATTCTGGCGGCGATCGCCATCCCACGGTTGAGCCGCGGAGCCTCCGGCGCCGGGCAGTCGGCGGTGAAGGCCAACCTCGCGACGATCCGGGCCGCGATCAGCATGTACGCGGTCGAGCACAAGAACGTGTATCCCGGGCCGGCGACCAACGACTTCGTCGCCAAGCTGACAAAGTTCTCGGACGTCGACGGCGCGACGGTGGACAGCAAGGGATCCGGGGACACGACGCACATTTACGGGCCGTATCTGCTGGCCGTCCCGCCCTGTCCGGTCGGAGAGAACGCCGGCAAGACGACCGCCAACAAGGTCCTGGTCGTGGCCAGCACTCCGCCGGTGCCGGCACCCGGGACCGGCGAAGGCTGGGTCTACAACGCCACGACCGGCGAGTTCCTGCCGAACACGACGCTGACGGACGAAATGGGAAACTCGTACAGCACGTACTAGACGGCGGGGACCTCCCTCTGGGTGACTCGGAAGAGCATCCCAGGCCCTGACGCGCGGGGCGGCGGCTGGTACGTGCAGCCCTCAGACTTCAAGGCCGACCGAACCCGGTCG
>CAIWOY010000381.1 GCA_903914415.1 uncultured Phycisphaerales bacterium | reverse complement strand
GGCGCTCCGGGCGACAAGCGGTACATCCTGTGCAACGCGGACGAGGGCGAACCGGGGACCTTCAAGGACCGCGTGCTCTTGACGGAGCTGCCGGACCGCGTATTCGCGGGCATGACGATCGCGGGCTACGCGGTCGGCGCCGAAGAGGGGATCCTGTACCTCCGGGGCGAGTACGCCTACCTGCGGAAGTACCTGGAGCACGTCCTTCAGAAGCGGCGGGAAGACAACCTGCTGGGCCAGGACATTCTGGGCCAGCGCGGGTTCAACTTCGATATTCGCATCCAGATGGGCGCCGGGGCATACGTGTGCGGCGAGGAAACTGCGCTCATCAGTTCGTGCGAGGGGCAGCGCGGCGACCCGAAGACGCGCCCGCCCTTTCCCGCGCAGAAGGGCTATCTCGGCTGCCCGAGCGTCGTCAACAACGTCGAGACTTTCGCCTGCGTGACCAAGATCCTGGAGCAGGGATCCGCCACGTTCTGCGAGATCGGCTCGCAAGGCAGCCCCGGCACAAAGCTGCTGAGCATCTCCGGCGACTGCAAGTCGCCGGGCGTGTTCGAGGTACCGTTCGGCATCAAGCTCAGCGAGGTGCTCAAGCTGTGCGGCGCCGAGGACGCGATCGCGGTGCAGGTCGGCGGGGCCAGCGGCCAGATGGTCGCGCGCGAGGAGTTCGGGCGCACGATCTGCTACGACGACCTGGCGACCGGCGGCGCGCTGATGGTCCTCGGCCCCGAGCGCAACGTGCTCGAGGCCGCCGAGAAGTTTATGGACTTTTTCATCGAGGAGAGCTGTGGCTACTGCACGCCGTGCCGCGTCGGCAACGTGCTGCTCAGGAACCGCCTGACGCGGATTCTGGCGGGCCAGGGCGAGCCCAGCGACCTCGAATACCTCGACGACCTGGGGCAGACGATCAAGATCATGAGCCGCTGCGGCCTCGGCCAAACCTCGGCCAACCCGATCCTGACCACGCTGAAGAACTTCCGCCCGGCCTACGACGCCCTGGTCAAGAAGCGGACCGACGGGCTGCAGCCGGCGTTCAACCTGCGCGCGGCGGTCGCCCAGGCGGAAAAGGTCATTGGGCGACGGTCGGAACACGTGCACGCATAGCGGCCCCCAGGCACTGCTCAAGAGCAGTGGCACAAGTAAGGGATATGAGATGAGCGCGACGATCGACTTCACCATCGACGGCAAGGAAATCAAGGGCCAGCCAGGACAGACGATTCTCGAGGCCGCCCAGCAGGCCGGCGTCTACATCCCCCGGCTCTGCTACATGAAGGGCCTCACCCCCTGGGGAAGCTGCCGCGTGTGCACCGTGCTCATCAACGGCCGGCCGCAGGCGGCGTGCACACAGCCGGTCGCGCCGGGCATGGTCGTCGAAAGCAACACGGACAAGGTGAACGCCCTGCGGCGGAACATCATCGACATGCTGTTCGTCGAGGGCAATCACTTCTGCATGTTCTGCGAGAAGAGCGGGAACTGCGAGCTGCAGGCGCTGGCCTACCGGTTGGGGATCGCCGCCCCGAAGTACCCGTTCATGTTTCCAAAACGCGAACTCGACATGTCGCACGCCGACGTGTTCATCGACCACAACCGTTGCATCCAGTGTGCGCGGTGCGTGCGCGCGTCGCGCGACGTGGACGGCAAGCACGTGTTTGACTTCGCCGACCGCGGGGCGCACCGGCGGATCGCCGTCGATGCCGAGGCGTTCTTGAAGGACACGGACCTGGCGGTGACGGACAAGGCCGCCGAGGCCTGCCCGGTCGGCGCGATCGTCAAGAAGCGCGTCGGCTACGCGGTGCCATTCGGGCAGCGGCTGTACGACAAGGAGCCGATTGGATCGGAGATTGAGACGGCGGCAGCAAAGTGAGGAATTCAGAATTGAGAATTAAGAATTGAGAAAGACGCGCCGGCGACGCACCGGGCCGTTGGTTTCATTCTTAATTCCTAATTCCAAAATTCTTAATTCGAAGGATCCGAGTCATGGCGAAACCCAAAGTTGCAACGACCTCGCTAGCCGGCTGCTTCGGCTGCCACATGTCCGTGCTGGACATCGACGACCGCATCCTGAAGCTGATCGAGCTGGTCCAGTTCGACAAGTCGCCGATCGACGACATCAAGAAGTTCACGGGCCGCTGCGCGATCGGGCTGATCGAAGGCGGGTGCTGCAACGAGGAGAACGTGCGCGTGCTCCAGGACTTCCGGGCGCACTGCGACATTCTCATCTCGGTCGGCGATTGTGCGACGATGGGCGGCATTCCCGCCCTGCGGAACATGGTGCCGCTCCAGGAGTGCTACGAGGAGGCCTATCTCAAGGGGCCGACCGTGCACAACCCCGCCCGGCTGATCCCGAACGACCCCGAGCTGCCGCTGCTCCTGGACAAGGTCTACCCCTGCGATGAGGTCGTCAAGATCGATTATCACCTGCCCGGCTGCCCCCCGTCGGCCGACACGATCTGGGAGGCGCTGGTCGCCCTTTTGACCAACAAGCCGGTGCAGTTGCCGTATGAGCTCGTCAAATATGATTAACACCCAAGTCAGAAGTATGAAGTATGAAGTCAGAAGTCCGGATGGACACGCCGGACCAACTTCTGACTTCTTGCTTCTGCCTTCGGACTTTTCCCGCCTGGAGGTCTCCCCGTGGTAGCGTCCACAATCGGTTTGAAGCGCGTCGTCATCGAGCCCGTGACCCGCGTCGAGGGGCATGGGAAGGTCACGATCCTGCTGGACGAGCAGCGGCAGGTGCGGCAGACGCGCCTGCACATCGTCGAGTTCCGCGGGTTCGAACGCTTCATCCAGGGCCGGCCGTTCTGGGAAGTGCCCGTACTCGTCCAGCGGCTCTGCGGCATTTGCCCGGTCAGCCACCACCTGGCCGCCGCCAAGGCCATGGACCGCATCGTGGGCGGCGAGAAGCTCACGCCGACCGCGGAGAAGATGCGGCGGCTGATGCACTACGGGCAGTTCTTCCAGTCGCACGCCCTGCACTTTTTCCACCTCGTCTCGCCCGACCTGCTGTTCGGCTTCGACGCCGACCCGGCGATCCGCAACGTGATCGGCGTGGCGCTGAAGTACCCGGAGCTGGCGGTCCAGGGTGTGATGATGCGGAAGTACGGGCAGGAGATCATCAAGCGCACCGCTGGCAAGAAGATTCACGGGGCCGGCGCGATCCCGGGCGGCATCAACAAGAACCTCTCGATCCAGGAGCGCGACGAGCTGCTCAAGGACCTGGAGCAGATGGTTACCTGGTCGCGGGCGGCCCTGAAGCTCTGCAAGGACTTCACCGTTCAGCACCTGGAGAAGCTGGCCCCGTTCGGCTCGTTCGACTCCAACCACCTGTCGCTGATCCGGCAGGACGGCGCCATGGATCTCTATCACGGCGGCCTGCGGGCGATCACCGCCGACGGCAAGAAGATCTTCGACCACGTCGACTACCAGAAATACGTGGACTACATCGCCGAAGAGGTCCGCCCGTGGTCGTACATGAAGTTCCCGTTCATCAAGTCGCTCGGGCCGGAGACGGGCTGGTACCGCGTGGGCCCGCTGGCCCGGCTGAACACGGCGGACTTCATCGACACGCCCGAGGCCGAGGCGGCCCGCAAGGAGTTCAAGGCCCTCACCAAGGACAAGCCAAACAACATCTCGATGGCGTACCACTGGGCCCGCATGATCGAGCTGCTGCACGCCATCGAGAAGATCAAGGAGCTGCTGCACGACAAGGACCTGCAGGGCCAGGACCTCGTGGTCCGCGGGCCGCGGCGGGAGGAGGCCGTCGGCCTGATCGAGGCCCCGCGCGGCACGCTTTTCCACCACTACAAGGTGAACAAGGACGACCAGGTCGTGATGGCGAACCTGATCGTCTCGACCACGAACAACAACGAGCCCATGAACCGGGCCATCCAGAAGGTCGCGCAGGACGACCTCAGCGGGCACGAGCTCACCGAGGGTCTGCTGAACCACATCGAGGTCGCGATCCGCGCGTACGACCCCTGCCTGTCGTGTGCGACGCACGCGCTGGGGCAAATGCCGCTGGTGGTCGAACTCGTTGACGTGGACGGCAACGTCGTGGATCGAAAGGTGCGCGGGGAGTAGCGCGTAGCGAGTAACGAGTAGCGAATAACGAGTTCAGAGCTGCCACTCGTTACTCTTAACTCGCTACTCTGAACTGCTTGAATCGATGCCCGACAACGGACGAATCCTGGTCCTCGGCTACGGCAACCCCGGCCGGCGCGACGACGGCTTGGGCCCGGCGCTGGCCACTGCGCTGGAGGAGCTGTTCCTCCCCGGCGTGACGGTCGAGTCGGACTACCAGCTCACGGTGGAAGATGCCGCGGCCGTCGCCGGGCACGACGTGGTGGTGTTCGCGGATGCGGACGCCGCGGGCGCGGAGCCGTTCTCATTCCGGCGGATTGAGGCGGGCAACGGGTCCACGTTCAGCACGCACAGCGTCTCGCCGGCGGGCGTGCTCGGGCTGGCGCGGGACCTGTTCGGCGCGCGGACGGAGGGGTATCTGCTGGGGGTGCGCGGCTACGAGTTCGACGAGTTCGGGGAATCGCTTTCGCCGGCGGCCCGGGAGAATCTCGCCCGGGCGGTCGAGTTTCTGGCGGGCACGTTGCGTGCCCACAGCTTCCGCGAAGTCGCGGCCCAATTCAGCGCACCAGCGCCGGTGGCCGCCGCTTCGCAAGGGGAACTCTGATGCAAGACGGCAAGTTCGTGATCCTGTGTGTCGATGACGACCAGGACCTGCTCGACGCCCTGCGGCTGGTGCTGGAGAAGAACGGCTACGCGATGGTCGAAGCCCGCAGTGCCGAGGTGGGGCTGAAGAAGTACAAGCAGTCCAACCCCGACCTGGTCATCATCGACCTGATGATGGAGGAAGTGGACGCCGGCACGAGCCTGGTCCGCGACCTCAAGGCCGAGGGCAACACCAAGCCCGTCTACATGCTCAGCTCGGTCGGCGACGACCTGAACACGACGATCGACTACTCCGAGTTGGGGCTGGCGGGCGTTTTCCAGAAGCCGATCAACAACCAGCAACTGCTGACGGTGCTGAAGACGACGCTCAAGAAGTAGCCGGCCGTCTGTGCCGCACGATTCACCACGAGCGGCACAGCGCGGGCTGTGCCCGCAACCCAATGTAGCGGCCGACCCCCGTGTCGGCCGTAGGCTGCCGAAGAACCTGCGTGGCGCGCGAAGGTCTGGGCCGTTTGAAGTACAGGGAGAGTGAAGAGCGTCGTCTTCTCTGTGGCTCGGTCCCTCCGTGGTTAACTCTTCCGAGCACAGCGAGTTGCGCCGAAAAGGCCCTTGCGTGCACCGCATGGCGCATCCGCGCACGGTCGCCGCGCGGGCAGGTCCTTGCGTGGCTTCGTGAATTCCGCAGGGCCGGGCCGCGTCTATTGGAAAATGAACGTTTCCCGGATATCACACAGGCATTCGGCAAAATCGCGGCGGCGAGTGACCGACCGCTAACAACCGAAGCATGGAGAGATTCAGATGAAACTGGGACGGAACGTTGGCTGGTTGGTTCTGCCTGCTGTCGCGCTGGCGCTGCAGGTGCTGC